>QHXZ01000134.1:4010-9222 GCA_003223165.1 Acidobacteriota bacterium
CGCGCGAGCAGCACCTGTTTGACCCTGTCCGGCAAACAGGCGGCGGGGCGCTGAGTCGCCATCGGGGCCAGCGAGGTGATCGGGCTCTCCTCAGGCGTCGATCTCATCGGTGCTCCCCCAGGAGGTCCAACACCAGCCCGTGATATTTCGATCGTCCGGCTCGAATGCGGCTATACTCCGCCGCATCGGTCAGGAACGATTGTCGGCGCACCCGCCGGGCGTCCCACGAACCCCCGAGGAGGATCCCCATGAGCACGATCACGACCAGGGACGGTACGGAGATCTATTTCAAGGACTGGGGCACGGGTCAGCCCGTCGTCTTCAGCCACGGCTGGCCGCTGAGCGCGGACGCCTTCGAGGATCAGATGTTCTTTCTCGCCGCCCGCGGCTACCGCTGCATCGCGCACGACCGCCGCGGCCACGGCCGGTCGAGCCAGCCATGGAACGGCAACGACATGGACACCTACGCCGACGATCTTGCGGCGCTGACCGAGAAGCTCGATCTGAGAGACGCCGTTCATGTCGGGCATTCCACGGGCGGCGGGGAAGTCGCCCGCTACATCGGGCGCCACGGTACGAAGCGTGTGGCCAAGACCGTCCTGATCGGAGCCGTTCCTCCGCTGATGCTCAAGACGCCCGCCAACCCGGGCGGCACGCCGATCGAGGCGTTCAACCAGATACGCGCCGGTGTCCTGGCCGATCGTTCGCAGTTCTGGAAGGATCTCAGCCTGCCGTTCTACGGCTACAACAGGCCCGGGGCCAGGATTTCGGAGGGCGTGCGCGAGTCCTTCTGGCTCCAGGGGATGATGGCCGGCCTCCCTGCCTCGTACTTCTGCATCAAGGCGTTCTCCGAGACCGATCTCACCGAGGACCTCAAGAAGATCGACGTGCCGGCGCTGGTCCTGCACGGTGACGACGACCAGATCGTCCCGATCGCCGATTCCGCCCTGCTGTCGGCGAAGATCATCAAGAACGCGAAGCTCAAGGTGGTCAAGGGCGCCCCGCACGGAATATGCACGACTCACAAGGAGCTGGTGAACGAGGAGCTGATCTCCTTCCTCAAGGGTTGAGCGAGGGTTCGATGCCTGATCGACCAGGATTGCCCAGACGCGGTCGCCCTGCCGCCGCGGTCGTCGCCGGGGTTGCATGGCTCGTGACGGTTCCCGCACTACTGGCCGCGGGCGGTGCCGTCAACCCCCCCGGCTTTTCCGATCGGTTCGCCGAAGTCAACGGCACCCGACTGCATTACCTCATCGGCGGAAAGGGCAGCCCGGTCGTGCTGCTGCACGGTTTCGCCGAGACCGGCCACATGTGGCTGCCGATCATGCCGCTGCTCGCGAAGAGCCACACGGTCGTCGTTCCGGATCTGCGCGGCGCGGGTGAATCGGCCAAGCCGGACACCGGCTACGACAAGAAGACGATGGCCGTGGATATTCACGAGTTGACGAAGTCGCTGAAATTCGACCGGGCGACCATCGTCGGTCACGACATCGGCTTGATGGTGGCCTACGCCTACGCCGCCCAGTTTCCCCAGGAGACCGATCGTCTGGTGCTGATGGATGCCTTTCTGCCGGGCATCGGCAACTGGAAGGACGTCTGGCTGATGCGTGACCTGTGGCATTTTCACTTCTACGGAGAGACGCCGCTGGCGCTCGTCACGGGGCGCGAGCGGATCTACCTCGAGCACTTCTGGAACGATTTCGCGGCCGACCGAAAGCACTCGGTGCCGGAGGCGGACCGGCAGATCTACGCACGAGCCTTCGCCCAGCCCGGGGCGATCCACGCCGGGTTCGAGTACTTCCGCAATTTCGAGCGTGACGCGCAGGACTTCGCCCAATGGGGGGCGGCGCGGCTGGCCATGCCGGTGCTCGTGCTGACGGGCGAGAAGGCGTCGGGAGAGTTCCTGATCGAGCAGGCGCGCCTGGTGGCGACGGACGTTCAAGGAGTGGTCATCAAGGGCTCCGGGCACTGGCTGATGGAAGAGGCTCCGGATCAGGTCATTCCGCAGCTCGTCGCGTTCATCGATCGATCGCGCTAGGAGGAGGGCCATGAGCTGGAGAAAAGTCCTACTGACGGGCGCGCTCGCGGCCGCGTTCCTCTATGCGGCGGGTCGCGCACAGGAAGCGGGGTCCCAACTGCGTCTGATTCCGAGCGAGATCGACGCACTGAGCCAGACGGGCCCGAGCGCGGGGACCTCGGGGGTCTCAGGAATCCAGACGCGCGTGCTGAAGGGGGATCCGACCCGGTCCGCTCTCTACACCATCCAGCTCCTGGTGCCCGCCAACACCCGCATCGAGTCGCACGACCATCCGGATGATCGGGTGGCGACCGTCATCTCGGGCACCTGGTATTTCGGGTACGGGTCCCGGTTTGAGGAGTCGCGGCTCAAGGCGCTTCCCCCGGGAAGCTTCTATACCGAGCCTCCGAACGAGCCGCATTTCGCGCGCACGGGAAACACCGCAGTCGTCGTGCAGATCACCGGTTTCGGCCCCACCGGCACCCGGTACACCGAAGCTCGACCTGCGATGCCGCCGAAGCCCTGAAGGGCTTTACCAACGCAGGAGATCCTCATCCCCTAGCCGGCTGCCGCCATGCGGGCGAACTGCCGCTTCATCGCGTTGACCTGCGCGAGGTAGGCGCCGACGTCGTGGTCGCCGCAGCGCTGGCGGGCGGCCAGGCGGAAGCCGCGCGCCACATAAGCGTCGCCCGTCACCGCCCCGCACAGATGGATCACGGCGGCCAGATCCTGCCGCCGCTCGGGAGTGACCCCGGCGGCACGATGGCGCTCGATCGCGTTCGCCACACGTCGATCCAGGAGGGCCGACGTCATCTCGATGGCATGGCTCGGCAGGACGCGGCTGTAGAGGACGTTGAACCAGCACGACGATGGGTCGAGCCAGGCGCCGACCTCGACGACCACGTGGTCGTGGATGCAGTAACGCTTCGCCTCGCTGAAGGTCGCATCCGTCATCTGGTACATGCCGACCGCGCTCGACGCCGGCTGATACACCTTGAATGGATTCCCCGCCAGGCGCCAGCGCCAGTACGTCCGCGCCAGGGGGTTCCCCGCCCCTTCGACTTGTGCGAGCGCGGCAAGGAATGCGGGTGTGATGACGGCGGTCGAATGCTCGTTGAAGAGCGGTGCGTAACTCCTCCACGTTTCGGCGGGAGCCTTGGCGAGAGCGCCGCTCACGGGAAAGAACAGCTCGGTCGGCTTGCGGATCGCCTGGTACGACCAGTTGGCCACGGCCCAGGCGGCAAGAAGGACAACGGTGCCCGCGAGGATCCGGACCGAAGGCGGCGCGGTCCGCAACGCCTTGATCGAGCGCCGCGCCGACCGCGCCAGGCGCCGGCCCCACCGTGCGAGGCGCCGCGCGGTCGCTCTCCGGACCCAGCGCGCGCGCCTCCATCGCGAACGGCCCCTGGAAGCGCGCCAAGGTGAACGGGAGATCATGCGACGATTATGCCGCAGCCCGCATCGGCCGAGGAAACGATGGAGGGAATCTGGTTGAGAGAGTGTTGGGCGAGGCGGAGTTCCGCCGCTCGCAAGCATGGTTGACGGGTGACACCGGCGTTTGTATCCTGAACGGCACACGTCACCTCCCGACCCAGCGCGAGGCGGGTACGAAGAGACCTCATGGTGGCAGGTACCGGGCCAGTGCCGCGATGGCGCTGCTGACACTGGACGACGCTCGAGACCGGAGGTGGCCTCGCGCTCGTGGCGACCGAGACAGAGTCCGGCCGGGCCTTGTGGCGCCGCACCGTCCGTGAGCCCGAAGGGCCCCTCGGGGAGCCGATTCCGTAAGGAGGGGGCGGGTCGGCGCGCCATCGAAGGCGCCTCCGATCGAAGGCGCCTCCGGTTGACTCGGCGCGCAGAGTGGGGTAGAAGAGTCACACAACGATTCTGTTGGAATCAGGAGATGTGTTCCTGCGGATCCGCCTCGCGCGGCAGCCGGTCGCGCGACAGAAGAGGCGAGCGATGATTCTAGGGATGTCGACGGCGACGTTCACCCTGCTGCCGTGCCATGTCGTCGGCGTCCTGTCGCTGGTCGTGCTGGCGAACGCGACGCGGCCGCTTCAGTAGAACCTTAATCAGGAGACTCGAAAATGAAGGATCAGGATGCCGATCAGCCGGTGCGCAGACACATCGAGGAACTCGTGAAGGAAGAGCATCAGCTCTACGGACAGAAGGGCCTGTCGGACGCCGACCATCGGCGGCTGAAAGAGGTCCAGATCGAGCTCGATCAGTGCTGGGACCTGCTGCGGCAGCGTCGGGCGCTGCGGGAATTCGGTCAGGACCCCGAGAAGGCGCAGGTCCGGCCGCCGGATGTCGTCGAGAAGTACGAACAGTAGGGGAGGACGGACATGACAGCCTCGGCACTCTCGGCCGGAATCATGGCGCCCGACTTCACGCTGCCGTCCACGCCCGATCAGAAGGTCAGGCTGTCGGAGCTTCGCGGCCGGCCGGTGATCCTGGCCTTCTACCCCGCCGACTGGAGCCCCGTCTGCGGCGACCAGATGGCGCTCTACAACGAGCTGCGCGAGGAGTTCGGGCGCTTCAAGGCCCGGCTCCTCGGGATCTCCGTCGATGGGTCCTGGTGCCACGCGGCCTTCGCCACGGATCGCAAGCTGCATTTCCCGCTGTTGGCCGATTTCGAGCCGAAGGGCGAGGTGGCGCGCCGGTATGGCGTCTATCGGGCCGAGGACGGGTTCTGCGAGCGGGCGCTCTTTGTCATCGATGCCGACGGCGTCGTTCGCTGGTCCTACGTCTCTCCCGTCGGCGTGAATCCGGGCGCCGACGGCATTCTCGAAGCGCTCGAGAAGATCGGCACGGCAAAGGGGACACGATGAGCCGCCTGACGCCGGCAGTGTCCGAGTCCGACCATCGCGCCGGCCCCGACGACGCGCCGGTGACGCTCGTCGAGTACGGCGATTATGAATGCCCGCACTGCGGGGGGGCGTATCCGATCGTCCGCGAGGTGCAGCGGCGCATGGGGCGCGGCCTCCGCCTGGTCTTCCGAAACTTTCCCCTGGCCGAAATGCACCCGCATGCCGTTCGCGCCGCGGAAGCGGCGGAGGCCGCGGCCGTCCAGGACAAGTTCTGGGAGATGCACGATCTGCTCTTCGAGCACCAGGCCGCCCTGGACGACTCCGACCTGATGCGCTACGCGAAGACGCTCGCCCTCGACACGGGGCGGGTGAAGGAAGAGCT
>QHXZ01000135.1 GCA_003223165.1 Acidobacteriota bacterium
CGAGGAAGCCGTAGCACTCCCCCGCCCGGATCGAGAAATCGATCCCATCCACGGCGGTCAGGTCGCCGTACTTCTTGGTCAGGCCGCGGGCCTCAATCACGTTCGACACGTGCCCCTCCTGCGGCCCGATAGACTATGGCATCGGGGGCGATCCATCAAGGACGCAGGCGGACGGCACCTTGGGTTGTGCAGGGCGGGGCAGGCCGCGTCGCGCGCCTTGGTCCTCGCGGCGCTGACTGGCAGGGTACTGGGAGCCTTACCGCCGCTGCGGATGCCGCGCGCGACGCGGCCTGCCCCACCCCGGACCTCCCAAGAGCCCCCCCCATCCTCGATGGGTTGCCTCCTCTGCGATGCCAAGGAACGCGCAGGGGCGCGGGTCGCCCACGCGAGGGCGCCGATCCAAAATCCTGGAGGGAAAGGTGGGAGCCCGGCGCCCGCTTTGGGCCCCGGGCCTGCCGACTGCTTAGTGAGGTGGGAGGAACGGCCCGGGCAATCTCACTGCAAATCTATATAACGGGGCGCGGCCCCTGCAGGTTTCGCCGCATTTCAAGGCGTAAGACCCGCGCGTCGTCCATTTTTCCGGCCTTGTCGGCCAGCTTCTGGGCCTTATCCAGTTTCAGGCGCAGATCCTGGCGGCGGCCGGGGGCGCCCGCCGCCTTCCCGGAGGACCGATCCTCCTTCTTCGGGAGGGTGACGCTCAGGTTCTGCTCCCGCTTCTCCCGCACGATGGTGATCGCGACCTGCTTGCCGCGATTGTCGCGCAGGGCGCTGCGCAGGTCGGAGGCGTCGGAGATCGCCTCGCCGGCCATCTTGACGATGATGTCGCCCGCGCGCAACCCGGCCGACTCGCCGGGGCTCCCCTTGCTCACCGAGCGGACCAGGACCCCCTCGCCGTCCTTCACGCCGAAGTACTCGCCGAGCTGCTCGTTCAGGTTCTCGATCTGCACGCCCAGGCGGACGGACGACGGGATGCTCTCCAGGTCGGGGATGTCCGGGATGTCGATGTCCGGGATCTCGATCGGCGGGATCTCAATCCGCCTGTGGAAGAAGTGGCCGCCGTGTCCGAAATAAGGCTCGCGTTCGGTCATCTTGACCTTCACCTGGCGCGTGCCCCCGTCGCGCCAGATCACCAGGTCGACCGTGCGCCCGGCCGGGGTCTCGCCGACCAGGCGCGTCAGCTGCGCCACGCCTTCGACACGCGTCCCCTGGTACTCGAGGATGGCATCCTTCTCCTTCAGGCCGGCCTCGGCCGCGGGGCTGTCGGGCATCACGGACTGGACCTCCGCTCCACGCTCCTCCTTGAGCTTCAGCTCGCGGGCACGATCGGCGCCGATGTCGGCGATGCTGACGCCCAGCCACGACCCGCCGGAGTTGAAGAAGAAGGTCCGGCCCGACTCTTCGGCCTCCGGCGTCGGAGGGGCGGGAGGCGCGGGAGGGGCCGGCTGGGGCGGCGGCGGGGCCGCGCCGCCCAGGAAGAAGAGGAACGCGAACAGGAACAGCCAGGCGCCCAGGATGACGACCGCCTTGCGGACCATGATCCACCTCCTGCTAGGGGTTGGAATTCTTCGCCTTGAGAATGACGATGTTGCCGCCCAGCGTGCGCACCTTGAGGAGCGACCCGCCGCCGCCGATGCTGCCCTCGGCGATCTCCATCGGACGTCCGGCCACCTCGGTGTCGCGCGTGATCGTCAGGGGGAATTCGCTCCGGATAGGGTGTCCCGCCGGGTTGTCGACCAGCGCCCGGATGGTGAGCGGAAGGGCGTCGGGCAGGACGATCGTGACGTCGCCCTGCCAGGCCTCCAGGCTGGAATCGGAGAAGGCGGCGCGGCCGCGGATCACGACGGCGCGGATGCTGCCGGCGGAGGTGACCGCGCGGATCGGCCCTTCCACCGACCCGATATCGATCGGCCCGGCCGCCGTCTCGCAGTGCGCCCCGCCGCGCGCCGAGGCGACGCGGATGCTGCCGCCCGCGGTGGCCGCGGAGACCTTGCCGGCGGCGCGCCCGACCTCGATATTGCCGCCGCTGGTCTCCACCACGACGCTGCCGGCCGCCTCCTCGATCGAGATGTTGCCGCCGCCCGTCTGGGCGCGCACGTCGCCCCCGGCGCGCCCCAGGACCACGTCGCCTCCCGACGTCTGCGCCGTCACGCCGCCGCCGGCGGCCGCAAGCCGCACGCCGCCGCCAGCCGTGGACAGGGCGGCCTCGCCCCCCACGCGCCCGACCTCGATGCTCCCCCCACGCGTCTCGGCCCGTAACGAGCCTCCGAGGTCCTCGGCCCCGATCGCGCCGCCGCGCGTCGTGAGCGAGCAGGTCCCCAGGACACCCCGGGCCCGCACGTCGCCGGCGCCGGTGGCCACCTCGAGGTGGCGCGTCGCGGCCGGCACGGTCAGATGGAACTCGGCGCTGAGACCGCGGCCGGCGTCCGGCCGCGTGGCCTGTCCCTGGAAGAGCAACTCGTCGCCGCGGCGGCTGGCGCTGACCAGGAGGCCGTCCAGGAGCCGGCGCCCCTCGGAGTCGTCGCGCGCGGCCACCCGCACCCGGATCCGGTAGCGCACCTCGCCCCCCGGCGCCCCCTCGACCTCGACCGCGCCCAGGTCCGCGGCCACGCGGATGCGCGGCGTGGCCGGGATCGTCCCCGCCAGCTCGTGCACCAGGTGGCGCCCCTCCCGGTAATAGCGGGCCTCCTGGGCGAGCGCGGGAGCGGCCGCCAGGCCGAGCAGCAGGCCCAGGGCCACGGCCGGGCGGCGGCAGGCGCTCATCGCTCCTCCCCCCGCGCCGCGGCCAGGAGCCTGTCCGCCGCCTCCGCCGATCGCATGCGCACGTAGTCGTTCGGATCCTCGCGCGCCAGGCGCTCGAAGACCGGCAGGACCTCGGGATCGCGCGCCTGCGACAGGACATCCATGGCGCGCACGCGCACACCTGGGTTGCCGTCCTTCAGGAGGGCGGCGATGACGGCGGCGCGCACCAGCGGGTCGTGCCGCGCCCGATCCTCGAGCGCGTCGATCGCCTTCAGCCGCGCGCCGGGGTTGACATCCTCCTGCACCGTGCGCACGAGCGCCGCGCGGACCTCCAGGTCGCCGGCCCGGCGGCGCAGTGCGTCGATCGCGTCCAGGCGCAGGCCGGCGTTCGGGCTGTCGCGCACCGTGGAGACCAGGAGCCGCCGGATGGCGGGATCGTCGGCCGACCCTTCGAGGGACGATCGGCGCAGCGTGTCGTAGCTGACCCGGACCAGGTCGGTCTTCGGGTCGGCGACCAGGGCGCTGACGCTGGTGGTGCCCGCCTCGGCGTCCTGGCCGCCCAGGGCCCTGCCCGCAAGCCTCGCGAAGACCGGCAGGCCGTTCCCCATCGCCATCCACCCCGCCAGGAAGCCGGTCGCCAGCAGGGCCAGGGAGAAGGCGGGCGACAGGCGCAGCGAGGCCCAGAGCCAGGAGGCGGCCTGCCGCGCCCGCCCCGGCCGGGCGCCGGCGCCGCCCGCGCCGGCGGCGATCGTCGCGCCTGCCAGGGCGTCCCTGAGATCGCGGCGGCAGCGCTGCAGCAGTTCCTCGGCGGGCTCCACGACCGGGCGGTCCAGGAGCGCCAGAAGGCGCCGCTCCTCCGCCAGCAGGGCGGCGCAGCCATCGCAGGTCGCGAGGTGGCTCCCGACGTCGCGCTTCTCCGCCGGGTCCAGCTCGTCGTAGAGCAGCGGGAGGATCGCCCGCCTGGCCTCTTCGCAGTTCATGGTCTCCACCTCGCACCCCTCGATTCAGGTTCCGGCGCGCGCCGGATCGTTGCGACCGGCCGCCGGGTCCCGGGCGGGGTCGCGCAGGTCGCCGAGGGCGGCGCGCAGATCGCGGTGCGCCCGGAACAGGCAGTTGCGGGCCGTTTCCTCGGACGTCTCGAGGATGTCGCCGATCTCGCGCAGCCGCAGTCCTTCGTAGTGGCGCAGCTCGAAGACCAGCCGCTCGCGCGCCGGGAGGCCGGCCAGGGCCGCGGCGATCCTCCGTCGCGCCTCCCCGCTGGCGAGGGCACGCTCGGGGTCGTGCGCCGGACGCTCGTCCGCCAGCCGCAGCGCCGGGTCGCCGCCCGCGCCGTCCTCCTTGCCGTCGCCGGGGCCGCCGTGCCCGCGCGCCGCCCCGGCTCCCTCCGGGCGGGACGAAACCCGACGCATATGGTCGAGGCAGAGGTTCGTGGCGATGCGCAGGACCCAGGTGCGGAGGCTGGACGCGCCGCGGAACTCGCGCAGGGAGCGGTAGGCGCGCAGGAAGGTCTCCTGGTAGACGTCACGGGCATCCTCCTCGGAGCGCAGCAGGCCGAGCGCCAGCCGCAGCACGGGCCGGTCGTGACGGCGCACCAGCTCCTCGAAGGCTGCGGCGCTGCCCGTTCGGGCCTCGTCGATGAGCGCACGATCGTCGGTTGGCGGCACGATCCACGGTATCCTGCCCTACGCCTTGATAGACGCACGGGCGCCGGAAACGTTAGCAGGGTCGATCGGCCCCGCCCACTTGACACCCGCGACGGGCGAGGGGTAAATAGCGACCCGATCGACTGCCGCATCGGGCCGTCCGGTCATGCGGCACGGACCGATGACACGTCGAAGGAGGGAAGCCCCATGGCCAACCCGCGCAGGTTCGCCGCCCGGGTCCTGGCGATCCTCTTCGCCATGACCTTCGTCCCGCTGGCGATCGTCCCCGCTCCGGCGGGTCCGTCGCCTTACCTCTCCGCTCTCTCGGACCTGGCCGCCCCGGCGGTCCTGGCCGCGAAGCCGCCCTGCACCGATACGCGCTGCTACCGGGAGCCGTTCATCAACCACTACTATTGCGACGTCGGCAGCGGCACCAACTGCCGGACGACCAACACCGGCTGCGCCACGCACAACTGCTGAACGGGAAGTCGGGCAAGGAGAAGCGGAGCCGCCCGGGGCCGGGGAACCGCCCTCGGGCGGCTCAGCCCTTCTCCGCGAGGGCCGTGTCGGTGCGCGGCTCGAGCCCGCGCGGCATCAGCGGCCGCCGGCAGCGGCCGGGGCCACCCGCATCTCGGTCAGGCCTGTCCCCAGCTCGAGGAGCCAGCCGCCGGTCGGGGCCGCGGGATAGGTGCAGACGCCCAGGACGATCTGCGCCCCGGCCGGGGCGACGAGCGTCTCGACCGTGTCGCCGTGCGCGTCGGCGATCGTCCCGAGGACGCTCCCCTCGTGGACCCGGTCGCCCGGCTTCACGGCCGCTTCGAAG
>QHXZ01000082.1:0-16669 GCA_003223165.1 Acidobacteriota bacterium
GCCGACGCGCGGCAGCGGTTCGAGGCGACCGCCCTGCGCGCACTGGTCGCGCCCTTCGCGGACCCCCGCGTGGGCGCCGCCAGCGGCGAGCTCCTCCTGACGCAGGACCCGGAGGCCACGACGGCGGAAGAGGGGATCGGCCTCTACTGGCGCTACGAGAAGTGGATCCGTCTCAACGAGAGCCGCGTCGACTCCACGGTGGGCGCCACGGGCTCGATCTACGCCCTCCGCCGCGACCTGTTCGAGGCGATCCCCGAGGACACGCTCCTGGACGACGTGCTCATCCCGCTGACGATCGCCCGGCGCGGGTTCCGGGTGGTGTTCGAGCCGGGCGCGCGCGCCTACGATCGGGCCGCGAAAACGGCGCGGGAGGAGTGGACCCGCAAGGTGCGGACGCTGGCCGGGAACTTCCAGCTCTTCGCGCGCCAGCCCTGGCTCCTCGTCCCGTGGCGCAACCGGCTGTTCATCCAGACGGTGTCGCACAAGGGGCTGCGCCTCCTGGGGCCGGCGCTGCTCGGGGGGGCGCTGGCCGCCAGCGCCCTGCTCGCCGCCGATCCGCTCTACCGCGCCCTCCTCGCCGGCCAGGCCGCGTTCTACGCTGCGGCGCTCGCGGCAGGCATGCGCGGGAACGCCGGCAGGCGTCCGGGCTTCCTGTCCCTGCCCTTCGTGATCTGCCTGCTGAACGGAGCGACCGTGGCGGGGTTCCTGCGCTTCCTGGGAGGGCGCCAGGCACCGACGTGGGAGCGGGCCTCAGGCGGGCGCCGAGCCGCGGGCGGGGCGGGCTCCCGGGGCGGTCTCCAGCCCGAACCCGTACTCGCCGCACCCCGGGGTGGTGAGGGAGAGGTACCGCCCCAGGATCCGCACCACGAAAAGGCTTCCGAAGCAGCGGTAGCCCATCCGGCGCACCGACTTCAATGAGTCGAAATTGTCGGCCTCGACGAACGTCACGAGCCCTCGATGGCCGCGCTCGCGGTAGGCCGCGAGCGCCTGGGTCATGCCGATCGCGTGCAGCCGCTGCCCGCGATGCTCCGGGTGCGTGAAGCCCTTGTACATGTAAATGTACCGCCGGTCGAAGTGCAGGCGCAGGTCATCGGTGACCTCCGTGGCCGTCTTCGAGTACCAGCCGTAGCCCGCCAGAGTGCCGCCCGCCAGGATGCCGTAGCATTCGTCGCCCTTCCCCAGGGCGCTCCGCAGGAAGGCCTCGGGCAGCTCGTAGTCCTCCCGCCCGCAATAGCCGGCGAGCGCCTGCTCGTCGAGGAATCCGCAGCGGTAGCGTTCGGGCGCGCCCAGGTAGGCCGGATCGGGGTCCTCGATGTGGAAGCCCTTCAGGATCCTGACCCAGACGACGCGGTTGAGGCTCTTCAGGGCGAAATAGAAGAATGTCCTGGGCGCGCCATGCCGCGCCAGGCTCGCCCGCACCCGCTGCCCGATCGAATCCCCGCGCATCACGCCTCCTGGCCCTCCGCGCGCCAATCGGACGGGCCTGCCCACGAACGTATGGCGACCGCGCGCGTCCGTCAATCGGCGCGCATCCCTGGAACGGGGGAGGTGATCACCGGATGGCCGCTCCGGGCCGTCCCGCGGCGACTCGGGGGTTTTCGGCCCTGGGCGCGGTGGATCCCACGCCCGCCCCTTGCGCGATCAGCCTGATGGCGCGGCCAAGCCCGTGATGGCATCTTGCCGGGCGAAAGCAACGGGGCCCGGTGATCCGGGCCCGGACAAGAAGGAGGAGTCGTAATCATGAGACAGACCACCCAAACTCTCCGCATGCTGGGCGCGGCCGCCCTGTCGCTGGCCGGGGCTCTCTGCTGGCCCGACGCGGCGCAGGCCCAGACCGCGAGCGGGAACGCCAAGGTGGTGCAGGCGACCCTGCTCGGATCGACGACGGTGCTCTCCAGCACCGGAGATCTCGCGGGCTCGAGCGACGTGCGCGAAGCGTCGCTCCTCGAAGGGACCGTTCCCTCCCTGCTCGCGGGAGAGGTCCTGCACGCCGCCACCATCGGCTGGACCGACCAGGCGTACTCCGAGGCCTCGCTCGGCGCCCTCGACATGAGCGTGGCCGGCAACGGCATCTCCGCCGATTTCGTCATGTCTAGGGCCCTGGCGGTGACGGGCGCGTTGCCGGTCGGGGTGTCCCAGGTCGACGGCCTGGCGATCAACGGCCTGCCGGTCGCGGTGACCGGCGCGCCGAACCAGACGATCCCCCTCTTGGGAGGGCGGCTGATTCTGAACGAGCAGCAGGCTTCCTCCACCGGCGTCGTCGTGAACGCGGTCCACGTCATCATCGACGGGGTCGCCGACGTGGTGGTCGCCTCGGCGGCGGCCGGCATGCCGACCGGTGGATCGACGTCGCCGCTGCCTCCCCTGCCTCTGCCGCCGGTGTTGTAGGAACCCCGATGGGCACAAGGTAGCGGAGACCCAGATGAACGTTTCGACAACCAGACGAGGGACAACGATGCATAGAACGGTGCTCAGATTCATCTCCTTGCTTGCGGTGGTCTTGTTGATCCTGGGCGGCAGCGTCGGCTCGCTGCGCGCCTGGCCCAACGAGCAGCCCGTGGCGCTCGACTTCGTGACCGGCGGCGGGTGGATCGTGACCCACGCCGGGGCGATGGGGAACTTCGGAGTCGGGGGTGGCGTCAAGAACGGGTCCTGGTGGGGCCACCTCAACTACATCGACCACGGTCTCGACTATCACGTCAAGGGAACGAGCGTCACGGCCTACCTGTACGTCGATGCGAAGACGCGGGACATCTGCGGCACCGCCCAGACGAACCGGGGCGAGAACCTCTACTACCGCGTCCGGGTCACCGACAACGGCGAGCCGGGACGCGACGACATCTTCGGGATCAAACTGTCCAACGGCTACATGGAGATCTCCGACCTGGGCGGTCCCGGCCCTGGCGGGGGGAACATCCAGCTCCACAAGGGGAACGCCTCGAACACGGCGCCGTCGACCCCTCCTGATTGCCGGGTCGATCCCTTCGACTCCTCCTCGTCGGGCGGCGGGGGCACGGCCGTCCGGCACGAGGAGACCGACGCCGCCATCAGCTACAGCGGCACCTGGACACCGTTCATCGACCCACGCTGCAGCGGCGGCCAGTGCGCCATCAGCGCCCAGCCGGCGGCCAGGTCGACCTTCACCTTCAGCGGCACGGGCGTGACCTGGATCACCTTCCGGAGCACCAGCCGGACCGGCATCGCCAACGTCTACGTCGACGGAGTCCTCGCGGCGACCGTCGACACCTACAGCACGACCCCCGATCCGCAGGCGGCGGGCTTCACGCGCACCGGCATGGCGCGGGGGACGCACACCATCGCGATCGAGGTGACCGGGGCCAAGAACCCGGCCGCCACGGAGGCGAACATCGCCGTGGACGCTTTCGACGTCACGCCCTGAGGGGACGCCCGGGCCCGGCGCGTGCCGGGCCCGGGCGGGCCCCGGGGTCCGCCTCGAGCGACGGGGTCCTTTCAACGTGGAGGAACAAGCCGATGACGCAGAGATGGCACCCGATCACCGCGACGGCGGCGCTGTGCGTCGCGCTCGTCGGGATCACCGCAGCGCCCGCGCGGGCGCAGATCGGGATCCCGGGCGCAGGCTCCCTGCCGGCCCCGCCCCCGCTGCCGGCGATCGACCTCGATCCGCGTCTCCTGGACGCGATCGCGAATGGCGGGACCTCGCCCATCGAGGCGGTGGTCACCTTCAACCATCCGCCGACCATGGCCGACCTCGCGGCGCTCTCCGCCACGGGGGTGAGGCTCGCACGCTTCGACGTGCTGCCGATGGCCGGCGTGCGGGGCACGGCGACCCAGATCTCCGGGCTCTTCGGCCTGGCGGGGCTGCGATCGATCTATCTCAACCGGCGCATCGCCTATTTCCTGAACCAGAGCGTGCCGCTGATCGGCGCCGATCGCGCCTGGTCCGAGCTGGGCGTGAGCGGCGCCGGCGTGGCGGTGGCGATCCTCGACACGGGAATCGACGGCACCCATGCGGACCTGCCGTTCGGCACCAAGATCCTTCAGAACGTCAAGATCGTGCGCGACCTGTTCGGGACCGGTCCGCTCGTCCTCGAGGGCTTGGCCGACACCGACACCTCGAGCGGCCACGGCACCCACGTCGCCTCCACCGCCGCGGGAACCGGGGCGGCGCTGGGCGGCAAGTACCGCGGCGTCGCCATCGGGGCGAAGCTGGTGGGCGTCGGGGCCGGCGATGCCCTCTTCGTCCTCGCGGCCCTGGAGGGGTTCGACTGGATCCTCGCGCACCAGGCCAAGTATGGGATCAGGGTCATCTCCAACAGCTGGGGGACGACGGGCCCGTTCGATCCGGACGATCCGATCAACGTGGCCAGCCGCGCGGCCCACGACGCCGGGATGGTCGTGGTCTTCGCGGCCGGGAACGCCGGCCCCGGCGCCGACACCCTGAACCCCTACTGCGTCGCCCCCTGGGCCATCTGCGTCGCGGCCGGGCTGAAGGATGGCCGCACCCTGGCCGACTTCTCCTCGCGCGGCATCCCCGGCGATCCCCTGTACCACCCGACCCTCACCGCCCCCGGGGTCGGCATCGCCGCGGCGCGCGCCAGCACCGGCCTGGTCCTCAACGCCTTCCTGGCCGCCGATCTTCTCGATCTCGGAACCGACGCGCTCTACTACCTCCGCGCCAGCGGCACGAGCATGGCGACGCCGCACGTGTCCGGCACGGCGGCCCTGGTGCTCCAGGCCGATCCGGCGTTGACCCCGGACCAGGTGAAGTCGGTGCTCCAGGAGACGGCGACGCCTCTTCCCCTGTACGCCCAGCATGAGGCCGGCGCGGGGTACCTGAACGCCTACGAGGCGGTCAGGAAGGCGATCGCCCTGCGGGTCGCCTCGACGCCCCCGGACGCCATCGTCCGTCACGAGGAGACCGACCCGGCCATCGCCTATAGCGGCACCTGGACCGCCTTCACCGACGCGCGCTGCACCGCCGACCAGTGCACCATCAGCGCGCAGCCGGGGGCCCGCGCGACCTTCGGCTTCAGCGGCACGGGCGTCACCTGGATCACCTTCCGCAGCACCGGCCGGACCGGCATCGCCAACGTCTACGTCGATGGGGCCTTCGCGGCCCAGATCGACACCCACAGCGACACCCCCGACCCGCAGGCGGCGGGCTTCACCCGCACCGGCATGCCGAGGGGCGCGCACACCATCGCGATCGAGGTGACCGGGACCAAGAACGCGGCCGCCTCGGAGGCGAACATCGCGGTGGACGCCTTCGACGTCACACCTTGAGCCAGGGAGGATCAGCACGGGGACCCATTCGAGCGCGAAGCATCCGGAGCAAGGAAGCGATCGGTTCTCAGTGATCGATTGACACAAGGAGGTTCGCATGAGTCACGCACGTTCGTTGCAGCGCATCCTCATCGCCTTCGCCATGGGCCTGGCGGGCCTGCTCTGCTGGCCCGCGGAAAGCCACGCGCAGACCGTGAGCGGGTACGCCACGGTCGTCCAGGGATCGGTGCTCGGCGCGAGCGGATCCTTCGCCGACACCGGTCCGCTCGCCGATACGAGCGACGCCCGCGAGGCGTCCCTCGAGACGCTGTCTCTTCCCTCGCTGCTCAGCGGCGAGGCGCTGCACGCGGCGGCGATCGGCTGGCCCGACCAGGCCTACTCGGAGGCCTCGCTCGGCAGCCTGGCCATGACGGTCGCGGGGAACGGCATCGCGGCCGATTTCATCATGGCCCGTGCCCTGGCGGTCCTCGGGTCGCCCGGGACCGGCACCTCGGGCATCGACGGGCTGTCGATCAACGGCGCGCCCGTCGCCGTGAGCGGGGCGCCGAACCAGGTGATCCCGATCCTCGGGGGACGCGTGATCCTGAACGAGCAGCAGGCCTCGGCCAGCGGCATCGTGGTGAACGCGGTGCACGTGATCGTCGACGGCATCGCCGACGTGGTCGTGGCCTCGGCGACGGCGGGGATCTCTTCGGGCGGCTCGACGTCGCCGCTCCCCCTGCCGATTCCGCCGCTCCTCTGAGAGGCATCCACGTGACGCACTCCATTCGCAACGGATCCTGTGAGGGAACGATGATGCGCAAATTCCTGATCGTGTTCGCATTCGTGATCGTGATCGCGGCAACCAGCGCCGGCCCCGCCAGCGCCCATCCGGCGCCGGCCGACTTCGTGACCGGCGGCGGATGGATTCTCACGCACACAGGGGCCATGGCCAACTTCGGGGTCGGAGGCGGTGCGAAGAACGGGGCCTGGTGGGGCCACCTCAACTACATCGACCACGGCCTCGACTACCACGTGAAGGCCACCGAGATCACCCTCTACTGCTTCGTGGACGAGAGGACCCGGGACATCTACGGCCACGCCGTCACCAACCGCGGCGAGAACGTCGATTTCCAGGTGCGGGTGACCGACAACGGGGAGCCCGGGCGTGACGACGTCTTCGGGATCAAGCTGTCCAACGGCTACTTCGAGATGGGCGATCTCGGCGGGCCGGGACCCGGAGGCGGCAACATCCAGCTCCACAAGGGGAACGCGTCCAACACGCCTCCGCCGGGCCTCGTCTGCCCGTAGGCGGAGGGCCGCCTCCGGGGCCGATCCCATCCAGGGGCCCCGGGGGCGGCTGCATGGATGCCCCGACCCCGTCCTCGGGAATTCTCCCCTCGCCGGATCAGGATCGCTCCGATGGCGGTGGGGTCGGCGTGCGAGTAAAAAAGCAGCGCAAGACGGAGAAAGCTATTTCGCGGGAGGAGTCGACGCCATGAAGACGAGAACCCGAAACATCCAGACGCAAAGGCGAGGGTGGGCCCGGGGGAGGCCCCTGGCGCCGATCGCGATCGCCGGGCTCGCGGTCCTCCTGGCCGGAGGCGCCCGCCAGGCCTTCGCATGGCTGGGCGCGACTTTCCCCCACGCCACCGTGAAGGTCTGGGACACGGCGGTGCCGATCCCGCCCTCGTTGAGCCTCGGGCTGGGGCCGGGAGAGTCGGTGGAAGACCCCGGCGGGCGCACCTCCCACGGGACCGGCGCCCCGACGGTGGTGACGATCTACGCGCAGAGCAGCCATCCCCTCGGCCCGTCGGGGGTGTCCTACTGGAACCCGGACGCCAACGTGTTCGTCTGGTACGGGAAGACCCTGGGATACCCGTCCGGCGTCGACATCAACCGCGGCGGGCCGGCGCAAGGAGGCGGGCCCCTCGGCACCTGGTTCGGGCCGGGAGACGCCTGGATCGCGGGGCAGCAGAACGAGCCGCTCTACGTGCAGATCGCCGGGACGAACGCGTTCCGCACTTACGGAGCCGAGGATCCCCTCACCGGGCCGTCCGGCAAGGTATGGGGCGTGGAGGTGGACGAGACGACGGGCGACGTGTTCGTCGCGCAACCCGACGAGGGGCGCATCTCCCGCCTGGCGCCGGCGACCGGGCAGGTCGACATGTGGCTGGTCGGCGGGCAGCCGGCCTACGTCACGGTGGACGGCGGCGGGCGGCCGTACGCCACCCTCAGCGCCTCCGATCAGATCGCCCGCGTGAACCCCGGTCTCGACGGCGCCTTCGCGACCGCCGACGACACGGTCAGCCTCTGGAACGTCCCGTCCCTGAACGGCCTCGTCAGCTTCCGCCGGGTGCCGCCTCTCCTTCCCCTGCCTCCGACCGCGGAGAACCCGAACGGGCTGATCACCGCGGACGCGGCGGGCAACATCTGGTTCGCGGAGAGCAACTCGAACGAGGTCGGGCGGCTCGATGGAGGGCCGGACGGCGTCCTGGGCACGGCCGATGACCAGATCTGCGAGTACACCACGTCGGGCCTGGCGAACCCGCAGCAGATGGCGACGGGCGGCCTCGGCGCGCTGCTGCAGGCATTCTTCACCGAAGGCGACGGCAACTCCATGAGCATCCTCACGCCGGTGGAGGCCGACCGGGGGCTGCCCCCGGCGCGGATCTGCACCACCGTCCCGGCGCAGACCATCATCGTGGGCCAGAGGGAGGCGATCACCAGGCACTTCGACGAGGAGGTGCCGCCCTTGCGCACGGCGATCGTCCCGACGATCCACGACGTCCCGGGGACCGGTGACCCGGCTTCGGGCGCCACCACCACCGCGGGCGGCGAGCCGCTGCCGCCGATCCTCCGGTTCTCGCCCATGCCCAACCCGATCCTGTCGGCGGACGGCACGCCGATCGGCGACGCCGGCAACGGCTACCCCTCGGGGATGACCGGCGTCTATGCGACCAACCGGGTGGCGGGCGCCTACCTGCGGGGGAACAAATGCTTCGAGCTGACCAGCGGGGCGATCCTGTCGTCGGCACCGCTCCCGCCGGCAGGCGAGCCGGGCCGCATGACCGGAGGAGGGAGCGTCTTCACCGCCGACGGGAGGCGCGTCACGCACGGCTTCGCGATCCATTGCACCCCGGGCCAGAAAGGCCAGGACGTCCTGCAAGTGAACTGGGCAGACGGCCACCGCTTCCATCTGGAGGCCGTCGCCACGGCCTCCTGCAGCGACGACCCGGCGATCGGCCCCGCTCCGCCCGCGGCGGGATTCGACACTCTCGATGGCAGCGGCACCGGAGAGTACGACGGCCAGGAGGGGGCCACAGCGCAGTGGACCTTCACGGACGCGGGCGAGCCGGGCTCCAACGACACCGCGCGAATCGTCATCCACGATGCCGCCGGCAACACCGTCCTCACGGTCTCCGGCGCGCTCCAGAAGGGGAACCAGCAAGCCCACGCCGCAAGCCGGTAGAGGTCTGGAGCGATGTCGATGGTCACGGGGGGAGCGACAATCGCGACGGGAAGGCGGCGGCCGGTCACGCCCCTGCTCTCCCGCCGGGACGCGCCGCGGGTGGTCGCGATGGGAGGAGGGACGGGGCTGCCGGTCCTCCTGCAGGGACTGAGGGCCGCGCTCTTCCCGTTGGGCACCCCGCGGACTCCGGTCCGCGACGGGGAGCGGCTCACCGCCATCACGACCGTGGCGGACGACGGCGGCAGCTCGGGCCGGCTGAGGCGGGCCTACGGCGTGCTCGCCCCGGGCGACATCCGCAATTGCCTCCTGGCGCTCTCCGAGGGGGACGAGACCCTCAAGGAGATCTTCGGCTTCCGCTTCGGCGGCGACGGCGGCCTGGGCGGGCACAGCCTCGGGAACCTGATCCTGACCGCCCTCAACCAGAGGGCGGGTGATTTCCGGAGGGCGGTCGAGCGCGCGGGCGAGATCCTCCGGGTTCGAGGCCGGATCATCCCGGCCACGGCGGACGGCGTGACGCTGCAGGCGGAGTTCTCCGGCGGGAGGCGCGTGGAAGGCGACTGCCGGATCGCGGCCGTCCGGCGGGCGATCCGGCGCGTGTCCTTGCGGCCCAAGGAGGCGCGGCCCTTCCCGCAGGCGCTGGAGGCGATCGCGGCGGCCGACGCCATCGTCATCGGCCCGGGCAGCCTCTACACGAGCCTGCTGCCGGTCCTCCTGGTCCGCGGCATCGCGGAGGCCGTCGAGTCCTCGCGCGCCCGCGTGATCCTGGTGATGAACCTGATGACGGAGCCCGGCGAGACCGACGGGTATACGGCCGCCGCTCACGTCCTGGCCCTGCGCGCGCACCTGCCGAGCATCCCGCTCCACGCGGTGCTGCTCAACGCCGCGCCGATCGCCCCGGAGCGGATCGGGCTGTACGCCACCCGGGGGGCCGAGCCGATCTCCGCGCAGGACGAGGCCCTGGGGAGGCTCGGCTGCAGGGTGTCGCGGCGGGACCTTCTCGGTCCCGGTCCCAGGATCCGTCACGATCCCGACAAGCTGGCCCGCGCGGTCCTGGAGATCGCCGCCCCGGCGCAGGACCAGCCGGCCGCGTGCAGCGAGCGCATGGCACAGGGAGGGGCCTCAGGATGAGTCGCGCGAACGGGAACGGGAACGGGAACGCGGCCGCGACCGCGCTGGACGGCCGGATCAGGATCCTCGAGTTCCTCACCACCTTCGACGTCGGCGGCACCGAACGCCAGGTCGTCGACCTGACGCGGCGGCTCGACGCCGCCCGGTTCGACGCGCGCTTCGCCTGCCTGCGGCGGGGCGGGGCGTTCCTGCCGGACGTCGAAGCGACCGGGATGCCGCTCGCCGAGTACGGCATCAACAGCCTGCACAACGGCAACACCTTCCGGCAGCAGCTGAAATTCGCCCGGCACCTCAGGCGCGACGGCATCCAGATCGTCCACACGTACAATTTCTACCCCAACGTGTTCGCCATCCTCCCCGCGCGGCTGTCGGGGGTGCCCCGCGTCGTGGCCTCGATCCGGGACACCGGCGTCTACCAGTCGCCCATGCAGAAGCGGGTCCAGAGATGCCTGTGCGGTCTGGCCGACTGCGTGGTCGTCAACGCGGAGGCCGTGAGGCGCTGGCTCATCGAGGACGGCGTGCGCCCGGAGAGGATCGTCGTGATCCGGAACGGCGTCGACCTGGCCCGCTTCGCGCCGGCCCCGCGCCGGCCCGGGCTGCGCCGCGAGCTGAACCTGCCGCCGGACGCCCCCGTGCTGGCCGTCCTGTCGCGCCTCACCCAGTCCAAGGGGTTCGAGGACTTCCTGCAGGCCGCCGCCCTCGTCGCCGCGCGCTTCCCGGAGGCGCGCTTCATGATCGTCGGCGACCGCTCGATCGTGCGCGACGGCGCCGTGGTCGGGGACGTCCGCTACAGGGCCGAGCTGCAGAGCCTGGCCGACCGGCTCGGGATCGGCGATCGGCTGGTGTTCACGGGCTACCGCATGGACGTCCCGGAGGTGCTGTCGGAGGTCACGGTCTCGGTGCTCCCTTCCCTGAGCGAGGGGCTGTCGAACGCGGTGCTCGAGTCGATGGCCGCGGGGCGGCCGGTGGTCGCCACCAGGGTCGGGGGGACCCCCGAGGTGGTCGAAGACGGGGTCACGGGCCTCCTCGTGCCTCCGCGGGATCCCGAATCCCTGGCCCGGGCGATCGGCCTGCTCCTGGAGAACCGGGAGCTGGCCGTGCGGTTCGGCCGCGCGGGAAGGGAGCGGATCGAGGCGCAGTTCACGCTCCAACGGATGGTCGACGAGACGCAGCGGCTGTACGAGAGGCTGGCGGTATGAGCCGGCGCATCGAGAGGTCCGGCATCGAGATCTTCTCCACCAGCCCGCCCCTGGGCGGGGCGGAGGGACCCGGGTACCTTCGCCGCGTGGTCGAGATCGCACGCCTCAGCGACGAGGCGGGGTGCCGGGGGATCCTGGTGTACACCGACAACAGCCAGATGGACCCCTGGCTCGTCGCCCAGGCGATCATCCAGAACACGCGCGCCCTCTGTCCGCTCGTGGCGGTGCAGCCCCTCTACATGCACCCGTACACCGTCGCCAAGATGGTGACCACCCTGGGGAACCTCTACGGAAGACGTCTCTACCTGAACATGGTCGCAGGCGGCTTCAGCAACGACGCGGTCGCGCTCGACGACACGACCCCGCACGACCGGCGCTACGACCGGCTGGTCGAGTACACGAGCCTCGTGAAGCGCCTCCTGGCGGGGGGCCCGCCGGTGACCGTCGCCGGGGAGTTCTACCGGGTGCAGGGGCTGCGCCTCGCCCCGCCCCTGCCGCCCGCCCTCGCTCCAGGGCTCCTGGTCTCGGGCTCCTCCGCGGCCGGGTGGGCCGCCGCCAAGGCGATCGAGGCGGTCGCCGTCCGCTATCCCGGGCCGGAACGGGGCGAGGCGGTCCCGGCCCAGGGCGCGGCCCCGCCGCCCGGCATCCGGGTCGGCATCATCGCCCGGGAGAGCGAGGAGGAGGCCTGGCAGGTGGCCCACGCCCGCTTCCCGCTCGATCGCAAGGGCGAGCTGGCCCACCAGCTGGCGATGAAGGTGTCGGATTCCCACTGGCACAAGCAGCTGTCGGGCGCGAGCGGCTCGGACGGGCGAAGCCCCTACTGGCTCGTGCCGTTCCAGACCTTCAAGACCTTCTGCCCCTACCTGGTCGGCAGCTACGAGCGGGTGGCCGAGGAGATCGCCTCCCATCTCGAGTCGGGCCACCGCACCTTCATCCTGGACGTGCCCCCGGGCCGCGAGGAGCTGGAGCACATCAACGTCGCGTTCGAGCGCGCCGTGGAGGCGGCGGCATGCCCGAGGTGATCCAGGAGTGGGTCACGCGGCAGGCGGATCGGCGCCCGGAAGGGACGGCGGTCGCCGGCGCCGACCGCACCCTGACCTACGGGGAGATCGAGGCCCTGTCCAACCGCCTGGCGCGATCGCTCAGGGAGAGAGGGTGCGCGCAGGGAGATCGGATCGCCCTCCTGATGCCCAAGTCGGCCACCGCCATCGCCTGCATCGTGGGGATCTACAAGGCCGGCTGCGTCTACGTGCCGCTCGACCCCGCGAGCCCCGTCGGGCGGCTGCAGCGGATCGTCCGCGCCTGCGGCAGCCGGTGGGTCCTGGCGGCCGGTCCCGTCGGCGACGCCCTCGAAGCCCTCACGACCGGCGGGGAGGCCGTCCCGGGCCTGGCCGTCGGCTGGCTCGGCCGGGCCCCCGCCGAGGGGAGGCGCTTCACCCCCTCCCTCACGCCGGCCGAGATCGAGGCGCACCCTTCGGGATGGCTGGCGTGCGCCACCAGGAGCCACGATCCGGCGCACATCCTCTTCACCTCCGGATCGACCGGGGCCCCCAAGGGAGTCGTGATCACCCACGCCAACGTGATCCACTTCGTCGAGTGGGCGAAGGGGTATTTCGGCCTGGGCCCGGACGACAGGCTCTCGGGCCACTCGCCGCTGCACTTCGACCTGTCGGTGTTCGACATCTTCGGGGCCTTCGCGGCCGGCGCCACGCTCTGCCTGGTCCCCCCGGAGCTGAACGTGCTGGCCCACCGCCTGGCGGACTTCATCCGCTCCGAGCGCCTCACGCAGTGGTTCTCGGTGCCGTCGGTCCTGAACTACCTGGCGCGGTTCGACGCCATCCGCGACGGTGATTTCCCGGCGCTCCGGCGTGTCCTGTGGTGTGGCGAGACGCTCCCGACGCCGACGCTCATCCACTGGATGAGGCGCCTCCCGCACCCGGTGTTCACGAACCTCTACGGGCCCACGGAGACGACGATCGCCAGCAGCTACTACACCCTGCCGGGCTGTCCCGGCGACGAGCGGGCTCCCATCCCGATCGGGTCGGCCTGCGGGGGGGAAGAGCTGCTCGTCCTCGACCCGGACCTGCGGCCGGTCCCGCGGGGCGAGGCGGGGGAGATCTACATCGCCGGCGCCGGCGTGAGCCCCGGCTACTGGAACGACCCGGACGCGACCCGCGCGGCGTTCCGGCCCGATCCCCGGAAGGGAGAGGGCGAGGAGCGGATCTATCGCACCGGGGACATGGGCCGGGTGGGGGACGAGGGCCTGGTCTATTTCCTGGGGCGGGTCGACTCCCAGATCAAGAGCCGGGGGTACCGGATCGAGATCGGGGAGGTCGAATCGGCCCTGAGCTGCCTCGGCTTCCTCAGCGAGAGCGCCGTGGTGGCCATCAAGAGCGAAGGGTTCGAGGGCGCGCTGCTCTGTTGCGGCTACGTGGCGCGGCCGGGAGCGATCCCGACGCCCGTGGACCTGCGCCGGGAGCTCGGCCGGGCCTTGCCCGGCTACATGCTGCCCGCCCGCTGGAGGGCGTTCGAGCGGCTCCCGGTGAACGCCAACGGCAAGATCGACCGGCGCGCCCTGAAGGAGGTCTTCGAACAGCATGAATCTCAGACCGCTCGACACGCCTGAGGTCATCCGCACGGTGGCCGACTGGATGGCCCGCAAGGAGAACTACCGCTGGCTGGACTTCGGCACCGGCAAGCAGGTGCTCACGGCGGAATGGCTGAAGATCCTGACGCAGCGCGACAGCGAGGTGCTGCGCGTCTTCACGGCCGACGAGGGCGGGCCGCCGATCGGCCTGGTGGCGCTGAGCGACGTGGACCGCTACTCCCGGACGGCCCGGATCTGGACCGTCCTGGGGGAAAAGACGCTCCGCGGCCAGGGCCACGCCGCGCGCGGCGCCTCCCGGCTCCTGACCTACGGGTTCCGCGAGCTCGGCCTGCACTCGGTGAACACCTGGATCGTCGAGCACAACCCCTCGGTGCACATCGCCGAGCGGCTGGGCTTCAAGCTGATCGGCCGGCAGCGCCAGTGCCATTACATGAACGAGCGGTTCTACGACCGCCTGTGGTTCGACCTCCTGGCCCCGGAGCACAGGGAGATCTGAGATGCCGGAGCAGGCGACCCTGGAGCGCCGGATCGGCGGCCTGTTCCTCAGCAGGCTCCACCTCGAGGTCCCCTCGGCCGACACCGACCTCTTCGACACCGGGATCCTGGATTCGATGGGGTTCGTCGAGCTGCTGGCGACCCTGGAGGAGGAGTTCTGCATCCGGGTCCCCCTCGACGACGTCGACATGGGCACCTTCCGATCCCTCGCGCGCATCGCGGAGTTCGTGGCGCGAAGGATGCGGGCGGAGGAGACGGCCTGTGGCTGAATCCACGACGCGCGTGCGGCCGTTCGCGCCGGAGGACATC
This sequence comes from Acidobacteriota bacterium, assembly GCA_003223165.1. Taxonomy (GTDB): domain Bacteria; phylum Acidobacteriota; class Polarisedimenticolia; order Gp22-AA2; family Gp22-AA2; genus QHXZ01. The sequence goes on from QHXZ01000082.1 coordinate 14,456, forward strand.
GACCGGGTGGCCGACCTCCACAGGAGGGTGTTCCGCACCGGAGAAGGGGAGGCGGCGCCCGGACGCGAGGCCTACAGGGCGTACTTCCGCGAGGTCTTCCTGGACAACCCCTGGCGGGACGATGCCCTGCCCTCGCTGGTCGGCGAGGACGCGGATGGGACGATCGTGGGGTTCCTGGGCGTCGTGCCGCGGCGCATGTCGCTGCGCGGCCGGCCGATCCAGGCGGCGCTCAGCTCGCAGTTCATCGTCGAGCCGGGCGGCCGCTCCGCCGTCGCGGCGATCGAGCTGATCAAGGCGTTCGTCGCCGGACCCCAGGACTTGTCGCTCGCCGACGAAGCCACGCGGACCTCGCGCAGGCTGTGGGAGCGGCTGGGCGGCGCCACCGCCCTCCTGCAGAGCCTCTACTGGGGACGCGTGCTGCGGCCCTGCCGGTTTCTCGTCTCGCGGCTCGAGAAGGCGGTGCCCTGGGGGCCCCTGGCGGCGCTCCTGAGGCCGGTGTGCGGGCCCGCGGACGCCCTCACCGTGCGCGCCCCGGGGTTCCACCTGCGCCGGCGCATTCCCGAGGTCGAGGCGGAGGAGCTGACGCCGTTCGTCCTGAGGGAATGCCTCGAGGAGTCCTCCCGCCACCGCGCCGTCCGCCCCGAGTACGACGAGGCCTCCCTCGGGTGGCTCCTGCGGCTCCTGGGGCGCCGCGCGAGCGCCGGCGCGTTCCAGAAGGTGGCGCTGCGCGACCCCGCGGGCGCTCCGATCGGCTGGTATCTCTACCACGCCCGGCGCGGCGGGGTCGGCGAGGTCCTGCAGGTCGGCGGTCGCCCCCAGTCGCTGCGCGACGTCCTCGAGCACCTCTTCTACCACGCCTGGAGCCGGGGCGTGACGGCCCTGTCGGGCCGCATCGACGCCTCGATCCTGCAGGACGTGCTGGACGCCTCCTGCGTGCTGCACCATCGCGGCTACTGGATGCTGGCGCACGCGCGGAACCCCGAGCTGCTGCAGGCCGTCCACTCGGGCGAAGCGTTCCTGACGCGGCTGGAGGGGGAGTGGTGCATGCGCTTCCGATGAGCGATCCCGCCGCCTCGCATCTCAAGCCCACGCTGCTGCTGATGTCGGGGCGGTTCGCCGGCTTCCTGGCCACCTTCCTGGTCCCGGTCGTGCTGGTCCGGATCTTCGACCAGGCCGAGTTCGGCACCTACAAGCAGCTCTTCCTCCTCTACGCGACGATCTTCGGCGTCGCCCAGCTCGGGATGGCCGAGAGCCTTTTCTATTTCCTCCCCAGGTCCCCCGAGAGGGGAGGTCCCTACGCCGCGAACGCGATGCTGGTGCTTCTGGGATCGGGCCTGGCGTCCTGGGCCCTGCTCGTGGCGTGCGGCTCGAAGCTGTCCGGCCTGCTGTCCAATGGCGGCCTCTCCCGCTACCTGGGAGGTCTCGGGGCCTTCCTCACTTTGATGCTGGCATCGGCCGCGCTCGAGATCGTTCTGATCTCGCGGCGGAGGTACGGGTGGGCCTCCCTGTCCTACGGGATCTCCGACGTCGCGCGCGGCGCCGCCTTCGTCGTCCCGGTCGTTTTCCTGGGCGGGCTCAAGGGCCTCCTCCTCGGCGGGATCGCGTTCGCGGGGCTGCGCCTGGCGACGATGCTGCTCCACCTCCGGAGGGAGTACGGGCGGCGCCTCCGGCCCGAGGGAGCGGCGCTCCGGGAGCAGATCGTCTACGCCCTGCCGTTCCAGGCGAGCGTCGTCCTGGGGATCCTCGAGTCGAGTCTCCACCAGTACGCGGTCTCGCGCTCCTTCGACGCGGCGACCTTCGCCCTCTATGCCGTCGGCTGCCTGCAGATCCCGTTCGTCGATCTGGTCACCGGCCCGGCGTCCAACGTGATGATGGTGCGGATGAGCCCGGCGGCGCGCGACGGGAGGAGCGGCGATGTCGCGGCGGCCTGGAGCGAGACCACGCGCGCGCTGGGCCTGGTCCTCGTACCGCTGGTGGGCCTGCTGCTGGTGGTGGCGCACGATCTGATCACCGTCCTGTTCACCCGCAATTACCTGGCCAGCGTCCCTCTGTTCCGGATCTGGTCCACTCTCATCCTCCTGGCCACGCTCCAGACGGACGGTGTCCTGCGCGCCTACGCGGACAACCGCTCGCTTCTGGCGCTCTCCTTCACCAGGCTGGCGCTGATCGCGGGCCTGATCGGCCTGTTCATGTCGGCATGGGGCATGGGCGGGG
>QHXZ01000082.1:16683-25922 GCA_003223165.1 Acidobacteriota bacterium
CGAGGATCAAGCGGCTGATGCGGGTCGGGCTCGCCGATCTCCTGCCTTGGCGCAGCCTGGCGGGAGCCGCGGCGGCCGCGGCTCTGTCCGCCCTCCCCGCGTCGCTGGTCACCGCCGCGCCCGGCCTGCCCGGGCCGGCCCGCCTGGTCGTCGCCGGCCTGGCGTACGCCCTGTGCTACGCGGGCCTCGTCCACCGCTTCGGTCTCCTGAGCCGCGCCGAGAAGGACACCCTGATCGGCCTGGCGCGCAGGCTGGGTCCCCGGGCCGCAGCCGCGCAGGAGGCCGGGGTTCCGGTCGAGCCGTGAGCCGCCCGCGCATCGGGCTGGTCGCCGCCGGCCCCGACATCGTCGGAGGCCAGGGGGTCCAGGCGCAGGCGCTGGCGGCGGGGCTGCGCGCGGCGGGCCACGCCGTCACCTTCATCCCGATCAACCCCCGTTTCCCCCGCGGGCTGCTTTGGCTGCGTCGCTGCCCCGTGGCCCGCACGGCCCTGAACCAGGCCCTCTACCTGCCCGGGCTGCGGCGCCTGCGAAACGTCGATGTGGTCCACCTGTTCTCGGCGTCCTACTGGTCCTTCCTGCTCGCGGCGCTGCCGGCCATCCTGGCCGGGCGCGCCGCGCGCAAGCGGGTGGTGCTCCATTACCACAGCGGCGAGGCGGAGGACCACCTGGCGCGCTGGGGCGCCCTCGTGCACCCGTGGCTGCGCCTCGTGGACGCGATCGTCGTCCCGTCGGAGTACCTGCGCCGGGTCTTCGAGCGGCACGGCTACCGGGTGTGCGTCATCCGGAACGTGGTGGACACCTCGCGCTTCCGCTACCGCGAGCGCGCGCCCCTGCGGCCGCGCCTCCTGTCGGCCCGGAACCTCGAGCCGTATTACGCGGTGGACAACACGCTGCGAGCCTTCGCGATCGTCAAGGCCGGCTACCCCGGAGCGACCCTGACGGTGGCCGGGTACGGCGGCGAGGAGCAGCGGCTCCGCCGCCTGGCGGAATCCCTGGGGGCCGGAGGCGTCCGATTCGTGGGGCGGGTCGATCCGGCGGGCATGCCCGCGGTGTACGACCGGGCCGAGGTGTTCCTGAATTCGTCCGTGCTCGACAACCAGCCGGTGTCGGTCCTCGAGGCGTTCGCGGCCGGCCTGCCGGTGGTGTCGACCGGCGCCGGGGACATCCCCGCCCTGGTGCGTCATGGCGAGACCGGCCTCATCGTCCCTCCCGCGGACCCGTCGGCGATGGCCGGGGCGGTCACGGCCCTCCTGGAGGAACCGCGCCGGGCCCGCTCCATGGCGCGCCGTGCCAGAAAGGACGTCGAGGCGTACCTCTGGCCGCGCGTGCGCGGGGCGTGGGAGGCGGTCTATGCCGGGCGGGAGGCCTGACCCGGCGCGCCGCCGCCGGCGCCCACGGGCCCCCGCCCGGCCGCAGAGGCTCCGGGATCTCCCGCGCGCCGTTTCAGGGATTCCCCGGCTTGGGCGGGGGCGCTCCCGGGGCGACGATGGGACCGTGCGCGCCAGGCGCGCGCCGCGGAGATTCCGGGGAGGCGTTGGGGCGATGAGAGGCTGTCTCGAGCGGATCTTCCTCCTGGTCGAGCGGGTCGTCACGACCTTCCTCTACCCCTGGTGCCTGCTGCGGGCGCGGCTCGGAGGCCCCGCCCGGGTGCCGATCCTGATGTATCACCAGGTCGGCCGGCCCCTCCATCCTTCGATGTCGCGCGCGGACTGCGTCTCGCCCCGGGAGTTCGAGGCCCAGATGCGCGCCCTGCGCCGCAGCGGGTACCGGGTCCTGCCGCTGTCGAGCGTCGTGCGCCTCCTCGAGGCGCCCGGCTCGAAAGACCTGCGGCGCTGCGCCGCGCTCACCTTCGACGACGGCCTGAGGGACCAGGTCGCGCATGCCCGTCCTGTCCTGCGGGTCCACGGCTTCCCGGCGACCTTCTTCCTGGTCGCCGGGCACGCCGGACAGGACGCCCCGCTGGCCTGTCACCTTTTCGAGGGAGCCGCGGCAGGCGACCGGCGCGGCTTCCCGGCCGGCTGGCTGCCGCTCTCCTGGGAGCAGGCGCGGCGGCTCGCCGCGGACGGCATGGAGATCGGCTCCCACTCGATCTCCCACCGCTCCCTCGGCGGCCTGGGCGACGGCGAGATTGGCCTCGAGGTCCGGCGCTCGAAGGCCATCCTCGAGGAACGGCTCGGGGTGCGGGTGGATCTCTTCGCCTATCCGTTCGGGTCGGGGGCCTATGGAGATTGCGACGGCAGGGCTCAGGCGATGCTGCGCGCCGCGGGATACCGCGCGGCCGTCACGACGGCCGTCGGCAGGAACGCCCGCGGCGCCGATCGCCTCGCCCTGCGCCGCATCCCGATGGAGGAGGGGGATGGCCCCTTCCGCCTGCGCTGCAAGCTGGCGGGGGCGTACGACTGGGTCGGTCCCTTGAAGGATCTCTGGCAACGCTGCGTGCCGCGCCGCGAGCGCGTCGGGGAGATGCACCCCGCGGGGGCCGGGGGCGGAGGGGAGGCGGCGGCATGAGCGTCCTGGTGATGGACGCCTCCGGCAACCATGCCTTGGCGGTCGTGCGCTCGCTGGGGCGGCGTGGGGTGCGCGTGGCCGCGGCCGGCGAAACCTGGTGCGCGCAGAGCTTCCTCAGCCGCCATTGCGCGCGGAGGTTCCTCTATTCCTCTCCCGAGCGGGGCATCCGGGAATTCCGCGCCGCCCTGGGCCGCATCCTGGCCCGGGCCAGGCCCGCCATGGTGATGCCGATGACGGAGCGGACCATCCTGGCGCTGCTGACCGGCCCCGACGGGATCGGCTCGCAGGCCGCCCTGGCCCCGTTCCCGCCCCGGGAGTCGCTGCGCGTGGCGTTCGACAAGAGCGAGACCCTGTGGCTCGCGGCCTCGCTCGGCGTCGCGGTGCCGAGGACCTGGTCGTTCGCGCGCCTGCCGGACTTCGAGGTCTTGCGGTCGCGCCTCACCTACCCGGCCGTCATCAAGCCCCGCCGCTCCGAGATCGTGACCGTCGACGGTCGCATCGTGCCCTCGGGGCCGGTCGCGTACTGCTTCGGCCCCGAGCGGCTGGAGGCGCTCTTCCTGGAAGTCCACCGGCGCGCGCCGCTGCCGCTCGTCCAGGAGTACATCCCCGGCGACGGGTACGGGATCTCGGCCCTTTGCGACCGCGGACGGATCCGCGCGCTGTTCGCGCACCGGCGCCTGCGGATGATCCAGCCGACCGGCTCCGGGAGCTCCCTGCGCGAGAGCGTCGCGCCGCCGCCGGCCATGGCCGAAGCGGCCCGCCGCCTTCTCGAGGCCCTGCGCTGGCACGGCGTCGCCATGGTGGAGTTCAAGCTCGACGCGCGCGACGGCGCGCCCAGGTTGATGGAGATCAACGGCCGCTTCTGGAACTCTCTCCCGCTGGCCGTCGCCGCCGGGGTCGACTTCCCGTTCCTGCTCTACAGGCTGGGGATCGAAGGGACCTGCCCCGAGCGCTTCGACTACCGGGTGGGCGTGAGGAGTCGCTGGCTGGCGGGCGACGCCCGGCACCTCCTCGCGGTGCTGCGAGGGCGGCCCGCAGGCTGGACCGATCCGTTCCCACCGCGCCTGCAGACCTTGAGGGAGTTCATGAGGCTCGGAGGGAGGGACCTGCACTACGACGAGCTTCAGGCCTCGGACCCCGGTCCCCTCCTGGCCGAGCTCGTCGAGGCGCTCCTTCGCCAGGTCCCCCGGCGCCTCGCGTCGCTCCGGACGCCGGCCATCGAGGAAGCGCCCGGATCTCCCTTCGATGCCGGTGGGGGGCCGCGCGCGGGCCGCGCCGGCCGCTCGCTCCCCGGCGGGGAGAAGGGCGCCGGTTTCGTCCCGGAGACGGCGTCGCCATGAGGCGCATCCTGTGGGTCAAGATGGGCGGCCTGTGGCCCCCGAACACCGGGGGCCGCCTGCGCAGCTTCCACCTGATCGCCGAGCTGGCGCGGCGCCACGAGGTGACCCTGGTGACGACCCACGCAGCGGCGGACGATCCCGGAGAGCTGGCGCGGCGGCTGCCGCGTTGCCGCGTCCTGTCGCTCCCGTCCCGCATCCCGAAGACGCGCAGCGCCCGCTTCGCCTGGGCCCTCCTGCGCTCGTCGCTCTCGCGCCTTCCCGTCGACGTCGCCAAGTTTCGCGATCGGGCCGTCGCCCGCACGGTGCGGCGGCTGATCGCGTCGGGCGAGGCCGACCTGTGCGTGGCGGACTTCCTGAGCTCCACGGCCAACGTGCCTCTCGAGGGCCCGGTGCCGGCGATCCTCTTCGAGCACAACGTCGAGCATGTCATCTGGAAACGGATGAGCGGCCTGGAGAGGCGCCCCCTCGTCCGCCTCGGCCTCGAGATCGAGTGGCGCAAGATGCGCCGCTGCGAGGCGCGCGCCTGCGCCCGGGCCGGACTGACCCTGGCGGTCTCCGACCTGGATCGCGACCTGCTCAGGGAGGGCGCGCCTGGGGCCAGGATCGAGACGATCCCCACCGGGGTCGATACCTCCTTCTTCGCGCCGTCTGACCGCGTGGAGGAGGCGGGGTCGGTCGTCTTCACCGGATCGATGGACTGGCACCCGAACGAGGACGCCGTCCTCTTCTTCATGGACGCGATCCTGCCGCGCGTCCGCGCGCGGGCGCCTGGGGCGTCGTTCACCGTGGTCGGTCGCAACCCGGGCCGGCAGCTGCTCGAGGCGGCGCGCGGGGCCGGGGTGACGGTCACGGGGACCGTGGCGGACGTGCGGCCGCAGGTCGCGGCGGCCGCGGTCTACGTCGTCCCGCTGCGCATCGGCGGAGGGACGCGGCTCAAGATCTTCGAGGCGCTGGCGATGGGGAAGGCGGTGGTCTCGACGACCGTCGGCGCCGAGGGCCTGCCCTTCGTTCCCGGCGAGCACTTCATCCGGGAGGACGCGCCGGAGGAGTTCGCGCGGGCCGTGGCCGATCTCCTGCGCGATCCGGCGCGCCGCGCCGCGCTCGGGAAGGCGGGCCGGCGGCTGGTCACGGAGCGTTACTCATGGGCGCAGGTGGCGCGGCGGCTCGAGGATCTCTGCGAAGAGGCCGTGCTGAGCGCCCGCGGGCGGCCGGCGCCGGCGCCGGCGCGGGCGGCCGCGGCCCCCGTCCGGCCCTCGATCCGGCGCCGGATCCCGGGCGGCCTCGCCGACGCGCTGCGTCTCTGGCGCAGGGTGGGGACGCGCCGCGTGGCGTCCTCCTGGGGGCGCCTCCTCGGCGACGCCCTCGGAGCCGGGAAGGGGCGCGGTACCTGGGAGCCCTCCTCGGCGCGCGCCGTCCTGTTCGTCTGCCACGGGAACATCATCCGCAGCCCGATGGCCTCTTTCCTGCTGCGGCGGCTCCTGGCCGGATCGACGGCCGGCACGGTGTCGATCGCCTCGGCCGGCCTGCACGCCATCGACGGCCGGCGCGCCGACCCGCGGGCGATCGCCGCGGCGGATCGCCTCGGGATCTCGCTCCGCGAGCATCGCGCCCGGGCCCTGACGGGCGGGATGGTGGCGCAGGCGGACGCGATCTTCGCCATGGATCGGCTCAACCGGGCGGAGCTGGTGGGCCGCTACCCCGAGGCGCGGCACAAGGTGTTCCTCCTGGGCGCCTGGGGCGGCGCCAGGGGCGGCCGCCGTGAAGAGATCCGGGACCCCTTCCTGGGTGACGAGGACGACGTGGTCCGCTGCTACGAGCGGCTCGGCGGCGCCGTGGACGCCGTCGCCCGGGCCCTCGGAGGGCGCGAGGGGCTCCGGAAAGGAGGAGCGACGGCATGCGCGTGAGCGTCTTCGGGCTCGGTTACGTCGGATGCGTCACCGCCGGCTGTCTCGCGAGGGCAGGGCACCAGGTCGTCGGCGTCGACCTCAGCCAGGACAAGGTGGCGATGGTGCAGGCAGGCCGCTCGCCGATCGTCGAGCCCGGCCTGGGAGAGCTCCTCGCCGAGGTGGTGGCCGCCGGGCGGTTGTCGGCCACGGCGTCCGGCGCCGAAGCGGTGGCGCGCACCGAGCTGGCCCTGATCTGCGTCGGCACGCCGGGGCGCCCGAACGGGGAGCTGGACGTCGCGGCCCTGGAGCATGTCGGCGGTGAGATCGGGGCGGCCCTGAGCCGCCGAAGCGGTCCGTTCACGGTGGTCCTGCGCAGCTCGGTCCTCCCCGGGACGACGGAGCGGGTCCTCGTCCCCGCCCTGCGGCGCGGTGCGGCGGGCGGCCTCTTCCTGCGCGTGGCGGTCAACCCGGAGTTCATGCGCGAGGGGTGCGCGCTGCGGGATTTCGTGAATCCGCCCTTCGTCGTCGCGGGCTGCGAGGATCCCGAGGCGGCGGGCGCCCTGCGGTTGCTGTATGACGGGATCGACGCGCCTTTCGTGCAGACCACGACCAGGGTCGCCGAGACGATCAAGTACGTGGCCAACGCGTTCCACGCCCTGAAGGCCTGCTTCGCCAACGAGGTCGGCGACCTGTGCGCCGCCTTCGCCGTCGATGCCCAGGAGGTCATGCGGATCGTCCTTCAGGATCGCAAGCTGAACGTGTCGGAGGCCTACCTCCGGCCCGGCTTCGCATTCGGGGGGTCGTGCCTGCCGAAGGACCTCAGGGCCCTCCTGTATGCCGCACGCGCCGCCGATCTCGCCCCGCCGCTCCTCGGCGCCGTCCTGCCCTCCAACGAGGCGCAGGTCCGCCGCGCCGTGCAGATGGTGCTGGAGACCCGCCGGCGCAAGGTGGGGGTGGTCGGCCTGGCGTTCAAGCCGGGCACCGACGACCTGCGCGAGAGCCCCATGGTCGCCCTGGTCGAGGCCCTGATCGGCAAGGGGTGCGACGTGCGCATCCTCGATCGGAGCGTGGCGATCGCCCGGCTGGTCGGCGCCAACCGGCGCTACATCGAGCAGGAGATCCCTCACATCGCGTCGCTGATGTGCCAGGACCTGGAAGCGCTGCTCGCCCACGCCGAGCTGCTCGTGATCGGCAACGCCGGAGAGGAGGCGGCGGACGTTCTGGCGGCGGCCGGGCCCCGGCACCTGTTGGTGGACCTGACGCGCGGGGCGGTGCGGCGAGCCCCGAGACTCCAGGCGGCGGAGAGGGCATGACGCGGCAGCTCTTCGCGGCCGCCCTGGCGCTGGCGGCCGGCCTGGCGCTCCTCCCGGGGGCCGGCGGCGCCCGCGAGCCGGAGACGACGCTGGATGCGGACGCGCCGGAGCCCGACGCCGAGCCGGAGCCGGGACCCGAGGTCGCGACGCCGGAGCTGCCGCGCTTCCACGTCGACTCGGCGCCGGTCGCCGCGACCGGGCGGACTCTCGAGGTCCCGGCGGGGGGCGATCTCCAGGACGCCCTCGATCGGGCGCTGCCGGGCGACACCGTGGCCGTCGCGGCCGGCGCGACGTTCCGCGGCCCCTTCCTGCTGCGCGACAAGCCGGACAGCGGATGGATCGTGGTCCGTACCGGCGCCCCCGACGGAAGCCTTCCTCCCCCCGGGACGCGGGTGGATCCCTCCTTCGCCGGGGTGATGCCGAAGCTCGTCTCCGGGTCGGATGCGGTCCTCGGCGCCGCGCCGGGGGCGCATCACTACCGCTTCATCGGGGTCGAGATCCGCCCGGAGGAGGGTCGCTTCCTCTTCAACCTCGTGCGCTTCGGCGACACGGCGACGTCCCATGCGGACCTGCCGCACCACCTGGTGTTCGACCGGTGCTACATCCACGGCGATCCGACCCTGGGCGCGAGACGCGGCATCGCGCTCAACGCCCGCTACGCGGCCGTCGTCGATTCGTACCTGTCGGACTTCAAGGAGGCCGGGGCGGACTCCCAGGCGATCGCCGTCTGGAACGGACCCGGCCCGTTCGCGATCGAGGGGAACTACCTGGAGGGCGCCGGAGAGAACCTGATCTTCGGCGGGGGGGACCCGGCGCTGCGCGGGCTCGTCCCGTCGGACATCGAGATCCGCCGGAACCGTTTCACCAAGCCGTTGTCCTGGAGGGTGGGGGACCCGGCCTACGCGGGCACGCCCTGGACCATCAAGAACCTGCTCGAGCTGAAGAACGCCCGCCGCGTGCTGATCGATGGGAATCTCTTCGACCACAACTGGCCGGGGGCCCAGAACGGCTACGCCATCCTCTTCACGGTGCGCAACCAGGGCGGGCGCGCGCCCTGGTCGGTGGTCCGGGACGTCACCTTCGTCAACAACGTCGTCCGCTCGGTGGCGTCGGGCATCAACATCCTCGGCCGCGACGACAACCACCGCAGTCGCGTCACCCGTCGCATCCTGATCCGCAACAACCTGTTCGACGACGTGGGCGGAGCGTGGGGCGACGGGCGCCTTTTCCAGCTCCTCGACGGAACGAGGTCGGTGGTGATCGAGCACAACACGGCCCTGCAGACCGGCAGCATCCTCCTGGGCGGGGAGGGCGCGCCGCACCTCGGCTTCGTCCTGCGCGACAACATCGCGCCTCACAACGACTACGGCATCATCGGCTCGGGAACGGGGATGGGGACGCCGAGCCTCGTGCGGTATTTCCCCGGGGCCGAGGTCCGCGGGAACGTGATCGCCGGCGGCGACGCCGCGCTCTACCCGTCCGGCAACTTCTTCCCGAGGTCGCTCGATGCGATCGGCTTCACCGACAGGGCCGCCGGAGACTATCGCCTGGCCGCTTCGAGCCCCTACCGTGGCGCCGCCACGGACGGTCGGGACCCCGGCGCGGACTTCGGGGCGATCTCCGTGGCGCGGGCGCCGGCCCCCGGGGCGCGCGTGGGGGCGCCCCGGGGGTCGAGCGGCGCGGTGAAGGGCCCGGACAGGCCCCTAGGGGGCGCGGCGGATCACCGCGTTGACGATCGTGCCGCCGCTATCGAACAGCGACGTGTCCACGAATAGCGGATAGACGGGCGCCGCGGTGCTGGTGTAGAAGACCACGCCGTTCCTGGCGTACTCGACCCGACCCGACTCGATGGAGACGCGGAAGGTGTCGCCGCTCCCGAAGGCGGTGGACTCCCGATAGACGCCGGCTTCGCGCACCTCCGCGTAGCCCGACTGCAGCCGGATGGCAAAGGCGATCTCCCACGCCCCCGTGCCGGCGCTGAGGTTGCTCAAGCCGGCGACGCGCAGCGCGGCGGTCTCGACCGCGGTGAACTCGAAGTAACCGTCCCCCGAAGCGATCTGCTGCAGGGACGTGGCCCCCGCGTCGGGGCAGCCGTCGCAACCCGCCGTCTTCTGCAGAGTTCCTCCGCTGGCGGTGACGTTGACCAGGTTGGTCCAGACGACGCTTTCGGTCGTGGTCCGGTCGGCGGCGTAG
>QHXZ01000082.1:26090-37682 GCA_003223165.1 Acidobacteriota bacterium
ACCTGGTGCCACTGGCTGTCGTTGTAGCCGCCCGTCATCAGGGTGCAGCCGGTGCCGTCCCAGACGTAGTCGGAGGCGTCCTTGAAGTACCAGGCGCAGAGGTTGCCGCCGTTGGTGAAGATCTGGTAGCCGTTCATCGAGGCGGGCAGGTATTTGTTGACGATGCCGCGCAGCCCCGTGGCGCCGCTCTTGACCCAGACGGCGAGGGTGAGCGGGTAGGCGTCCAGGACGGCGGTGTGCGGCACGGCGACGTAGTCGTCGAGGCCGTCGAAGGAGAGGGCCTGGGAGACGACGCCGGCGGTCCAGGCGGTGCCGTTGAGGAGGGTGCCGTTGAGGCCATTCCCCGAAGCGTCGAGGGCGGTCGTGCCGCTCCCTTCATCGAGCTTCCAGTAGCCCAGAGGCCCGCCGCCGGGAATCGGCGTCGGCGTGGGAGTCGGCGTCGGGTCGGGCATGGGAGCGGGCGCGGGGAGCGTGTTGAAGGTCGCGTCCGCGGAGACGGCCAGGTTGCCGGCGGCGTCCTTGGACCTGACGCGATAGTGGTAGCGGTTGCCGGCCGCGAGGCCCGTGAGCGTCTGCGCGTGGGCCGTGACCAGGGCGGCCGCCAGCGGGGTGGTGACGCCGTAGGCGGTCGTGGTGCCGCACTCCACCTGCGAATCGCCCGGCTCGTCCGTCGTCCAGACGACCACGGCGCCGATGGCGGTCACGGAAGTCACCCCGACCGCCGAGAGGACCGGAGGCGTGAGGTCGTTCGAAACGGTCACGGAGACCGGGGCCGAGGTAGTCGAGTTCCCCGCGGCGTCGCGCGCCACGGCGGTCAGCGTGTGGGAGCCGTTGGCATAGGCCAGGGTGTTCCAGGGGAACGTGTAGGGCGCCGAGGGGACCTCGGAGCCCAGGTTCGCGCCGTCCAGGCGGAACTGCACGCCGGCGACGCCGACGTTGTCGGTGGCCGTCGCGGCGATCGCCGTGATGCCCGCCAGCGACGAGCCGCCCGCCGGGGCCGTGATGGCGGTCGCCGGCGCCGTGGTGTCGGAGGAGCCCGTCAGCAGCTGCGCCGGGACTTTGACGATGAAGGCGTCCAGCCGGCTGCTTCCGACGTTGCTGGTCCAGATGAAGTACTGCCCGGTCACGTCGATGTTCCCCTTGGGCATCTTCGAGTAATCGTCGCCGCCCCCCGGCGCATCGAGGTCGGCCATGACCGGGGCGACGATGAGGTTGTTCAGGGAGGCGTCCAGGCGGTAGCAGACGATCTCGTTCGCGGCGCCGGTGTACCTGCTGGCGTTGCTGCCGCAGGCGTACTGCTGCTCGGGCGGGGTGTTCGGCTTGGCGTTGCCGTGGGCGACGTGGTTGCTGGCGACGATGTTCCAGTTCTTGTTGTAGTGCACCACGGGTCCCTTGACGACGGGGCTCCCCAGCTTCCAGAGCAGGGTGGCGTTCGGCATCGGGTTCCAGTTGTCGGCGCCGACGATGTAGCCGTACCCCATGTCGGCATGCCCGGGGGCGCCATCCTGGTCCCAGATGAGCGTCGCGGCGCCGGTCTCGATGTCGAAGACGCGCATCTCGTCGTCGTACAGCCCGTCCACGTTCTCCAGGCTCATCAGCCAGCGGCCGCTCTTGTCGATGGCGCACTCGTCGAAATCGCCGGTCTTCGGGTAGTAGAGGAACTTCTTCGTGTCCTCGCGGTAGACCATGCAGCCGAGCATCTCGTAGGTGGACAGGTCGCGCAGCGTGGCGGAATGGACCCGGTCGTCGTCGCTCGAGTGCATCTGCCAGATGTAGCGGTTGCTTCCGAATTGCGCGGTCGCATCGAAGACCGTCTCGTACTGCTTGCTGAGGACGTCGTAGCGCAGCATGCGGGGGCCGTCGTTCATGTAGATCGTCGTCGGCCGGGTGGCGCTGAAGTACCAGCCTTCGCCGCTGTTCCAGCTGTAGGCGCTCGTCGATGCGAACAGGGGCCCGAGGTTCCTCACCTCGTCCGTCACCTTGTTGTAGCTGAAGAGCGTCGGTCCGGCGCCGCCGCGCGACTGGTTCAGCCCGATGAACACGTACATCGTGTCGCTGCCGACGTGGTTGTTGATGTTGTGGTAGTAGGAATAGCCGACGTAGTTCACGCAATCGGCGCCTCCGCAGTCGGAGGCGTTGGTCAGCCGGATCCCCTGCGTGCTGTAAGGGGCCGGGAAGACGAACGCGCCGCGCGCCGGAAGGAACGCCTGGATCTGCGCGGCGGTGAGGCGCGCGCGGACCTGCGTGCTGTTGTCGGCTTCGACGAAGCCGCCGGGGGCCTGGTCGCCCGCCGGGGCCGGTGTCATGGTCGAGGCGACGGCCAGGACGAGAACGAACGCGAATCGGAGAAGACTGCCGGACGTACGTACTTGAAACGACATGGTGGCCCTCCCAGGACGCGGAGGACCACCTGATCCGAGGTCACTCTGTCGATCCTTCTCTTCGGTAGCCGGGCTGTCAGGCCGTCGGCCTGATCCTTGGCTTTGCGTCCCCGCCTCGCGACGGGTTTGCCTTTATCGGAAAAGGGTCTCCGCTTCAGCCATCGGCCAGAAAGAGCAATCATGACGCCAAAGGGCATGCCGGCGCCGGGCCTTCCAAGGCAAGTCCCTGCCGTCAGGGGAGTTTCGGTCGGTCCGATCGAACGGGGCGGAGGCCTCACCAGGCGGCGGGCGGCGGCGGATCCGTCCCCAAATCGTAACAACGATGACGAACCTGCGCCTGGGACGGGATCAGGCCGCTGAGGAGGGGGTCGCGACCGTGGTGCAAGGGATGTCGACGGGCGTACCGCGAAGCATGGGACGTTCGGGCGATGAGACCGCCGCCGGCGACCGGGTCCCGCGCACGCGGATCGGATCGTCGAACACCGCGATATCCGTGAGGCCGCAGGCCCGGAACCAGCGGATCACCTCCGGATACAGGAATTTATGCTGGTATTTCGGCGTCAGCCAGTCGAACGTGTCGAGCCAGCGCCATCTCCATCTGGGATGGGGCGAGATCGGCAGGAGGATACGGAGCAGGTTCCCCAGGACCGGAATCCGATGGACGTAATACAAGGGGACGGAGAGCGAGCTGAGCCAGAACATGAGCGGCAGGGGGAGGCGGGTCGTCACGGCCCGAAGAAGGTTGGAGCAGCCGTGGGCCAGCCTCAGCCCATGTCTGGAATAGAGGTAGACCGCGAGCCCTCCATCCTTCTTGACCACGGCGGCGACCCGCTCGAACGCCGCGCGCGGGTCGGGCGTGTGGTGCAGGACCCCGATCGAGTAGGCGAGATCGAACGTGGCGTCGCGAAACGGCATGTGAAACAGGTCGGCCTGGATCAGGTGGACCCGCTCCCGGTGGCCGATATTGGCATAGGCCGCGTCGATCGCCTGGGAAATGTCGACCCCGACGACTTCGCCTCCTTGGTTCGCCACGATCTCCGCGAACCGCCCGGCCCCGACTCCGGCGTCGAGGACGAGGCGGCCCCGAAAATCAGCCTCCCGCCAGCCGGTCGCGCCGTGGAGCGCGGCTTCGGATTCCTTCGTGCCGTTCATGGAATCGAGCTGGATCGTCCGGAACCAGTTCCACTGGCGGCCGAAGCTCGCGGCGTAGGAGTCCTCGGCGACGAATCGAGGGACCCCCCTGCGAATCGGAAAGGCGGCCGGGCAGGCACGGCAGGACAGGCTGCCCTCGATGATCTCGGCCCCCTCGGCGCGCTCCACGGCGAGCCTGAGATCGGATGCGCACGCGGGGCAGGCGAGGAACCTGACGGCGTCGTCCTTCATGAGAGGCCTCCGCGTTGGCGTCCCTGTGACGCTCGCTTTCTAGCGCAGGGCGGGACGGAGGCGAATCGGGGAAATCCCTGCAATCGGGGGAGGGGATGACCCTAGGAGAGCCTGCCCTGGAGGCCGGCGCGCGGTTCAGGACCGCCCGGCCTCCTCGCGCTGCAGGTCGGAGGTGGCTTCGTCCCAATCGTCGTACAGGTGGGCGAGCTCGATCTCGATGGTCTTCTTCTCCTCGCCCAGCTGCCGCGCCCGGCCGGGCTCCTTGTAGGTCCGGGAGTCGGCCATCGCCGCCTCGATCTCCTTGAGCCGGGTCTCATGCGGCAGGATGGCCGCCTCGATGGCGGCGACCCGCTCGCGGAAGGTTCGCAGCTCGCGGCTCTTGCGGTTGCGCGCCTCGGCCTCGGCCCGCCGCTGCTCGCGCCCTCCGGAATGGCCCGCCGGGCGGGGGTCCGGCGCGGGAGCCGGCCGGGCCGCCTGCGGGGCCGGGCGGGGCCGCGGTTTGGCGCCCGGAGGGGCGGCGGTCCGCCCCGGGGAGGTTCCCCGCGCGGCGGCCAGGTAGTCGTCGTATCCGCCGGAGTGGACCAGGAGCCGGCCGTCGTCGAAGGCCGCCACGCGCGTCGCGACCTTGTTGATGAAATAGCGGTCGTGCGACACGAAGAGGAGCGTCCCGCCGAACCCGGCCAGGGCGTCCTCGAGCGCCTCGCGCGTCGGCAGGTCGAGGTGGTTGGTCGGCTCGTCGAGCAGCAGGAAGTTCCCCGGGTCGAGCGTCAGGCGCGCCAGCGCCAGGCGGTTCTTCTCCCCGCCGCTGAGGACCTCCACCTTCTTGAAGGCCTCGTCGCCCGAGAACTGGAAGATGCCCAGAAGCGACCGGAGCTGCCCCGCGCCGCGGGACGGGGCCCAGGCCTGCATCTCGTCGAGCACCGTCCGTCCGGGGGTGAGGGTCTCGAGGACGTGCTGCGCGAAATAGTGCAGCACGACCTTGTCGCCGATCTCGATCGTCCCGGCGTCGGCCGGCAGCCGCCCCGCCACCACCTGAAGGAGGGTGCTCTTGCCGCAGCCGTTCGGGCCGACCAGGGCGATCCGATCGCCGCGCCAGATCTCCAGGTCGAGCCCCTTGAGGACCGGCCGCTCGCCGTAGGCCTTGCGCACGCCGGCCAGGAGCGCCACGCGCTGAGCCGAGCGCGGCACGTTCGGGAAGGTGAAGCGCCAGGAATGCTCCTCGGCCAGGAGCTCGGTGCGCTCCATCTTCTCCAGCATCTTGATGCGGCTCTGCACCTGGCGCGCCTTGGTCGCCTTGTAGCGGAAGCGCTCGATGAACCGCTCGACCTCCTCCACGCGGTGCGCCTCCGACGCCGCCTTCTTGAGGGCCAGGGCGCGCGCCTGCTCCTTGTCGGCCCGGTAGCGATCGTAGTTGCCGGGCCACACGGTCACCTTGCCGCGATCGACCTCGGCGATGATGCCCACGAGGCGGTTGAGGAAGGTCCGGTCGTGGCTGACGACGAGCAGGGCGGACGGGACGTCGGAGAGGAACGCCTCCAGCCAGCCGACCGCCTCGAGGTCGAGGTGGTTGGTCGGCTCGTCCAGCAGCAGGTAGTCCGGCCGCCGCAGAAGAAGGGCGCCGAGCGCGGCGCGCATGCGGAAGCCGCCCGAGAACTCGCGCAGGGGGCGCGCGTGGTCCTCCGGGGCGAAGCCGAGGCCCCCGAGGATCGCCTTGGCCTGCGACTCCAGCTCGAAGCCGCCCGCCGCCTCGAAGCGGTGCTGCAGGTCTCCCGAGCGGCGGATCAGGGTCTCCATCCGCTCGCCCGTGGCGGTCGCCATCTCGTGGTGCATACGCTCGAGATCGCGCTCCATCTCGGCGACCTCGGCGAAGGGGGCGAGCAGGGCGTCGAGCACCGTCCCCTCGGCCAGGCGGGCCCCCTCCTGGGGCAGGTAGCCGATCGACACGCCCCGGGTGATGTCGATCGTCCCGCGGTCCGCCTCCTCCTCGCCGGCGATCAGCCGCAGGAGGGTCGTCTTGCCGGCCCCGTTGGGGCCGACCAGGCCGGTGCGGGACCGCGGCGGGAGGCCCAGATCGACCCCCGCCAGGACCTCGTGCACGCCATAGGTCCGCACGACACCGTTCAGGCGAATCATGCGGGAAGTCTACACAGCCCGGGCGGATCGGTTCAAATCAGCATCGTCCCGCGGCAGCGCCGGGCGCCGCGGCGGATGGGCCGGGTGGCGAAGGCGCCGCGCCCCTCGACGGGGGAGGAACGGACGGCGAACATCCTCCGGAAGCGCGTCGGCGCGGGCAGCCGCACTTCCTCAGGGGATCAGGACGATCTTGCCGTACGATCCCGGCTCGAGGACGAGGGCATGCGCGCGCGCAGCGTCCATCATCGGCAGCTCGCGGCCGACCACCGGACGCAGGGTGCCGTTCTCCAGCCCGGCGCCGAGGGCGGCGTGGATCGAGGCCGCCTCGCCCGCGGTGGCGTTCGGGAGCGACATCCCGAGGATCGAGGCGTCGCGGCCCATGGTGTCGCGCGGGTCAATCTCGACCGTGCCGCGGCTGCCGATCACCACGACGCGGCCTCCCGGCGCCAGGACCTTGAGGTCGCGCGCCAGGTTCACGTTGGCGAGCATCTCGAGGATGACGTCGGCGCCGCGCCCGCCGGTGAGCGCCCCGATCTGGTCGAGGTAGCCGGGCGCGCGGTGGTCGAGGACCTGATGCGCCCCCTCGCGCCTGGCCAGATCGCGCCCCTTGTCGCTGCCCGCCGTGCCGATGACCGTGAGGCCGGCGGCGCGCGCGATCTGCAGCGCGGCCGTGCCGACGCCGCCGCTGGCGCCGTGCACCAGGACGGTCTCGCCCGCCCGCGCGACGGCGCGCTGGAAGAGGGCCCGGTAGGCCGTGGCGTACGGCACGGGCACCGCGGCCCCCTGGGAGAACGACAGGCGCTCCGGCAGCGGGTGCGCCTGCGCCTCGGCGCACAGCGCCAGCTCGGCGTAGGTCCCGCCGAAGCTCCCCGCCACGTAGACGCGCTGCCCGGTCCTGACCCGCGTCACGCCCGCGCCGACCGCCTCGACGACGCCGGCCGCGTCGATGCCCGGCGTGTAGGGCAGGTCGGGCAGGCGCGGATAGGCTCCGGCGCGGACGTAGGTGTCCACGCGGTTCACTCCCACCGCCTTCACCCGCACCACCACCTGCCCGGCGCCCGGCCGCGGGTCGGGCAGATCCTCGAGGCGCATCACCTCGGGCCCGCCGTGCTGCCCGACCCGGATCGCCTTCATCGTCGTCTCTTCGGCCCGCCCCGCCTCACGGGGTGATCACGGCCCGGAAGCGCACCATGCCGCCGGCGACCCGCTCGTAGGCGCGGGGAATCTCGTCGAGGTGGAAGTTCTCGGTCACGACCTTCACCTTCCCCTTCGCCGCGAAGTCGAGGGCCTCGTAGAGGTGCTCGACGGAGTTCTGCGAAGAGCCGATGAGGCGGCCGCCGTTGAACACGAACTCGGCGCCGATGTCGATGCGCTCGCCCGAGGCCCCCATCACCACCAGGCGCCCCTCGGGGCGCAGCCCCTTGAGGGCGTCCGCCGTCGCCTTGTAGGAGTTGCTGGTGCCCAGGATGACGTCGGCGCCTCCCGCGGCGCGCAGCGCCTCGCCGTCGGAAACGACCCGATCGGCCCCCAGTCCGCGGACGAGCTTCTCCTTGTCCTTGGAGTGCGTGACGGCGATGGTCTCGAAGCCGGTCGCGTGGGCGTACTGCAGGGCGAGATGCCCCAGGCCGCCGATGCCGACGACGGCCACCCGCTCGTGCGGCTTCGGATCGGCGGCGCGCAGGCCGCTGTAGACGGTGTAGCCGGCGCAGAAGATCGGCGCCGCCTGCTCGAACGCGAGGCCGTCCGGGATCAGGAGCGTCGCGCCGGCCTGCGCCAGCATGAACTCGGCGTGGCCCCCCTGCGTCTGGAGCCCGGTGGCGACCTGCTCGGCGCAGAAGCGCGGCTTGCCGCGCAGGCACCACTCGCAGCGGCCGCACGAAGCCTGAACCCAGGGCACCCCGACCCGGTCGCCCACCCTCCGCGTGGTGACCCCCGCTCCCAGGGCGGCGACCTCGCCCACCGGCTCGTGCCCGAGGGTGCGCGGGAAGCGCGTCGGGAGCATCCCTTCCGTGATGTGGACGTCGGTGTAGCACAGACCGCTGGCGCGGATCCTGATCAGGACCTGGTTCGGACCGGGCTCCGGGGTCGGGACCTCCCGGATCTCCCACTTCGCTCGGGCTGCGGGTACGACGGCGGCTCGCATGTCTCGGCCTCCTCGTGATGTCCAAAGGTTCCTTGTGGAGCCTCAGGTATAGCCCAGGAAGGGCGAATAGGAAAGTAGGCACCTCACGGTGCCCCAGTCACCGGGAAGGTACGGCCGGGGGGTTTGCAGGGCCGTCGATGCGCTAGCCGACGAAGCCGGTGCGCCGCAGGAAATCCGGCACGGACCGCACCGCGATCAGGTTCTCGCAGGCCGTGGCGGTGAATCCGGCCGGGACGCGCGCCACGCGCCGTCCCTCCTCCAGCCGCAGGATCGTGTACCCTGCGCGGCGCAGGAGGCCGAGAAGATCGTCTGTCGCGTAGCCGTGCCGGGCGAAGTGGGCCTCGTCCACCTCGAAATAGACGCAGGCCGTCCCGCCGAGCAGCCCCTCCGCGCCCTGCAGGACGAAGCGCTCGTACCCCTCCACGTCGATCTTGAGCAACGCGATAGGCCCTTGCCCCGCCAGCACCCCGTCCAGACGCTCCACCCGGACCTCGATGCCGTCGCCGCCGGCCACGACCGAGTGCTGGTCGTCCGATCCCCGGTTCGCGAAACGGACCGTCCCGCTCGCCTCCCCGAGGGCGAGGTTATGGGGGCGCACGTTGCCGGCGTGGTTGAGGGCCAGGTTGCCGAGCAGGTAGCGGAAGGTACGGGGGTGGGGCTCGAAGGCGATCACCCGGCCCCGCTCGCCGACCGCGGCCGCCGCGGCGAGGGCCGTGCCGCCGATGTTGGCTCCCACGTCGATAGCCACGTCTCCAGGGCGCAAGTAGGCACGCATGAAATCGGCGTCGGCGTGGCGATCGTCCGGTGCCATCCAGAGCGTCGCCGACAAGGCCGAGGGATAGAAACGCAGCACGAAGCCTTGCTGGCGGATCAGGAAGAGCCGGCACAGGCCGGTCCGCATCAGGAGGCGCGACAGCAGGAACAGGACCGGACGCGGCTGGCTGCGGAGGATCTGCCAGTACCTCTTCACGGGTCGCGGGCCGGCTCAGCCGGCCGCCGGCGGGAGGTAGGTGAAAGTCTGCGCCAGGAGCCAGCACAGGAACAGCACGACCGGCGCGTGGAAGGCGAGCTGCAGGATCGAGAAGCCGGCGAGGTCGCGGGCGCGGACATTCAGGATGCCCATCAGGGGCAGCATCCAGAAGGGGTTGATCAGGTTCGGGAGCGCCTCGGCGGCGTTGTAGATCTGCACCGTCCAGCCGAGGTGGATCTGCCAGGCGTTGGCGGCCGCCATGACGTAGGGCGCCTCGACCACCCACTTGCCGCCGCCGGAAGGCACGAACAGGCCGAGGAGGGCCGAGTAGAGCGCCACCACGACCGGGAAGGTCGAGCGGGTGGTCGCCTTGACGAACAGGCCCGCCATGAACGGCGCGATCGCCGTGTTCGAGATCAGGCCGAAGATCCCGGCGTAGAACGGGAACTGGATCAGCACGCCGGAGGTGGCCGGGACCGAGCGTGCGACGGCGGTCAGGAACGAGCGCGGGCGCCCGTGCAGGAGCAGGCCGAGGGCCAGGAAGGCGAAGTTGAAGGTGTTCAGGTCGAAAGCCGCCGCGGCCCCCTTGTCGCGGAAGAGCAGGAAGAGGTAGACGAGCATCACCACGGCCACGGCCACGCCCAGGACGGGGCTCTCGTCCCAGCGCTCGCCCGGGGTGGCCGCGCGGCCGCGCTCGACGATGAGCGGCTCGAAGCGGATGCCCATCTCCTCGGCCGTCCTGGCGTGCTCGGGCCGCGGGCAGGAGAGCCAGGCGATGGCGACCGAGAGGGCGATGAGCGCGGCCGCCAGGAGCAGGCTCTGCCAGAGGAAGAGGGTCTGGGACAACGGGATCACCCCGGTCACGGCGAGCAGCGGCGCCGGGATCACCGAGCGGGTCGCCTGCAGCTGGGCGGCCGACGACGACAGCCCCAGCGCCCAGACGCTCCCCAGGCCCAGGTAGGCCGCGCTGCCGATCGCCCGGTAGTCGACCCTGGGAATGCGCCGCGTCACCTCGCGCACCAGGAGCCCGGTGAACACGAGCGACAACCCCCACGACAGGAGCGAAGTGAGCATGGCGAAGAAGGCCACGAAGGCCACGGCGCCCCGCGGGCTTCGCGGCAGGGACGCCAGGCGGCGGATGAGCGCGGCGACGGGCGGCGAGCTGGCGACGACGAAGCCCCCCACGATGATCAGGGCCATCTGCATGGTGAAGGGGACCAGGACCCAGAAGCCGTCGCCGAACGCGCGCACCAGCTTTCCCGGGCGCTCTCCGAGGAGCAGGCCGGCCAGGAGGACCATGAGGACCGCGGCGAGAGCGAAGACGAAGGCGTCGGGGAAGTAGCGCTCGCAGGCGTCGGCGAGGCGCATGCCGGCGCGTGCCAGCGGGGCGGCCTCGGCACGGCTGGGAGCGGGCTCGATCGGCGCCACGCGCGGCCTCCGGGTTTCAGGCGGCACTATAGCCGCGGCGCCCCTCGATGGCAACGCATCAATGCGGACACGCATCGATGCGAACCCCCCGGAGGCCGCGGCCTCCCAGGGCCGCGCGGCGCCCGGGAGCCGGTGGTATCATCGGCGCGTATGGAGCGACTGCGGGACAGCCTTCTCGATCTGATCGTGGAGACCTCGACCAACCTCCCCCCCGACGTGCGCCGGGCGATGGCGCGGGCGGCCGGGGCGGAGCAGGAGGGGACCCGCTCGGGGCAGGCGCTCGAGGTCATCGCCGCCAACATCGACATGGCCTCCGACTGCAAAGGGCCAGGACACCGGCTGGCCGACGTTCGAGATCAAGACGCCGGTCGGCGTCGACCAGATGCGGATCGAGGCGGCGATCCGCGAGGCGATCGCC
Source organism: Acidobacteriota bacterium (assembly GCA_003223165.1). GTDB lineage: Bacteria > Acidobacteriota > Polarisedimenticolia > Gp22-AA2 > Gp22-AA2 > QHXZ01. Next base: position 36,947 of record QHXZ01000082.1, read on the forward strand.
GAGGCGACGCGCCGGGGGAAGCTGCGCCAGAACTCGGTCGACTCGCTGACCGGAAAGAACAGCGGCGACAACCTCGGTCCGGGCACCCCGACGATCCACTTCCACCAGTGGGACGACCCCGACGCGATCGACGTGCGGCTGCTGCTCAAGGGGGGAGGGTGCGAGAACAAGAACATCCAGTACTCCCTGCCGGCCGAGCTGCCGCACCTGGGGCGCGCCGATCGCGACCTCGACGGCGTGCGCAAGTGCCTGCTGCACGCCGTCTGGCAGGCGCAGGGCCAGGGGTGCAGCGCCGGCGCCCTCGGGGCGTGCGTGGGGGGCGACAGGACCACGGGGTACGAGTTCGCCAAGCTCCAGCTCTTCCGCTCGCTCGAGGACGTGAATGGCGATCCGAAGCTGCGCGACCTCGAGGATTACGTGGTCCGCACCTCGAACACGCTCGGCATCGGGACCATGGGGTTCGGCGGGGGAGTGACGCTCATCGGCTGCAAGGTCGGGGCGATCAACCGGCTGCCGGCGTCGTTCTTCGTGTCGGTCGCCTACGACTGCTGGGCCTTCCGGCGGCTCGGGGTGGTGCTCGACGCGCGCACGGGGGCGATCAAGCGGTGGCTCTATAAAGATGATGTGCCGCAGGGCGCGGCGGCGCGGCCCGCCGCGGCGGGCGCCCCGGCGGCGGCCGCCCCGGCGCGCGAGGGGTTCAGGCGCACGGGTCAGGAGCTGGCGCTGCGGCCGCCTC
>QHXZ01000083.1 GCA_003223165.1 Acidobacteriota bacterium
GACCTTGTGCTGCTTACCACCCGTGGTGATGACGGCGTAGCTCACGCGCAACCTTTCCAGTTCGGGGCCGGGCCTGTAACGAAACGCGAATTATAGCGGCGGCGCGGCGGCGCTGTCAACGACGCACCTGAACGAATCCCCCCTAGCGTGAAGCGCCGCGCCTTGCGGTCGCCGGGCACCGGGTCCGGCTCGCTGCGCGAGCCTCCCCTCCGCCTCGCCTCGCTCCCCCCACCGCGCTGTGGACCGCGCGGCGGGGCCCGGTCGCTCGGTCTCGGAGGGCCCGGCGACCGCAAGGCGCGGCGCTTCACTCCGGAGGCTCTTCCTCAAGGCGCCGGTGACGCGGCGGCGGCGAACTGGGGATCTCTTGGGGGGCGCGGTATGATGGCTGGCACACGCTTAGGGAGGTCCCGATGTTGACGGCATCACGGCGCGGCGCGGCTCCGGTCGCCTTACTCCTGACTTGGCTCCTCGTGGCTGGGCTGCGGCCGGCCATGGCTGTTCCATCCATCCGGGCGGATCGGGCGGCGCCTGCGGCCTCTCTCGCCGGGCGGGCCGCATCGATGCCCGGTTTCCCGCCGGCGACGGCACCGCTTTTTGACTCGGCAAAGATATGGGCCGACGCCGGGCCGTCGACCGGATCGTCCGGAGGGTGGTGGAGCCGCCGGACGCGCGCCCAGAAGATCCTCTTCGTCGCCGGCCTGGTGGTCGGGGCCTACGCCATCGGCGCCGCCGTCAGCCACAACTCGCACGGCGGGGGTGGCGGCGGAGGGTATTGAGCCTGGTCGGGAAGGCACGGGCCGCCGTTTGCCGGGAGGCTCGTCTCGTGGCATGATCGGTTCAATCAAGGTCCCGTGCCTGCCAGCCCCCCTGAGCCGGCCTTCACGAGCCGACCGGCAGGCGAAGCGTCGCGAGACGCCGGGGCCTCACAGTCCCGAAACTGGGGACTACGCCCGGCGGCGGTAGATAGGCCGCCGGGCTTCCATTTAGATGGCTCCCCCAATCGGCCAGGAGCCTGTCCGGGAAATGGCGTGGCCATTGCGATTTCCCGGACCGGCTCCTAGACTTGGGCCGATGAGCCGCCGCCGGCCGCTCCTGCTCTTCGCCGCCGCCTGGGCGATCCGCCTGCTCTACCTCGCCCAGGTGCGGCACGCCCCCTACTTCGATGTCCCTCTGGTGGACGGCGCCAACTACTTCCGGATGGCGGCCGCGATCGCCTCCGGCGATCTCCTCGCCGGTCGCCAGGTCTTCTGGCAGCCGCCGCTCTATCCCTATTTCCTGGCCGTCCTGCTGGCGATTTTCGGACCGCGCCTGACCTGGATCTATGCGGTCCAGACGGCCCTCGGAGCGCTCTCCTGCCTGCTGGTCTACTGCGTCGGACGCCGCCTCTTCGACGAGCGGGCCGCCCTGGCCGGCGGGATCGTCATGGCCCTGTACGGCCCGCTCGTCCTCTTCGACGCCCAGCCACTCATTCCGGTCCTGCACATCGCGCTGGTGCTCCTGGGGATCCTCCTGATGCTCCGGGCGGCCGGCATTCCCGGGACGGCCGGCCTCCCCGGGGCGACGGGGATCGGGGAGGCGGCAGGCCCGCGCGGCGCGGCGGATGCTTCGGGGCCGCGCCCATGGGCGCTGGCCGGGCTGGCGTGGGGAGCGGCCGCCATCGCCACGCCGAACATCCTGCTGGCCGCGCCGGCGGCGGCGGCCTGGGCCTGGCTTGGCGCGCGCGCCTCGCGTCGCGCCGCGGCTCTCTTCCTGGCCGGGGTGGCTCTGCCCGGCGCGCTGGCCACCGCCCGCAATCTCCTGGTCGCGGGTGAGCCTGTCCTGATCTCGAGCAACGGCGGCATCAACTTCTTCATCGGCAACAATCCCGACTACGAGCGCACGATCCGCATCCGGCCCGGGGGCGAGTTCGAGCGGCTGTCGCAGGAGCCGGAGAACCTGGGGATCGTCGGCGAGTCGGGGAAGTCCTGGTTCTTCACCCGGCGCGCCCTGCAGTTCCTCGTGGAGTATCCGGGCCAGGCCCTGCGGCTCTATGAGCGCAAAGCGGTCGATCTCATCGCCGGGCGGGAGATCCCGCGCAACCAGGACGCCTACGTCTACCGCCGCTACTCGTCGCTGCTGGCGCTGCTGCTGTGGCGACGGGGCGTCGCCTTCCCGTTCGGAGTGGTGGCGCCCCTGGCCCTCGCGGGGGCCTTCCTGCCCGGGGGCGCGACGGGCGGCGGCCGCCGCGCCGGGCGGGCGCTCCTGATCCTCTACGCGGCCGCCTACGCCGTCTCGATCCTGATCTTCTTCCCGACCGATCGCTACCGGCTCCCCCTGGTGCCGATCCTGGCGCTGTTCGCCGGGCGGCTCCTCGGCGCTCCCGCGGCGTGGCGCCGGCCGCGCGTCATCGCCCTTCTCATCGCCGGGCTGGTCCTCTTCAACCTGGACGCCTTCAAGCCGCGCGAGGCCTACCCCGAGGAGGAGGCGCTCAACCGCGCCTACGCGCTGCGCATGCGGGGGCGCCTTCCCGAGTCGAAGGCGGAGTACCAGAACGCCATCGCCCTCAATCCGCGGCGCATCGACCCGCACAACGCGCTGGCGGCCATGGCGGCGCAGGAGGGGAAGTGGGAGGAGGCGGCCGGCCACTACCAGGACCTCCTGGCGATCGCCCCCGACTTCGTCGAAGTGCGTCGCGACCTGGGGCAGGCATACCTGGCGCTCGGGCGCCCCGAAGAGGCGCGGCGCGAGTGGCAGATCGCCGTCCATCTGGCCCCGGGCGCCGGATTGGCGCTGGCCGACCTCTGCCTTTCGTATTACGACGAGAAGCTGCCGGACGCGGCCGAGCCGTATTGCGAGCGCGCCGTCGCCGCCCGCCCCGATCTGCCCGACACGCACCTGGCCATGGGAATGGTGGCGCGCGCCCTGCTGAAGCGCGAGCGGGCGGAGGCGGAGCTGGGGGAGGCGCTGCGGCTCTACCCCGCCGGCAGCCCCGGCCGGGCGAAGGCCGATGCGCTGCTCCGGAAGATGAAGGAGGTCGACCGGCGGCGGATGCAGGAGGGGACGACGGCGGGACGGTCGAGGTAGGCCGGGATCAGCGTCCCTTGCGCAGCTCGATCAGCACCATCTTGGCGATGGTCTTGAGCGTCTCGAACACGCCGTTCCCCTTCGAGGCGATCGCCTCGAAGACCGGCTCGCCCTTGTACAGGAGCTGGCGCTTCATCTCTTCGAGGGGCAGGGCGGAGGGGAGGTCGCGCTTGTTGAGCTGCAGCACGTACGGCATGATGCGCAGGTCGTACCCCTGCTCCTTGAGGTTGAGCTCCAGGTTGCGCAGCGATTCGAGGTTCGCCTCCATGCGCGCCGCCTGCGAGTCGGCGACGAAGACCACGCCGTCCACGCCCTTCAGGATCAGCTTGCGCGAGGCGTCATAGAAGACCTGTCCCGGGACTGTGTAGAGGTGGAAACGCGTGCGGAAGCCGCGGATTTCGCCGAGGTCGAGGGGCAGGAAGTCGAAGAAGAGCGTGCGGTCGGTCTCGGTGGCCAGGGAGATCAGCTTTCCCTTGGAGTTCGGGTTCGTCTTCTCGTAGACCCACTTGATGTTGGTCGTCTTGCCGCCCAGCCCGGGGCCGTAATAGACGATCTTGCAATTGATCTCGCGCGCCGCGTAGTTGATGAACGTCATGGATCTTCGGCTGCTCCCCGGACCGGATCAATCGCTGAACAGCTTGTCGATGTCCTCGTCGGTGATCTCGGCGAACGGAGATCCCCCCGCGGCGGCCTTCCGCGGCAAAGCCGATTTCTTCATCATCACCTCGAGGATCGCGGCCAGCTCGGTGGAGCCTTTCTTCACCCGCAGGCGCACCAGCCCCAGCGAGGAGCGCTCGTCGAAGATCACCACCAGGATCACCCGGCCGCCGACGACCGAGATGTGCAGGTTGTCCCGCTCGCCCTCGTGAAAGAGGATGGAGAACTCCTTCTCGCCGATCAGGCGGGCCAGCGAGTCGGTGGCCGCCACGTTGCCGGCGGCGAGCGAGGCGAGCGCGGTCGTGTCGATCGCCTCGAGCTCGCCGTTGGCGGCGATCTGCTGGCCGTTCTTGTCCACCAGGAAGACGACCTTGGCGTTGCACTCGGTGCGCAGGCGCGAGATGACATCGCGGATCTTCTGGTATTCCTCTTCGTGAAGGACCAGGTCCGATGGAGGCATTCAGTGTTGTCCTGCGAGGACGAAGGGCAGGGCGAGAGAAATTCTTATACCACAGCGTTTTCCGGCCCGCAAGGAAGCCTCCCGCCGCGCCCGCCGCGCCGCCCGTCACGGCCTTGGCGGCGGAGCAGACCATAGCGAGTGCCAATATGAGGCACGCGGCGGCAAAGATCAATGGCCGTGGGGATGGGCCTCGCCCCGTTCCTTCGGCAGGTCAATCGCTTCCACGTGGACGTGGGTCTCGGCCTCACGCACCGCGGCGGGGCCGCGCGCCAGGAACTCCTGGCGCGGGACGAAGGAGAAGCCGCACGGGGTGTGCGGGGAGATGATGTCGCGGTCGCGCAGGTCGCGCTCGTCGATCGGGAACAGACGGCAGACCTTCGGCTTGATCGCGTGGATGGTGCAGCGGACCGGATCGGACTTCTGATCGAGCAGGGGGCAGGTGAACATCAGGTGGCAGCAGGCGCCGGTCCGGTCGCACTGCCCGACCCGCCGCGCCAGGCTCTCGCGCACGTAAGCGGGGCGGAAGTGCGCCAGGTAGAACCGGCGCAGCTTGCCCCAGCCGAGCGTCATGCGCTCGGGGAGCGTCAGGGAGGACGTGGAGCGCAGCACGAAAGCGTCTCCTTCCCGGTCCCGCGCGGCTTTCAAATGTGTCAAGCACCAAATTGCGATTGCCCGCGCCGCGCGGCACGTCTAACTTGAATCGGTATGAACCCCGTGGCCATCGTGAACGACGAGCACCTGTCCGGCGAGACCGAACACCCGCAATCCCTCCGCTACCTCCGTCCCGAGGACCAGAGGATCCTCGTGGTCGACGACGAGGACGTGATCCTCGACCTGATCCTGCCCGACACCAACGGCCTGTCGCTGTACCGCACCATCGCGCGGCGGCGGCCCGAAATGGCCCGGCGCGTGATCTTCGTGACCGGCGCCCTGCAGGGCGCCGAGGCCGGCCGTTTCATGAGGCTGGTGGATAACCGCGTCCTTCTGAAGCCTTTCGGGCCGGCCGAGGTCATTCGCGCCGTCCGCGAGGTCATGATCCGGACAGGCTCCTAGCGGTCCCGCAGGCCGATCCGGCGCGCGCCGGCGGGCGGCCGGGGCGCGTCCTGCTACGTCTTCGCTCCCAGGTGGTTCTGGCGGCGCATGATCTCCATCCCTTCGTTGGCGAAGTAGTTGGCGAGGACGCGCGCCGCGTAGTCCGCCGCCGCGGCGGCCGTCGCGCCGACCCACTGCTTGGGGATGGCCGGCGACTTCGGGTCGAAGCGGTTCATCGTCCAGAACGATCCGTCCGGGAAGCGCACCGTGGCGATCCAGTGGCCGGGCGCCTTCTCGACCAGGATGGTGTAGGTCTCCTCGGTCTTCTGGCGGGTCCGGACGGTGTACTCGAACGCCGTTTCCGCGGGCATCGGGAAGGGTCTCCCTGGGACAGGCCCAATTATACACGTCGCGCCGCGCGGCCTCCGGATCAGCACGGACGCGCGTCACAGCGCCAGGCGCTCGCCCCGGCGGGCGGCGCGCGCCTGCGCGATCACCAGCGACGCCGCGGCGACGTCCTGCACCCCGACGCCCGTGAGGTCGCATACGGTGATCTCGGAGTCCGACCGCCGCCCCGGCTTGAGCCCGGCGGCGATCTCGCCCAGCTCCGCGTCCACCTTGTTCTCTGAGATGGCGCCCGACGCGACGCCGTGATGGATCTCCCCCAGCCGCAGGCACTGCGCCTTGCTGTCGGCCACCAGCCGGTCGGCGCGCGCCAGGACCTCGGGGTGCAATTCCTGCTTGTCGGGGCCGTCCGATCCGACCGCCGTGATATGCGTGCCCGGCGCCAGCCAGTCGACGAGGACGATCGGCTCGCGGCTGGCCGTGACCGTGACGACGATGTCGGCCCCCTCGACCGCCTCCCGCGCCGAGGCCACAGGCCGGAAGCGCGCCCCGGGAGGCATGGCCGGGAGGCTCGCCAGGTCGTCGGCGCAGGCCCGCGCGCGCTCCGCCCGCCGGCCGAAGATGCGCGCCTCGCGGAAAGCCCGCACCCGGGCGAGAGCCTGAAGCTGGAAGCGCGCCTGGCCTCCGCAGCCGATCACGCCGACCACCCGCGCGTCGCGCCGCGCCAAGTGCCTGGCGGCGACCGCCCCCGCGGCGCCGGTGCGCAGGTCGGTGATGTAGCCGTTGTCCAGGAGCAGGGCCGCGGGCTGGCCGGTTTGGGCCTCGAAGACCAGGACCATGCCGTCGTTCTGCGGCAGCCCCTTCGACGGATTGTCGTAGAACCCCGAGGCGATCTTCACCGCGTAGTGCCCTCCGCCCCGCAGGTGCCCCGCCTTGACGTGGATCTCGCCCCGGTGCTCCGGCACGTCGAGGTTGATCACCGCCGGCAGCTCGGCCTGCCCGGTGGAATAGGCCGCGAACGCCCGCTCGACGGCTTCGATGCACTCCTGCAGGTCGAGGAGCTCGCGGATTTCGGCCTCGCGCAGGATCAGGAGAGATCGGCTCATGGCCTGAGCGTACCAAACCGCCGCGCTCGGCGCCAGATCGGCGCGGCTTTACAGGCGTGGGCGCCTTTGTTATCCTGCGGCTCGTTCCCGCCAGCACCCAATCAGAGGCGATCCGGGAGGAACCGTGCGCATCGAGCCGTTCCGCATGGAGAGGATGCAGTCGACCTACGAGAACTACGTGGAATACAACCTGTCCGAGAGCGGTGTCGCGCCGATGCGCGTCGAGGAACTGCTGGCGGGCGCCGGGGCCGATCCGGCGGCGTTCCTGGCGACCGGCCTGGGGTACCCGCAGTCGAACGGTTCGGAGGAGCTGCGCGACCGGATCGCCTCGTTCTACGACGGGGCGACGCGCGCCAACGTCCTGGTGACCAACGGGGGCTCGGAGGCGAACTACGCCTCGTTCTGGTGGCTGCTCGAGCGTGGCGATCGGGTCGCGCTGATGGTGCCGAATTATCTTCAGACGCGCGGCCTGTCGCGCGCCTTCGCCGGCCGGGTGGACGAGTTCCGGCTGGCGCCGCGGCGCCAGGGTGAACGGTGGCGCTGGGCCCTCGACCTGGAGGGCTTCAGGCGTGCCGTCACGCGCAAGACCCGCATCATCCTGGTGACCAACCCGAACAACCCGACCGGCGCGATCCTGACCGCCGAGGAGATGGACGAGGTGGTGAGGGCGGCGCGGCGGGTGGGCGCCTGGATCGTGGCGGACGAGATCTACCGCGGTGCCGAGCTCTCGGGGACGACCACGCCCTCCTTCTGGGGGCGCTACGAGCGCGTGCTCGTCACCTCGGGGCTGTCGAAGGCGTTCGGGCTGCCGGGGCTCCGGATCGGCTGGGTGGTGGGGCCGCCCAAGGCGGTCGAGACCATCTGGTCCTACCGCGACTACACCTCAATCGCCATCGGCACGCTGTCCGATCGCCTGGCAGGGATCGCCATGGAGCCGGCGCGGCGCGAGACGATCTTCCGGCGCACCCGCTCCATCATCCGCCGCAACCTGCCGGTCCTTGAGAGGTGGGTCGAGGGGCACGGCGAGCTGTTCCGGTACCTCGCGCCCGAGGCGGGCGCCATCGCCTTCCTGCGCTACGACCTGCCCGTGGCGTCGGTCCCGCTCGTCGAGAAGCTGCGCGTCGAGCGCTCGGTGCTGATCGTCCCGGGGGACCAGCTCGGCCTGCCGCGCCATGTGCGAATCGGCGTCGGGTCCGACCCGGACTACATGCTGCGCGGCCTGCAGAGGATCGACCTGGCGCTGAAGGAGTTCCGCGCGCCGCGGCCGCCCGGCGGAGCGAGGCGGTCCAACAGGACCGCCCGGTCAGGCGCCGCCTCTCAGGCCGGGCCTGCCTCGGCGATCAAATCGCGCGCCGCCCGGCGCGCGCTCTCCAGGTCGGTGACCCGGCCGTCGAGCTGCATCTCGTAAACCGCGCGCGTGATCCGGCCGATCGCCGGGCCGGGGGAAAGCCCCATCTCCAGCAAGTGCCGTCCCAGGAGGATCGGGCCGGGGGGCTTCTCCTCGACGCCGAGAGCGCGCACCTTCCCGATGAACCACTCCTGCGCATCGGTTGCGAAATCTCCCGTGCGTCCCAGGCAGTCGGAGCGCGACACGAGGTAGAGCAGCTCCGGCTCCAGCCGGCGCGCCAGGCGCCGGAAGGCGCCGTCGCCGACGTTGTCGCGGTTCTTGAACCAGTGGCTCGGCGTCAGGTGGTGGGCGACCAGCTCGACCACCTGCGCCCGCAGATCGAAGCCGCCCAGGGTGTGAAGGTTGAGGCGATCGAGCAGGGCGAGGGTCGGCGCGATCCCCGCCTCCTCATGGTCGTGCGAGCGGATCCGCCCTTCCACCACGGCGGTCGTGGCCGGCTTGCCCAGGTCGTGGCAGAGCACCGCCAGAAGGACGGCGAGCCGGCGCTCCCGCGGCAGCGAGGCGGCCTCGCGCCTGGCCTGGTCGAGGGACAGGAGGGTATGGATCCAGACGTCCCCCTCGGGGTGCCATTCCGGCTCCTGCGGGCAGCCCTTGAGCGCCTCGAGCTCGGGGAAGAGCCGGGAGACGGCGCCCAGGCGGTCGGCCCAGTCGAGCCCCAGGGAGGGACGCTCGGCCTTGAGCAGGAGCTTCTCGATCTCGCCCCAGATCCGTTCGGCCGGCAGGTCGCCGAGATCGATGCCGCGGCACAGCGCCACGGTCGCCGCGTCGATGTCGAAGCCCAGGCGGGCCGCGAACTGCACGGCGCGCAGCACCCTCAAGCTGTCCTCGACGAAAGTGCTCTCATCGACGGCGCGCAACAGCCGCGCGCGCAGGTCCTCCCGTCCGCCCCAGGGGTCGATCGTCTCACCCGTGAGGGGGTCGTGCATCATGGCGTTCACCGTGAAGTCGCGGCGCCGCGTCGCCTCCCTGAAGGAGAGGCCCGGGTCGCCTTCGACCTCGAAGCCGCGGTGCCCCGGTGCCCGCTTGGTCTCCCGCCGTGGCAGGCTGACGTCGACGATCAGGGGCGCCCCCGTCCCGGGACCCTTCGGGATCGAGACCTTGTAGACGGCGAACGACTGGCCCACCAGGTTCACCTCGCCTGAGCGGGCGAGGATCGCCCGCAGCCGCTCCGGCGCCAGTCCATAGACCTCCAGGTCGAGCTCCTCGGCCGGGGGAATGCCCGCCCCGCCCCGCAGGCGCAGCGCCACGAGGTCCCGCACCCAGCCTCCGACCAGCAGGGCCCGCCCGCCCGCGTCGCGCACCGAACGGGCGATCGCCAGGAGCCTGGGGTCGAGGCCGCTGGCCGGGATGTCGTGCGGATCCTGGCTCATGACGCCCCAGTATACGGAGCCTTTCCCTTGACTCCACCCCGCGGAACACTACTTTTTGTTGAGGGGTCACGCCGGGATCGTCAAGCGCTTGACGCCTATTCGATGCGATCCCGGGGTCGTCGTCGAGGGGGAGATCAAGGTGAGATGGCATCGTGTGGGCGCGCGGGCTTCGGGGGGCGCGCTCCTTCTCGGCGCGCTGCTGCTCGCGCTGGCCGCGTGCGGGTCGGAGCCGAAGGAGCCGTTGCGGATCGGGGTCAACGTCTGGCCGCCGTTCGAGCTGCTCTACCTGGCGCGTGAGAAGGGTTTCTTCCAACAGGAAGGGGTCGAGGTCGACCTGGTCGACTTCTCCTCCTACACCGGCATCTTGCGCTCGTACCACCAGGGCAACATCGACGGCTTCCTCGGGACGCTGAACGAGGTCCTGCTCACGGAGAACTTCCAGGACCTGCCCGCGGTCATCCTGGCCGCGGACTACTCGTTCGGCGCCGACGCCCTGGTGGTGCGCGACGGCATCACCGACCTGTCCCACCTGCGCGGCCGGAAGATCGCCTTCGAAGAGTCGGCGCTGGGATCGTACGTCCTCGGCCGGGTGCTCGAGACGGCGGGGCTTTCGGGGTCCGATGTCGTGACCATCAACCGCCTGCCGGAGGAAGGCGAGGAGGACTTCCGGCGCGGCCAGGTCGACGCGGTGATCACCTATGAGCCGAGCGTGGGGCGGCTGCTGCGGGAGAGCGGAGCCCGCGTCCTCTTCTCCTCGCGCGACATCCCCGGCGAGATCGTGGACGTAATGGCCCTGCGCCACTCGGTGCTGCAAGGGCGCACCGACGAGGCGCGGCGGATCCTGCGTGCCTGGTTCAGGGCCCTGGCGTACATGAACGATCATCCGGACGAGGCGGCCGCCCTGATGGCGCGGCGCGAGGGCGTCGCCGTCGCCGACTTCCTGCAGGGCCTGCGCGGGGCGCACATCCCCGACTTGCAGGAGAACCGCCACTTGATGGGCACGAGCCAGCAGCCCGGTCCCCTCTACCAGACGGCCGATCGGATGGCCCGTTTCCTCGTGCAGCGGGGTCTGGCGAAGAAGGCCGCCAGCGGCTCCCAGGTCCTCCACCCCGAGGTCCTGGGGTCACTGTAGGATCATCCTCCCTTGCGCCGCCTCCTCTCGCGCCTCCCGACCTCGACGCTGATGGGGATCGCCTTCACCATCCCGGCCATGCTGATCGCCGGGATGCTCCTCTACTACCACTCCCTGGTTGCCCAGAGCTACCTGACGGACGAGGGCGTGCGCTACGGAGACATCCTGGCGGACCAGCTCCTCAGCGCTTCCCAGCGGTTTCTGCGCATCGGCTCGGTGGCCGCGGTCCAGGAGATGATCGAGGACACCGGCAGCCAGCGCTCGGTGGTCCACATCGCCCTGGTCGGCAGCGACGGCAAGGTGATCGCCAGCAACAAGCGCGAATGGATCGGGCAGGACAGCTCGGTGATCTCCGAGCCGACCTACCGTCCGGTCGAGGAGGCGGCCCGCGCCACGCTGCAGACCCAGCACCGGCTGGTGGACGGCGGCAAGCGGATGATCCTGGTGTCGCCCCTGCTCATCCAGGGGTCGAACCCGATCCTGTTCGATTCGCGCGGCACCCTCTACCTCAAGATCGACCAGGAGCGGAAGCTGCACGAGATCTATACCACCATCCTGCGGCGCGGCATGGTGTCCGCGTTCGGCATCCTGCTGATGAGCCTGTTCCTGCTGCTGTGGGTGCGCGCGATCCTGGCGCGCCCGATCCTGAGCGTGGCCTCGTTCCTGCGCGGCTTCGCGGCCGGGACCCAGCAGGTGCCGCCCAACGTCGGTGGGCCCCGGGAGGTGGCGCAGCTCATCCAGGACCTCGGCAGGATGGTGCGCGACCTGAAGGAGAAGCAGGCCGCGCTGGCCGCCTCCGAGGAGCGCCACCGCAAGCTCCTGGAGGGGGCCTACGACGCCATCCTGACCATCGACCCGGCCACGGGCCGCATCCTCGAGGCCAACGCCATGTTCTGCGATCTCTTCGGCTTCGAGCCTGAGGAGGCGCGCGCGCACCACCTCATGGACCTGCACCCGCAGGAGGAGCGCGAGCGGATGAAAAGGGCCTACCGGTCCGGGGCGGCGTCCGGGCACCTGGACCTGCAGGAGATCCCCTGCGTGCGCAAGAACGGCGAGCGCATCTCCGTGGACGTGCGCGGCGGGCCGATCTCGCTGGGCAACCGGACCGTGACCGAGCTGATCCTGAGGGACACGACGGGACGGCGCGCGCTCGAGGACCAGCTGCGGCAGGCCCAGAAGATGGAGAGCGTCGGCACCCTGGCGGGAGGCATCGCGCACGACTTCAACAACCTGCTCACCGGCATCCTGGGGTACGCGCGGCTGGTCCTCACCCGGATCAAGCCGGACGACCCCAGCCGCCGCCAGATCGCGGTGATCGAACGCTCCGCCCTGCGCGCCGCCGAGCTCACGCAGCAGCTCCTGGCTTTCAGCCGTCGCGCCGCCAGCCGGCCGGCTCCCACCGACCTCAACGAGGCCCTGGCGGCGAGCATCGACTCGCTGCGCGCCAAGCTGCCCGCGGGGATCATCCTGTTCGTCAAACGGAGCTCCGACCTCTGGACCACGGCCGTGGACCAGTCGCAGGTCCAGCAGGTGCTCCTGCACCTGTGCGCCAACGCCGCCGACGCCATGCCCGACGGCGGCCAGATGGTCATCGAGACCGCGAACCGGATCGTGACCGTGGCGGAGTGCCGCGGCAACCTGGAGGCCCGGCCGGGCCGCTTCGTGACCCTGTCGGTGGCCGACACCGGGCACGGCATCGCCCCGGAGATCCGCGGCCGCGTCTTCGAGCCGTTCTTCACCACCAAGGAGGCGGGGGAAGGGACCGGCCTCGGCCTCGCCATGGTGTACGGCGCGGTCAAGGGACACGACGGCTGGATCGAGGTGACCGACGAGCCGAAGGGGGGCGCACGCTTCGCCGTCAACCTGCCGGTGCACGACCCGGCGACGGCCACGGAGCGCGTCGCGGGCGAGTCGCCCGCCGACCTCCTGGCGCGCCTCGGCGGCCTGGTGACGCAACGCCCCGATTCTCCGAAGCCGGCGCCCGAGGCGCTCGCGCGAGCCGCGCCGCGGCGCGAGGCGCCGCAGACCATCCTGGCGGTGGACGACGAGTCGACCGTCCTGGCCCTCGCCAAGGACATCCTGGAGATGCACGGCTACCGCGTGCTCACGGCACGCAACGGCGAGGAGGCCCTGCGCCTCTACCGCAATCGCGCGGCGGAGATCGACCTCGTGCTGCTCGACCTGACGATGCCGGTGATGGGCGGGTACGAATGCTTCCGCCAGATGCAGAGGGTGAACCCGCACGTTCGCGTGGTGATCAGCAGCGGCTTTTCCTCGGAGAGCACCGCCGGCGAGGTGATCAAGGAGGGTGCTCTGGGCTACATCCCGAAGCCGTACGACATCGACGTCATGGCCCGCATCGTGCGCGAGGCGCTGCAGAAGTCCCCCGGGCCCGCTCCGGTCCGGGCGGCCCGCCCGGCGTAGCCCTCCTCCCGACCTCCCGCCGCCGCGCCGGCCGGCCACCTTCGCGGTGATTTCCGGTATCATGGCCGCCTTCACGGAGGCCGGTGGTGCGGCTCGCCCAGGGTGGCTCTCTCGCGGGGCTGGCGCTCGCGCTGCTCGCCGCCGTTCCGGCCACGGCCGGCCCGGCGGAGGCGCCGCGCGTCGTCGCGGTGCGCTGCGGGCGGCTCATCGACGGCGTTTCGGACGCGGCGCAGGACGGGGCGACGGTCCTGATCGAAGGCGAGCGGATCGCCCGCGTCGGGAAGGACCTGCCGATCCCCGCCGGCGCCACGGTGATCGACCTGGGCGGCCAGACCTGTCTGCCCGGCTTCATCGATTGCCACACCCACCTGACGGATCGCGACGAGGCGCGGCCCGACGAGGCCGACATCCTGCGCCGGACGGCGGCCGACATCGCCTTCCGCAGCATCGGCAACGCCCGCGCCACCCTCGAGGCCGGCTTCACGACCGTGCGCGACGTCGGCACCTACTACGCCTTCACCGACGTGTCTCTGCGCGACGCCATCGACCGGGGCGACCTGCCGGGGCCCCGCATGCAGGTGGCCGGGTTCTACCTGACCATCCCCGGCGGCGGCGGGGAGCTGAACGCCTTCGCGCCCGAGCTCCGCCTGCCCGAGCACTTGAGGTTCGGGGTGACCACCGGCGTGACCGGGATCCGTCGCGTGGTGCGGGAGGGGATCGCGCACCGGATCGACCTGATCAAGGTGATCGCCTCGGGGGCCTTCCTGGCGCTCGGCGGCGTGCCGCAGATGCCGGAGTTCACCGAGGAGGAGGTGCGCGCCGCGGTGCAGGAGGCCGGCAAGGCCGGCCTGAAGGTGGCGGCGCACGCCCACGCCGCGCGCTCGATCATCGAGTCGGCGCGCGCCGGGGCCGCCTCGATCGAGCACGGCTCCTACATCGACGACGAGGCGATCCACGTGATGCTGAAGAAGGGGACCTACCTGGTCCCCGACCTGTACGACGACCTGTTCATCCGGGCCCACGCCAGGGAGATGGGCTGGCCCCAGGAGTACATCGACAAGGAGGAGGAGGTCCACAAGGTCTGGCCCGCCAGCATCAGGAAGGCGCGCCTGGCCGGCGTGAAGATAGCCTTCGGCACCGACGCCGCCGTCTATCCGCACGGCGACAACGGCCGCCAGTTCCCCCTCATGGCGGAGTGGCTCGGCATGACCCCGATGGAGGCGATCCGCTCCGCGACCTCGGTGGCGGCCGCCCTGATGGGGTGGAGCGACCGGGTGGGGAGCCTTGCGCCCGGCCGTTACGCCGATCTGGTGGCGGTGCCCGGCGATCCCCTGCGCGACCTGCATCTCCTCGAGTCGATACCGTTCGTCATGAAAGGCGGGCGGGTCGTCAAGGATACGCGGCGCTGAGGCGGGCCCGGCCCCCGAAGGGCATCGAGCCGCGACGCCGCTCCGCGCTCGGTTGACTCACCGGCCTTTCAGTCCTACAATCCTCCGGTCGCTCCACAATTCCGCTCTACGAGGAGGTTTCAGGCATGAAGAGATTCGCGGTCGTCTTCGCGGTCCTCGCCCTGGTAGCCCTGTCGGTGGCCGCGGCGTGCGACAAGGACAAGACCAAGCAGCAGGCCACCGTCGCCACGGGGTCCGGGACCCGCGACGTCAGCCTCACCGGCTTCCTGACCGACTCCTACTGCGGCGCCGCCAACGCCAGCGAGAAGGGAAAGGCGTGCGCCCTGGATTGCGTCAAGAAAGGTGCGAAGCTGCAGCTCTACTCCGACGACAGGCTCTACAACCTGGACAAGGTGGAAGCCGCCGAGAAGCATGTCGGCGTCCAGGTGAAGGTGACCGGCACGCTCGACGAGGCCACCAACACCATCAAGGTCGCCTCGATCGAGCAGGTCAAGAAGAGCTAGAAGCCTCCCCGGAACGACGGGTGGCGGCCGGCGCGAGTCCAGCCGGCATGGAACGGGCCGCGGCGACGCGGCCCGTTCTCTTTCTTACCGTTTATGCGTGGCGTGGTCCTGCGCATACTCCGCATGCGCCGGCCGCTCGGCCCTCCGGGATCCGCCCTGGCGGCCCCTCGGGGTAAGGTCCGCTTCAGAGGCAGTTCCACCGGATCCGGCGCCCGGCAAGGATCCGAGCGACCCCTGGCGCGGACTTTGCTCTCCAAGGCCTTATTCCAGACAACCTGCACCCGGTCGCGCGCCGACGTTGCGAGCCGGGAGGATGAGGAAGGAGCCCATGTCGAAGGACACCAAGGAGGTGGGGAAGGAAAGGCGGCCCCGTACGGGAGGGCGGGCCGCCCGGCGGGCGATGGTCGCATGGGTGGCCATCCTGGCCTGCCAGGCGACGCTCGCCATGCCTGCGGCCCACGCGTCGGAGGGGCGCGGACGAGGGATCGAGCGCCCGGCGAGCCAGTTCGGCGCCGACGTGCCGGTCGAGTGGGCCCGGCTGCTCTACGATCGGATCCGCTTCGAGAGGCTGTCGCCTCCGGTCGCGTCGCGGCTGATCGGCTACGCCGAGGTGGCGCTGTACGAGGCGGTGGCGCCGGGCATGCCGGATCACCGTTCGCTGGGCGGCCAGCTGAACGGCTTGGCCCCCCTGCCGCAGCCCGACGCGCACGCCAAGTACCACTGGCCGTCGGTGGCGAACAGCACCCTCGCGGACACGCTCCGGGGCCACCTGGCGGGCGCCTCGGCCGCGACCCTCGACGCGATCGATGCCTTGGAGCAGCGCTTCGCCGGCGAATTCTCGAACGCCACCCCTCCCCAGGTCCTGGCCCGCTCCGTAGCGCAAGGACGGAGCGTGGCCTCGGCGCTGCTCGCCTGGGCCGCCGCCGACGGCTTCGCGGCGCTGAACAACTGCCCCTACACCCCGCCGGTCGGCGACGGCCTCTGGGTGCGCACCCCGCCGGCCTTCGCGCCGCCGCTGCAGCCGTGCTGGGGGGGCCTGCGTCCCTTCGCCCTGCCCACGGCCGACGCCTGCGCCCCGCCGCCCCCGCCGTCCTATTCGACCGATCCCGCTTCCGCCTTCTACGCCGAGGGGCAGGAGGTCTATGACACGGTGAAGGACCTGGCGACCGAGCAGCGGGAGACCGCGCTCTACTGGTCGGACGATCCCGGGAGGACCGGCACGCCTCCGGGCCACTCGCTGATGATCGCGGCCGAGGTGATCGAGGCGCAGGGCCTCGCCCTGGACACCGCCGCCGAGGCCTTCGCGCGCGTCGGCATCGCCGTGGCCGACGCCTTCATCTCGTGCTGGCGGGCCAAATACGTCCACAACCTCCTCAGGCCGGTCACTTACTCCCAGAGCGTGCTCGGCGACCCAGCCTGGACGCCGATCCTGACGACTCCGCCCTTCCCCGAGTACACCTCGGGGCATTCCGTCCAGTCCGGGGCGGCGGCGGAGGTCCTGACCGATCAGTTCGGCGCTCTGGCGTTCACGGACGTCACGGAGGCCGACTTGGGCTTCGCGCCGCGCTCGTTCGACGACTTCTTCGCGGCGGCGCACCAG
>QHXZ01000084.1 GCA_003223165.1 Acidobacteriota bacterium
AGGCGGTGGGCGATGAGCCGGTCGAGATCCGGCTCGCCGCGGTAGCGCTTGCCGAGGACCATCTTCTTGTCGCTGGTGTCGTAGACCCGGCCTTCGATGACCACCGTCGAGGGCTCCAGGCTGACCCGGCCCGCCAGGAGCGCCTCGGCGCCGATGCCCAGCCACTCCTTGTAGTTGATCCGCGTCAGGCTGGCGTCGTGGATCAGCTTCTGGTAATCCTCGGGCACGATGGCGAAGTAGCCCGAGAAGTCGAGGTCGTCGCGCACCACGTCGTGCAGCGCCTTCGCGCTCTCCGCCAGGCGCGAGTCGTCTCCGCCGGCGGCGAAGGGCGGGATGGCGATCGGCACCTTCGGGCGCGCCGCCCCGACGATGCGGATGGTCAGGTCGGAGGGCTGTCCCGCCTGCCTTCCTTCGTCCTGGGGTTTCGGCGTCGGAGCGGGTTCCTGCCGGGACAGGCCCCGCGCGGGGGCGAGGGCCAGGAGGGCCAGGAGCAGCAGGATCGCCAGGGTTCTTGGGACTCTCACGTGTGCACTCTCCGGGAATGAGGCCCGGCGCTCCCTACTTGGGAGGCAGGACGAAGTCGATGGTGACGGTCAGGGAGTCGCGGCCGAGCTGGTACGGGAAGGGCGGGAACGGCTGGGCGTCCTGGACGGCGCGCAGGATCGAACGATCCATGGCGTCGTAGCCGCTGGCCGCCACCAGCTCGGTCGCGGTCACGCGCCCGCTGCTGGTGAGCCCGATGCGCACCGAAGCCTTCGGGTCCTCGCGGCTGGTCCAGGCCGGCGGGTAGATCGGCTTGTTCCAGGCTCCCTCGATCCGCTGGCGCAGCAGGTTGCCGTAGAAGGTGGCGGCGTCGGCCTGCTCCGTGCCGGTGCCGCCGGCGCCGCCCCCGCGCAGGCCCGGCGCGCCCGCTCCGGATGTCGCTCCGGAGGGCCCCTCTTTCCGCCCCTGAGTTTCCGCGGCGCCCTCGGCCGCCGGTCCCTTGGGGGAGGGGGAGGCGGCGGGGCGGGGCTCCTCCTTGCGCGGTTCGGGCTTGTCGATCTTCTTCGGCTCCGGAGTCTTCTTCGGCTCGGGCTTCCTGGCCTTGCGGTCCGGGATCGCGACCGGCTTCTCCGGCTTCGGCGGCGCGCTCTCCTTGCGGGAGGGGCTCGCGGCCGGGGCCGCGGGCAGCGCCGGGCTTCCGGCCGGCAGCGCGACCAGATCGACGACGTAGACCGGCGCCCCCGATCCCGGGCGCGACAGCAGGCGCGGCAGCGCCAGGGCGACGCCGACGCCCGCCACGTGCAGAAGGACGGAGAGGAACAGGGTCAACCCCCAGGGGTTCGACGGCTCGCGTTCGAAACGATCCGGCGCGCTCACCGCCCCTTGCCCTTCTTCTCGTTTTCCCGCGGCGCCGGCTGGGTCACCATCCCGACCCGGTCGGCGCCGGCCTTCTTGATCTGGTCCATCACCAGCATGACGCGGCCGTAGGGGACCTCCTGGTCGGCGCGCAGGAAGACGAAGTCGTTCCCCGAGCGTTGCATCTCGGACTTGAGGCGGTCGGTCAGCAGGTGCAGGTTCACCGGCTTGTCGTTGAGGTAGATCGTGCTGTCGCTGTCGATCGACACGACCAGCCGTTCCTCCGTGGCGTCGGAGCCGGACTCGGTCTTCGGCAGGCGCACGTCGATGCCGCGCGTCATCATCGGCGCCGTCACCATGAAGATGATGAGCAGCACCAGGATGACGTCGACCAGCGGGGTGACGTTGATGTCCGAGAGGGCCGGGCCGAAGCGGCCGCCGCCCCGCCCGGGGAGACTCACTGGCACGGCATGACTCCGGGGGCCCGCCGGCGCGTCAGAGACGCACCTTCCCGGCCTCGACGGCCGCCGCGGCGTGGTGGGACTCGATCTGCTGCTCGGCCAGCGCCGCGAAGGCGAGGACGAAGCGGTCGATCCGGGACGCCAGCCGGCGCGCGCGCGCCAGCAGGAGGTTGTAGCCGATGACCGCCGGGATGGCGGCGAACAGGCCGGCGGCGGTGGTCACCAGGGCCTCGGAGATCCCGGGGGCGACGGCCGCCAGGTTGGCCGATCCCGTCACGCCGATCCCCTGGAAGGCGTTCATGATCCCCCACACCGTGCCGAACAACCCGATGAACGGAGTGACGCTGCCGGTGGTGGCCAGGAGGTTGAGGTTCCGATCGAGGCGCTCGCCCTCGACCCCGGCGCTCTCCTCCAGGCGGCGGCGCACGCGACCCAGGATGCGATCGCGCCCCTCCTCGGGGAGCGTGCCGCTGCCGCGGAACTTGTGCACGCCCTCGCTCACGGCCGACGTCAGCTCGCGGAAGCCGGCCACGAAGATCGGCACCAGCGGGCTGTCGCGGTAGCGCATGGCGCGATCGCGCAGGTCGATCAGGCGGCGCTCTCCCTCGAGCTCCTTGAGGAACCCGGCCGAGGCCTCCTCGGCGCGGCGGAAAGCGCGGGCGCGCTCGAAGATCACCGCCCAGGAGAGGACCGAGAAGCCGAGCAACAGGAGCAGGATCGCCTTCACCAGCGCGCCGGAGGACGCCACCAGCCGCAAGACGTCCCCCTGGAATCCGGGAGAGGTGGCGGCCAGGACGAGCAACGCGTGCGGTGTCATGACGGGACCCCCGTTTTCGGTCGCGCGATCGCGCAACGGGTTCGACGAACGTAAGTTAGCACACGGGCCTCACGTTGACAACCCTGGATCCCGATGATAGCATCGCCCGCCGAGTGGCCCCGCGCGCGGTGACAGGAACCCCTCCATGATCCGATGCCTGCACATCAGCAACCTCGCCATCATCCGCGAGGCGACGCTCGACCTCGGCCCCGGGCTCAACGTCCTGACCGGCGAGACGGGGGCCGGGAAGTCGATTGTGGTCGATGCCCTTTCCTTGGTCCTCGGGGGACGCGCCGACGCCGAGATGATCCGCTCCGGGGCCGAGCGGGCCTCCATCGAGGCGGAGATCGATGTCTCGTCGAACCGCGCCGCCACGGCCTTCCTGGCCGAGCGGGGCTACGTCCCGGAGGGGGAGACGCCGGAGGGCCGCACGATCGTGGCGCGGCGCGAGATTGCGGCGCAGGGAAAAGGGCGCGCCTTCCTCGGCGGAACGCTCGCCCCGGTGGGCGACCTCAGGGCGCTCGGCGCCCTGCTGGTGGACCTCCACGGGCAGCACCAGCACCAAACGCTCCTCAACCCCGCCGGCCACCGCGATCTCCTCGACCGCCACGCCGGCCTGGCGGGGGATCTCGAGACGATGGCCGGCGTGGCGGGCGCCCTGCGCGCCGCCGCGTCGCGCCTCGCTTCGATGCGCGACGGCGTGCAGCGCCTGGCCCAGCGCATCGACATGCTCGGCTTCCAGGTGCAGGAGATCGACCGCGCCGCCGCGCAACCGGGCGAGCGGGCCCGGCTGCGGGTCGAGAGGGATCTCCTGCGCAACGCGGAGTCGATCGCGCGCCACTCCCGCGCCGCCTACGAGGCGCTCTACGAAGGGGACGCCGCGGCGCTGGGCCGGCTGGCCGCGGCCCTGCGCGAAGCGCGCGAGCTGTCGCGCTTCGACCCCGCGGTGGGCGAGGCGGTGACGCGGGCCGAGGCCGCCCGGGCCGAGCTGCAGGAGATCGCCTTCCTGCTGCGCGACTACCCGGAGCGCCTCGACGTCGATCCCCAGCGCCAGGAGACCATCGAGGAGCGGCTGGTCCTTCTCGAGACGCTCCTGCGCAAGTACGCTCCGGGCGGCGACGAAGAGGCCCTCCTGGCGTACCGCGCCGCCGCGGCCGAGGAGCTGTCGCAGCTGACGGGCGGCGGGGAGACGGTGGCCGACCTCGAGGCCCGCGTGGACGATCTGCGCGCCGCCGCCCAGGAGCGCGCCGCCGCGCTGTCCCATGCCCGGCGGGCCGCGGCCGCCCGGCTGGAGCGGCGCGTCGAGGAGGAGCTGTCCGGCCTCGCCATGGAGCGCACGCGCTTCGCGGTCGATTTCCGCGTGCAGCCGGCCCCCGGCAGCGGCATCTGGGTCGAGGGGGAGGAGGCCGCCGTTGACGCCGCGGGATACGACGTGGTGGAATTCCTCCTGTCCGCCAACCAGGGCGAGGCGATGCGGCCCCTGGTCGCCGTCGCCTCGGGGGGCGAGTTGTCGCGCATCATGCTGGCCCTGGAGGTGGTGCTGCGGCGGGAGGCGGAGGCGCGCACCCTGGTGTTCGACGAGGTCGACGCCGGCATCGGCGGCGCGGTGGCCGAGTCGGTGGGCCGCAGGCTCGCGGCCCTGGCCGCCCGGCACCAGGTGATCTGCGTGACCCACCTGGCGCAGATCGCCTCGCACGCCGGGCGGCACGTGCAGGTGAGCAAACGCGCGGCGCGCGGACGCACCGAAGTGGGGCTCGAGGCGCTCGACGAGGCCGGACGGGTGCGCGAGCTGGCCCGCATGATCGCGGGGGAGAAGGTGACGCCGGCGGCGCTGCGGCACGCGGCCGAGCTTCTGGGGCGGGGCGTGGCCCGCCTCTGAGGGCCCCGGAGCATCGGATGAAGGTGACGGCGGTCTACCCCGGGACGTTCGATCCGGTCACCAACGGGCACCTCGACATCATCGGCCGCGGAGTGCGCCTGTTCGACGAGATCATCGTCGCCATCCTCAAGAACGCGGACAAGGAGGCGCTGCTGCCGCTGGGGGAGAGGATGGAGATCCTGAAGACGGCCGTCGCCGGGCTGCCGAACGTGCGGGTGGAGTCGTTCGACGGCCTGCTCGTGGACTACGTCCGCACGTGCGGGGCGCAGGCGATCGTCCGCGGCCTGCGGGCCCTGTCGGACTTCGAGTACGAGTTCCAGATGGCCTTGATGAACCGGCGCCTGGGGCCGGACATCGAGACGGTGTTCATGATGCCGAGCGAGGCCTACTCCTACGTCAGCAGCCGCCTGGTCAAGGAGGTGGTGCGGCTGGGAGGCGACGCGGCGGGGCTGGTGCCGCCGGAGGTCGTGACCAGGCTGCGGGCGCGCTACGCCGCCCCGGGGAAGAGACGATGACGCGCATCGAGACGCTCCTGGCGAAGAGGCTGGAGGCGGTCAGCGTCTCGCCGACCCTGGCCGTGATGATGGAGGCCAAGGCGCTGAAGGCCAAAGGCGTCGACGTGATCGACTTCGGGCCGGGCGAGCCCGACTTCGACACGCCGGCGAACGTCAAGCGCGCGGCCGCCGCCGCCATCGAGGCCAACCTGACGCATTACACGGACACCTCGGGCATCGTCGAGCTGCGCCGGGCGATCGCGGCGCGCTACCGCGATCTGTACGGCGCCGATTGGACCGAAGACCAGGTGATCACCGGCGTGGGGGGCAAGAACGTCCTCTTCCTGCTGGCGCTGGCGCTCTTCGAGCCGGGGGACCGGGTGGCGATCTTCGCCCCCTTCTGGGTGTCGTTCCCCGAGCAGGTGAGGCTGACCGGCGCGACGCCGATCCTGATCCAGGCGCGCGAGGAGGACGGCTTCATCCCGCGTGCCCGGGACCTGGAGCCGCACGCCGGCCGGCTCAAGGCGATCATCCTCAATTCGCCCTGCAACCCTTCCGGCGCGGTGATCCCGGCGGACGAGGTGGAGCGCCTGGCGGCCTTCTGCGAGCGCACGGGGGCCATCCTGATCTCCGACGAGACCTACGACACCTTCCACTACGGCCCGGGACGCTTCGCCTCTTTCGCCTCGCAGGCCGCGCGCCTGCGCGACCGGCTGGTCGTGGTCAATTCGCTGTCCAAGACCTACGCCATGACCGGCTGGCGCGTCGGCTACGGATTGGGCCCGAGACCGCTGATCGACGCCCTGCGCAAGATCCAGTCGCACGACGCGACCCACACCGCGTCGATCTCGCAGGCGGCGGGCGTGGAGGCGGTGCGCGGCGCGCAGGACTCGGTGGCCGCCATGCTGGCCGAGTACCGCCGGCGCCGCGACGAGATCGTCCCCG
The DNA here is from genome assembly GCA_003223165.1 of Acidobacteriota bacterium. Lineage (GTDB taxonomy): Bacteria > Acidobacteriota > Polarisedimenticolia > Gp22-AA2 > Gp22-AA2 > QHXZ01. The sequence continues at coordinate 5,935 of QHXZ01000084.1, forward strand.
CCCTCAACCGCGTCCGGGGCATCCGCTGCGCCACGCCCGGAGGCGCCTTCTACGTCTTCCCGAACGTCTCCGGGGCGATGGCGCGCCTCGGGGCCGGGACCTCGATCGACCTGGCGAAGCGGCTGATGACCGAGATCGGCGTCGCCACCGTGCCGGGCGAGGCCTTCGGCGTGCCGGGACACCTGCGCCTGTCGTATGCCCTCTCCCTCGACCGCATCCGGGCGGGCGTGGACCGCCTGCGCGGCCTTCTCGGAACGGCGGACGCATGACCGCGCTCCGGCGCCCGTCGCCCGCCCTGCTCCTCGTCCTCCTGAGCGCGGGGATCCTCCTGGGGGCGGCCCCCGCGGAGAAGGCCGCCGCGGAGAAGCCCGCCGCGGCGGGCCTGGTCTACACGGTGACCCTGGACGACGTCATCCACCCGATCTCGGCGCGCTTCCTGAAGGAGGCGATCGACCAGGCCAACCAGGAGCACGCGACGCTGCTGATCCTCGAGCTGGACACGCCCGGCGGTCTCGCCAGCTCGATGGAGGAGATGATCCGCGCCATCACCTCCTCGAAGGTGCCGATCGTGGTTTTCGTCAACGGCAGCAAGGCGGCCTCGGCCGGGTTCTTCCTGACCATCGCCGCCGACGTGGCGGTGATGGCGCCCGGCACGCGCATGGGAGCGGCGCACCCGGTGGCGGTCATGGGGGAGATCCCGAAGGACTCCCCGATGATGGCGAAGATCGAGAACGACGCGGCGGCCTACGCCCGCAGCCTCGCCACCAACCGCGGCCGCAACGCGAAGGCGGCCGAGGAGGCGGTGCGCAAGAGCAGCTCCTACACCGAGCAGGAAGCCCTGAAGCTCGGCCTCATCGACTTCATCGCCCACGACGAGCGGGAAATCCTGAAGGCGCTCGAGGGCAGGGTGATCCGCCGCTTCGACGGCACCAAGGTGACCCTGCACCTCTCCCAGGTCCGCATCGTCTCGCTCGACATGACCGGGCGCGAGCGCTTCCTGAGCATGCTCGCCAACCCGACGCTGGCGGCCTTCCTGCTGTTCATCGGCCTCGTCGGGCTGTACGTCGAGTTCACCCATCCGGGGATGGTGGCGCCGGGCCTGGTCGGGGTGATCTGCCTGCTCCTCTTCGCCCTCTCGACGCAGATGCTGCCGGTGAACTGGGTGGGCGTCGGACTGGTGGCCATGGGGATCCTGATGTTCCTCCTGGAGCTCAAGATCCCCAGCTACGGCACCTTGACGCTGGGAGGGATCACCTGCCTGATCGTGGGGGCGCTCATGCTGTTCCGCTCGCCGCAGGCGGTGGGCGATTTCGGCGTGGCCACGCGGGTGATCGTCGCCATCGGCGGCTCGGCCGCCATCATCATGGCCGTCCTCACCACCCTGGTGGTCCGATCCTTCAAGAAGAAGCCCACCACGGGCGTCTCGGGGCTGATCGCGGAGGAGGGGACGGCCCTGAGCGACATCGATCCCCAGGGGCGCGTCTTCGTGCACGGCGAGTACTGGAACGCGCAGGCGGGGGCCCCCATCAAGCAGGGGAGCCGCGTGCGCGTGGTGCGGGTGCGCGACATGGTGCTGGACGTGGAGGAAGTCTCTTAGGTCCGCGGCCGACCGCGGGGGAGGGTACATGAACGGACTGTTTGGCGCGGGCCCGGGGTTCGTCTTCATCGTCGTGGCCGTCGCCTTCTGGGTCTTCTCGAGCCTCAAGATCCTCAACGAGTACGAGCGGGCCGTGGTGTTCCGGCTGGGACGCCTGCTGGGCGCGGCCAAGGGGCCGGGCCTGGTGCTGATCTGGTTCCCGATCGATCGGATGGTGCGGGTGTCGCTGCGCACGGTCGTGCACGACGTGCCGCCCCAGGACGTGATCACGCGCGACAACGTCTCGGTCAAGGTGAACGCCGTCATCTACTACCGGGTCCTCGACCCGCGCAAGGCCGTGGTCGAGGTGGAGCAGTACCACTACGCCACCTCGCAGCTGGCCCAGACCACGCTGCGCTCCGTGCTCGGACAGGTCGAGCTGGACGACCTGCTCAGCCAGCGCGAGCGCTTGAACGCGCAGCTGCAGCAGATCCTCGATCGCCACACCGAGCCCTGGGGAGTCAAGGTGGCCGCCGTGGAAGTGAAGCACGTCGATCTCCCGGCCGAGATGCAGCGCGCCATGGCCAAGCAGGCCGAGGCGGAGCGCGAGAAGCGCGCCAAGATCATCCACGCCGAGGGCGAATTCCAGGCCTCGTCGCAGCTCGCCAAGGCGGCCGAGGTGATCTCGGCGAACTCGACCACGCTGCAGCTGCGCTATCTGCAGACCCTGACGGAGATCGCCACGGAGAAGAACTCGACCATCATCTTTCCCGTGCCGATCGACATCTTCGACGGGCTGAGGAAGAAAGTCACGAGCTGAGTCGACGCCCGGCCCGCGGCGCGCCGCGGGCCGACCCGGGATCGGTGAGGATGAGCGATCCGGACAGGCTCAAGGAGGAGCTGCACCTCGCGCGCACGGCGCTCGCCGTGGCGCGCCATCTTGATCTCGAGGCGGTGGGGGAGGGGTTCGTCCGGGCCGCTATGGAGCACGGGCACGCCACGGCCGCCTTCCTCTACCTGTACGACGGCGAGCAGGACAGCTTCCATCTCAGGGCCAGCCACATCCCTCCGGACGACCCGCGCCGCAAGGGGATCGTGTCGCTGGACCTCGCCGACCTGCACGTGCCCGGCTCCAACGCCTCCACCTGGGCCCCGGCGATCACCGCGGCGCCCGAGGCGCTCCGCCGCCTGGCGATCGAGCAGGTGCTGGTCGTGCCGCTGCCGGGGACCGGCGCGCTCCTCGGCGTGCTGCTGCTGGCGCGCGAGCGCCAGGTGATCCCGGTGGACGACATGGACCGCGTGGGCCGGCTGGTCCCCGACCTGTTGCCCGCCCTGCTCAACGCCATCCTGGTCGAGCGCTACAAGGAGCTGATCATCAAGGATGATCAGACCGACTCCTACAACCGGCGCTATTTCGACCGCTTCCTCAGCGAGGAGGTCTACCGGGCCCACCGCTACACCACCTCGCTGGCCCTGATCTTCCTCGACATGGACAACCTGAAGGAGGTCAACAGCCGTTACGGGCATGCCATGGGGAGCAAGGCGCTGCGCGAGGTGTCGCGCCGCCTGGTCAAGGAGATCCGGGGCAGCGACAAGCTGTTCCGCTACGGGGGCGACGAGTTCTGCGTGGTGCTCCCCGAGACCGAGGTGCGGGGCGCGCGCGAGCTGGCCGAGCGCCTGCGGGTGTCGCTGAGCGGACGGTCCTTCCTGGTGGACGACACTCCCGGGATGCCGCTCACCGCGTCGTTCGGCATCGCCGCCTACCCCGAGCACGCCCGCACCAGCCTGGGGCTGATCAAGTGCGCCGACAGGGCCATGCAGCGCATCAAGCTGTCGGGGAAGAACTCCATCGGCGTCTCGGTGTCGGGCGAGGAAGAGGCCCCCCAGGCGGTGGGGGCCCCGAGGTGAGCGGTCGCGCCAAGGCGCGCTCGTTGGTTCTTTCGGTGGCCTGCGTGGTGGCGTTGCTGATCTTCGTCTCCCGCTGGGCCACGCGCGTGGGCGACGCGCCCCGGCTGGGGGCCGGATCTTCGGCGGCAGACCCGGGCGGCCCCGCGCGCGCCGCCGCCGAGCCCGTCCCGGACCTCAGCTTCTACCGGATGCTCGACGCGCCGCATGCGCCGGGCTTCGAGGGCCCCGCGCCGCCCCCCTCCCCGCCCCCGGCGCCGTCCGCGGCGCCCGCCGCCCGCCCGGGCGCCTACATCGTGCAGGTGTTCGCCGGCAGGGAGCTGGCCGCCGCGCGCCATCTGCGGGACCGGCTGGCGGCGCGCGGCCTGCCGGCCATGCTGGGAGAGTCGGGGTCGGGCGCGACGAGGCTCTACCGCGTGCGGGTCGGACCGTACCGGGAACGGGCGGCGGCGGAGACGGCCGCGCGGCGCGTGCGGGAGCAGGGCCTGAAGCCCTGGGTGGCGCGGGAGGCGCCGCGATGAGCGAGAGGCGGGCGGAGCAGGACGATCGACGGCTCCTCGGGGACCTGCTGATCGAGGCGGGCCTGGTGACCCGCGGCGGCCTGCTGGCCGCGCTGGAAGAGCAGCGGATGCGCGGCGGGCGGCTGGGGTATCACCTGGTCAGGCTGGGGAAGGTCACGCCGGCCGCCCTGCACCTCTTCCTGCAGGAGAGCTTCGCCGTGCTGGCTCCCGACCTGCTGGAGTCGCTGCGCCGCGGGCCGGCCGTCGACCTGGTGCCCGCGCGCCTGGCGCACCACTACAACATGATGCCGGTGCGCGTCGACGACGGGGTCCTGTCGCTGGCGATCGCGGCGGCCGACAGCCCGCGCCTGATTCCGGCGGTGGAAGAGCTGACGGGATTGCGCGTCGAGCCGATGATCTGCCCGCCCTCCCTGATCGGCGAGGCGCTGTCCCGCTTCTATCCGGCCGAGGTCGAATCGGGCGTGATCTACCGGCCGGCGGGCGACAACGTCTTCGTGCTGTCGGATCGGCGGCGGGGCCTCCGCCCGCTCCTCCCCGAGGCGCTGCGCGAGGACGCGCCGGCGGCCGACTGGCTGCGGGCCATCGGCGCGGAGGCGATCAGGCGCCAGGCGAAAGGACTGCGGATCGAGCCGCGGCGCTCGGAGGTGCGGGTGGCGTTCAGGGTGGCGGGCGCCGACGAGCCGTTCCTGAGCCTGCCGCGGGGGGTCTACCTGGGGCTCAGCGCCCTGATCGAGGGGTTGTCACGTCTCGCCGGGCGCGGCCGGGTGGTGCCGCGCGAGGGGCGCGTGGCGCTCGCCTCGGAGGGGCGCCGCCTGATCGCCTCCGTGCTGGCGCTGCCGGGGCTGGAAGGGGAGACCTACGCCATCGACCTGCGGGTGGCGCGCGTCGCGACGCGCAGCGCTCGGGATCTGCGGCAGGAGGTGCCGGCGCTCGCGGCGGCCCTCGATCGCCTTGTCGCCCGCGCGCGCGGCGTGCTGATCGTCACGTCGCCCGGCGCCGCCGAGACCGCCGCGGGGGTCGCCGCGGTCCTGGACCTCCTCGAAGGCCGCCTGCCGCGCCGGATCGCCCTCGGGGAGTGGAGCGCCGTGCCGGGTCTCGAGACTCTCACCCCGTCTCCGCCTGAAGGCGGGGAGGAGCTGCCCCTCGACGTCCTCCTGGAGCAGGTGTCGGACCGGGGGCCCGACCTGCTGCTCCTGCCGCAGGGCGATGCCGCCTCGGCTCCGGCCGCGTTCGTCCAGGCGCACGACCGGGTGGTCCTGCTGCCGGTCGAGGCGGCGGATGCGTTCGCCGCGGTCGAGCGCCTGGTGCGCCTGGGCCTCGGGCACGAGGCGGCGGAGGCGGGCGTGGAGGGAGTCCTGGGAGTCCGCCTGATGGAGTCTCTCTGCCCGTCCTGCCGGCGCGCCTGCGACCTTCAGGATCTTCTTTCGCCCGGCCCGCGCCATCGCCGCATCGGCCCGGGCCCTTACTTCACGGCGCCGGGCTGCCCGGCCTGCCGCGGGTCCGGGGTGCTGGTGCTGCAACCCGTCTTCGAGCTTCTCGAGGTCCCCGCGGCGGGCGATCTCTTCCGCCCGGGCATGACCGCGGCGGCGTTGCGGCAAAGCCGCGCGCGGGAGGGGATGGAGACCCTCGTCCTGGCCGCCCTGCGCAAGTCCGCCGAGGGAATCCTCGACGTCAGGGAGCCGCTGCGCCTCCTGCTGCATGAGCAGGCCTGAGGAGGCACCTCGCGGCGGACCGTGGCTGGCGGCGCTTTCGGGGCTGCTGCTGGCCCTGTCCTACCCGCACGCCGACCTGGGCCCGCTGGCGCTCCTGGCCCTCGTCCCCCTGCTCCTGGCGCTCGGCAGGGGCGAGGGCGGCGTCGGAGCCGGCTTTCGTCTCGGCCTTCTCTGCGGCGCGGTCTTCTTCGCCGCCCTGCTCTACTGGATCCCGGTGGTGATGGTGACCTACGGCGGCCTGTCGTGGGCCCTCGGGATCCTGGCCTTCTCGCCCCTGGTCCTCTACCTCGCCCTGTACACGGCGCTGTTCGGGGCCCTGGTTGCCGCGGCGCGGCGGCAGGTCGGCCCGATGGCGCTTCTGGCCGCGCCGGTGCTCTGGACGGGGCTCGAGCTGATCCGGGGTCGCGCGCTGACCGGCTTCCCCTGGGGTCTGCTCGGCTACACGCAGCACCGCAACCTCGGCCTGCTGCAGGCCGCGGCCGTCGGCGGCATCTACGCCGTGTCGTTCCTGGTCATGGCGTGCAACGCGGGCGTCGCCCTCCTCCTCCCGGGGGGGAGGAAGGCGCCTGCCGCGCGCCGCGCCGGCGCGGCGCTGCTCCTGGGCGTGGCCGCCGCCCAGGCCGGCGGCGTCCTGGCCCTGCCGCGGCGCCCGGCGGACGGGAGCGCGGGGGCGGTGCCGGTCGCGGCGATCCAGGGGAACGTGCCGCAAGGCGTCAAATGGACGCCCGGGTCGGGGCCGCGCATCGTGACCGATCTCGTCCGGCTGACGCGCCAGGCCGCCGCGGCCGGGGCGCGCCTCGTCGTCTGGCCGGAGTCCGCCAGCCCGTATGCGTTCAACCGGCCGCGCCCGGCGGCGACGCCCGGGGAGGGCCCCGCCATCGAGCCGGACGCCGCCTACACCGGCGCGGTCACGGGACTGGCGCGCGGTCTGGGGATCGCGATCATCGCCGGCAGCGTCGACTACCGCGTCGAGGGGGACGGCCTCGTCGCCTACAACAGCGCCTTCGCCGTCGCGCCCGACGGCACGCTCGGTCCCTCGTACGACAAGGTGCATCTCGTGCCGTTCGGAGAGTACGTGCCGCTGCGGGGCCTGCTGTTCTTCGTCGACCGGCTGGTGCGCGGCGCCATCTCCGACTTCGCGCCCGGAACGCGCCTCGACCCGCTGCCGACGCCGCTGGGCCCCGCCGCCACCTTCATCTGCTACGAGGCGATTCTCCCCGAGGTGGTGCGCGCCATCGCGCGTCGCGGGGCGGTCGTCCTGGTCAACCTCACCAACGACGGCTGGTACGGCAAGAGCGCGGCGCCCTCCCAGCACCTGGCGATGGCCGTGGCCCGGGCCGTCGAGAACCGGCGCTTCATGGTGCGCGCCGCCAACACCGGCATCAGCGCCGTCATCGATCCGTACGGGCGTGTGCTGGCGCGCACCCGGCTCGAGGAGCAGGCGGTCCTGATCGCCGCCGTGGCGCCGCGGCGGGACGCGACCTTCTACGCCCGGCACGGCGACTGGCTCGCCTGGTGCTGTGCTATACTCACGGCTCTTCACGCCGCGCTCCGCGCGGCGTTCGCGCGCCGGGGGAGCCCCGCGGCCGCGCAGGGACCTCGCTGACCCATGCCGAAGAACTTCGAACTCGACGAGCTCGTGCGAAGGGCGGACGCCCTGAAGGGGCGCTTCGCGGAGCTCCGGAGGCATCTTTGATCCCGACGGCCTGAGCCGCCGCCTCCAGGACGTCGAGACGAAGGCCGCCGACCCCAACCTCTGGAACGATCCCGCGCAGGCCCAGGCGATCCTCAGGGAGAGGACCCGTCTGTCCGAGGGGCTCGAGAGCGTGCGGACCCTCGAGAAGAAGCTCGAGGAGGCCCAGGTGTGCGCCGACCTGGCGCGCGAGGGCGAGGAGGTGGTCGCGGAGCTGAAGCAGGCGGTGGAGGCGCTGGCGACCGCCCTCGACCTCCAGGAGCTGGAGATGATGCTGACCGGGGAGCACGACGCCGGCAACGCCATCCTGACCATCCACCCCGGCGCGGGAGGCACCGAGTCGCAGGACTGGGCGGAGATGCTCTACCGCATGTACCTGCGCTGGGCCGAGTCCCACGGCTACCGCGTCGAGACGCTCGACTACCAGAAAGGCGAGGAGGCGGGGATCAAGAGCGCCACCCTTCTCGTCGCGGGACGGGACGCCTACGGCTTCCTGCGCGCCGAGAGCGGGGTGCACCGCCTGGTGCGCATCTCGCCCTTCGACTCCTCCGGCCGCCGCCACACCAGCTTCGCCTCGGTCTACGCCTACCCGGAGCTCAACGAGGACATCGAGGTGGCCGTCGAGGAGAAGGACCTGAGGATCGACACCTACCGCAGCAGCGGCGCCGGCGGCCAGCACGTCAACGTCACCGACTCCGCTGTGCGCATCACGCACCTGCCGACCGGCATCGTGGCCTCCTGCCAGAACGAGCGCTCGCAGCACCGCAACCGCGACATGGCGATGACCATCCTGCGCTCGCGGCTGTACGACCTCGAGCGGCGCAAGCGCGACGAGAAGCGGGCGATCGAGGAGGGGGCGAAGAAGGGCATCGAGTTCGGCAGCCAGATCCGCTCTTACGTGTTGCAGCCGTACCGTCTCATCAAGGATCACCGCACCGGGGTGGAGGTGGGCGACGTGGACCGGATCCTCGACGGCGGTCTCGACCCGTTCATCCGCGCCTACCTCCTCAGCCGCCGCGCCCCCGCGTCGCCAGGCCCCTGAAGTGATTGACAGGCGCGGATCACGCCGGTATATTGGCACTCGAACCACTCGAGTGCCAAGAGACGGAGGGCACGGATGAGGGACGTCGTGCTCGACGACCGGGCCCACAGCATCCTCAAGAGCATCGTCACGCACCACATCCTGACGGGAGAGCCCGTCGGCTCGCGCACCATCGCCAAGCTGACGCCCGACGGCCTCAGCCCGGCCAGCGTCCGCAACGTCATGGCGGACCTGGAGGAGATGGGCTACCTCACGCACCCGCACACCTCCGCCGGCCGGGTCCCGACCGACAAGGGGTACCGCTACTACGTCGACACGCTGCTCCCCGGCGCCCATCCGGGGGCGCGCGACCGCGGCGTCATCGACCGGAGCCTTTCCCGCGTGGGAGGCGAGCTCAGCGAGGCGATGGAGGTCATTCCGAAGCTGCTGTCGCGCCTGACGAGCCAGGTCGGCTACCTGGTCTCCCCGCCGCTGCGCGACGCCGTGCTGAAGCACATCGATTTCGTCCGGCTGCACGAGCGCAAGGTGCTGGTGGTGTTCGTCGACCGCTCCGGCGTCGTGAGCAACCGCATCCTCGACACGGACGAGGACTACGGCGAGGACGATCTTCAGAAAGCCGGCCGCTACCTGGTGGCCGAGTTCGCGGGCATGACGCTGAGCGAGATCCGTTCCCGGCTGATCCGCCTGATGGCCGAGGAGAGAGCGGTCTTCGACCACCTCCTCAAGAGCGTCATCAAGCTCGGCACGGGCTATCTCGACGCCGAGACCGGGGATCGGCGCATGGTCCTCGAGGGGACCACGAACATCATGAAGCACCCGGAGTTTTCGGACGTCGAGACGATGCGCCGGCTGTTCCAGACCTTCGAGGAGAAGCACCGGCTGCTGACCCTGCTGGACCGCTGCCTGACCCCGTCCGGCGTGCGCGTGGTCATCGGCTCCGAGGCGGACGACCCGACCCTGGACAAGATGGCCCTGGTGGCCTCTTCCTACCACGTCGACGAGCACACCACCGGCTGGCTTGGCATCCTGGGACCCACCCGCATGGAGTACGAACGGGTGGTCTCCCTGGTGGACTACATCTCCCGCCTTTTCTCCACTTTGTTGACCCGTCAGGCCCTCTGACCTATATTCGCGCCGGAGGCCGTATGTCCGCATCCGGCGGCAAGAAGACGGGTGGGCGGGGCGCCAGGCGCCCCGCCGAGGAGCCCGAGACGTCCGAGCCCCAGGGGGACGAGGACGGGATCGAGATCCTGGAGGTGGTCGGCGTCGACGAGACCACCGGCAGCGCCCCGTCCCGCCCGGCCGTCCACGAGCCGGCGCCGCACCCGCCCCGCGCGGGGGCCGCGGCGCCCGACCAGTCGCGCGACCTGCAGGAAGCCCTGCAGGCGAAGGACCGTTACTACGACCTTTTGCTCCGCACCCAGGCCGAGTTCGACAACTTCCGCAAGCGCACCGAGAAGGAGCGCGACGAGCTGCGCGCCACCGCGGCCGCCGACCTTCTGAAGCGGCTGTTCCCCGTCCTCGACAACCTCGAGAGGGCTCTCCTGACGAGCGAGGGGACCCAGCACCCGCTGCGCCAGGGGGTGGCGCTCATCCACCAGCAGCTGCTCGAGATCCTGCGCAAGGGCGGGGTGCAGGCGATGGAAACGCTCGGGGCCCGCTTCGACCCACGCCTGCACGAGGCGGTCGAGGTGCTCGACGTGGACGGCTTCGAGGAGGGGATGATCCTGGAGGAGATGCAGAAGGGATACCTGTTCCACGGCCGGATGCTGCGGCCGGCGATGGTCAAGGTCGCGTCCGGCAAGTCGCCGAAGCCCGGCGGATCGGGATCGTGACGGCGCCACGGAAGGGGAGGCGTTCATGGGGAAGGTGATCGGCATCGACCTGGGGACGACGAACTGCTGCGTCGCGGTGATGGACGGCGGGACGCCCGTGGTGGTCCCGAACCGCGAGGGGGCGCGCACCACTCCCTCGATCGTGGCCTTCACCGAGAAGGGCGAGAAGCTGGTCGGGCAGATCGCCAAGCGCCAGTCCGTCACCAACCCGACCAACACCGTGTACGCGGTGAAGCGGCTGATCGGGCGCAAGTTCAACTCCCCCGAGGTGCAGCAGGCGCGCAAATTCACCCCCTACCAGATCGTCGAGGCCAAGAACGGGGACGTGCGCATCCGCGTGCGCGACAAGGACTACAGTCCTCAGGAGATTTCGGCCATGATCCTGGCGCGCCTCAAGGAGATGTCCGAGGAGTTCCTGCAGGGTGAGGTCAGCGAGGCGA
>QHXZ01000085.1 GCA_003223165.1 Acidobacteriota bacterium
GCCGGTTGATGGTGCGGCCGCAGTCCTGCGCCGCGACCACCTTCAGCACCTTCACCTTGCCCGTGCCGGTGTCCACCTCGACCTCGGCGAACTGGGCGCCCCAGACGTCGAACCCGGCCCCCTGGTAGTTCTCGGCGCGCGAGGCCTGCGACGAGATGACCGCCGACTGCAGGCGCCCCGCGGCCTGGGCGAACGGGATCGACTTGCCGCCGCCCTTCACGCCCACCCTCCCGTCGCGCAGCTCCAGGTCCTCGGGGTGCGCTGCGAGCGCCGGGGCGGCGGTCTTGAGGAGCTTCTCGCGCGCCCCTTCGGCGGCGCCGCGCACGGCCGGGAGGATCGAAGTCAACGTGACGCTCCCCCCGGAGGCCGGCGAGTACATGCCGGTTCCGGTGTCGCCCAGGCTCACGCGGATCGCCTCCGGCGACAGGCCGAGGACCTCCGCCGTCACCATCGCCATCGCCGTGCGGGTGCCGCCGCCGATGTCCTGCGTGCCGCAGATGCACTCGACGGTGCCGTCGGAGTGGATGATCACCTTGGCGTCGGCCTTCGGCCCGCCGTACATCGGCCAGACGGCCGTGCCCATGCCGAAGCCGCGCCGCACGGCGCCTCGCGCCGCGGCGGCCGCCGCCGGGGAGCGGCGGCGATCCCAGCCGATCGCCCTGGCCGCCGTCTCGTACATCTGGAGAAGCGCCTTGGCCGGCTTGTCGGTGTAGTTCCGCTTGCGCAGCTCGAGCGGGTCGATCCCCAGGCGATCCGCCACTTCGTCGAGCGCCGACTCGAAGGCGAACGCGCCCTGCACGTAGCCGGGGGCGCGGAACGGCATCGCGAAGCCGGCATTGATCAGGACGTCCTGCTCGTCGGTGCGGATGTTCGGGCAGGCGTACAGGGTGCGCACCGGACCCGACACCCCGGCTCCTCCCGCGATGCCGCCGGTGCCGTACGACTTGAGATGGATGGCGGTGAGGGTGCCGTCCTTCTTCGCCCCGATCTTGATCCACTGCACCGAGGAGGGACGGTTGCCGGTGGCCAGGTTCTCCTCGTGCCGGTCGAGCATCAGCTTGACCGGCGCCTTCGCGACGCGCGCCAGGCGCGCCGCCACGATGCCGACGACGCCGGCCCCGAACTTGGCGCCGAAGCCGCCCCCCAGGTAGTCGGTGACGACCCGGACGTCGGTCGCGGGGATCTTGAAGTACCTGGCCAGGTCGTCGCGGAACCCGAAGACCCCCTGCGTCGAGGCGTAGACGGTCAGCCGGCTCCCTTCCCAGCGGGCCACGGCGCCGTGCGTCTCGAGGGCGTTGTGCAGGTGGACCGGCGTGCGGTAGGTGCCTTCCACCACCAGGTCGGCCGCCTTGAACCCCTCCTCGACGCTGCCCGTCTCGTGCACCTCCGGCTTGCGGACGTTCCCCTCCGGGAAGACCTTCGGGGCGCCCGGCTCGCGCGCCGCGTCGAGGTCCACCACGTGCGGCAGGACCTCGTACTTCACCTCGATCAGATCGAGGGCGTCCTCGGCGATCTCCGGGGTCGCGGCCGCCAGCGCGGCCACCTCCTCCCCCGCGAAGAGCAGGTGCCGTTTCCGCGCGCCGGCCGCTTCCTTCTTTTCGGCCTCGTCGATCGGCCGGCCGGAGTCTTCGTTCTCGACGGTGGCGAAGGAGTCGGGGCGTTCGAAGGCGATCACGGCGCGCACGCCGGGAAGGGCGCGCGCCTTGGCGGTGTCGATCGACAGGATGCGGGCGTGCGCGTGGGGGCTCCTGAGGATCTTGCCGTGCAGCATCCCGGGGAGCCTGACGTCGTAGGTGTACTTCGCGGCGCCGGTGACCTTGGCCGGGCCGTCCACGCGGCGGACGCTCTGGCCCACGACGAGAAGCCTGGCCGCGGCATCCCAGATCGGCGGCTCGGTCTCGGGGACCTGGAGCTCGACCTCCTTGAGGGTGCCTTCGTATCCGACCCGGAGCCTGCGCGCGCGCGCCATGATCTTCCTCCTACGCCGACCGGCCGGGATCGCCCGGCCCCTGCGCCCTGGCCGGCCGTCCCGAGACGCTCAGCACCGCTTCGAAGACGCGCGGGTAGGTGCCGCAGCGGCACAGATGCCCGCCCAGCGCCTCGCGCACCTGGTCGAGGCTCGGCCGGGGGTTCTCGTCGAGCAGCGCCTTCGAGGCCACCACGAACCCGGGCGTGCAGAAGCCGCACTGCAGGGCGTCCTTGGCGATGAAGGCCTCCTGCACCGGGTGCAAAGCGCCCTTGGCGGCGATCCCCTCGATGGTCGTGATCGACCGGCCGCGCGCGTCGAGCGCCAGCATCATGCAGGCGAAGACCGGCTTGCCCTCGAGCAGCACGGCGCAGCCGCCGCACTCGCCGCGGTCGCAGATCTTCTTCGAGCCGGTCAGGTCGAGGCGGTCGCGCAGGGCATCGAGGAGGGTCACGCGCGGCTCGAGGTGCACGGTGGACACGCGGCCGTTGACCTTGAGGGTGATCGGGACCGGGCCCGGCCCGAGCCTGGTGACGGCGGATCCCTTCGCCCCGCCCTTCGGCACGACCTCGGAGGCCAGGAGACCGCTCCCGAGGGCGCCTCCGCCGATGCCGATCCCCTTCAGGAAGGCGCGTCGGGTGAGCCCCGTCTTGCCGCGCTTGCCTCTCTTCCCGGCCGATCGTGCCATCCTCACCTCCGAGGCTTTCCGGACGGATCCGCTAGAGTGGTTTCGGGTGATCCCGGATTTCGGGCGGCGGCAGGTCGACGGGGGCGTTGAGGTTCAGCAGGACGCCCGCATCGTCCCAAGGCACCTCGAGGACGCGCGCCGCGTCGCGCCGCACCACCGCCTTGAGCCCTTCGGTTTCCTCCGCGATGCCCATCAGCTCCGCGAAGAGCGAGCCGCAGAAGAGGGGCGGGTGCCCGCGGCGGCCCCGGAAGACCGGCAGGAGGATCGTGCGCCGGCCGCAGCCCTCGCCGCGCTCCCACTCCTCTTCCGCGGCCAGAAGGAGCGCGTCGAGCAGGCGCGCGTCGAGCGGCTGGTCGACCGCCGCGACGAGGATGCCGTCCGGCGGCCCGGCCAGGTTCGTCAACCCCGCCTGGATCGAGGTGACCTTGCCCTCCGGGTGGCGCGGGTTGAAGATGGCGCGCGCCTTCCAACCCGGCCGCCTGGTCGCCTCGACCAGGGGGCGCAGCCGGTCGGGGTCGCGCCCGAGCACCACCACGCACTCCGCCACGCCGCTTCTCTGGATCTGCTGCAGCTGGTGCGCCAGGAGGGGTTGCCCGCGCCAGGGCAGGAGCGCCTTCGATGATCCCATGCGCTCGGAGTCGCCGGCAGCCAGGAGCAGTGCGACGACGTCCATGGGCGACTAGCCGGCGAGAGGCGCGGCGTCGGCCGGTTTCGCCTCGCCGTCCTCGGGTTTCGGGTTGACGTCCAGCTCGGGGCTGTAAGACACCAGCGTGACCTGCGCCGCGGCGTCCCAGGCCTCGTCGAAGTTGTACATCGTGATCGCGTCCCAGGGGCAGACCTCGGCGCACAGCGCGCACCCGATGCACTTGTCGAACTCGATGATCGCCAGGTTGTTCGGCGCCTCCGGCGACGAGACGTAGCGGATCGCGTCCACGATCGCGTCCTTGACCGTGACCGTCTCGCAGAAGGCGACGCAGGCCGGCGAGTTGGCGCACCCCGAGCAGGAGTTGTGATCGATCACCGCCAGGCGCTTGGGCGGCTTCTTCAGGAACTTGTTCTTGTAATCCGGCGGCGCCGGCATCGCTTCTCCCGTGATGTCCCGAGTCTCTCACAACCCCGCGCCTCGGACAAGCCCCGAACCGCCGCTCCCCTGATATCCGGAGCGGGTCCGCGGACTCGGCCTCAGGGGATCTCTCAGCCGCGCTTGTCGAGCGGCACGTACGGGCGCTCGGGCGGGCCGATGTACTCCTCGAGGGGACGGATCAGGCGGTTGTCGGTGTGCTGCTCGATGACGTGGGCGATCCAGCCGGGGGCGCGGCTGCACGCGAAGATCGGCGTGAACAGGTCCATCTCGAAGCCCAGCAGGTAGTAGGTCGAGGCGGCGTAGAAGTCGACGTTGGCGTTGAGGTTCTTCATCTCCTTGCAGGTCTTCTCGATCACCACCGACATCTGGAACCACTTCTCCTGGCCGCGCGACTTGCCGAGACGCTCCGACAGGTCGCGCAGGTGGATGGCGCGCGGATCGAGGGTCTTGTAGACCCGGTGGCCGAATCCGGGGATCTTCTTCTTCTGCAGGAGCTCGGTGCGGACGAAGTCGGCCGCCTTGTCCACCTCGCCGATGGTGCGCAGCATCACCATCACGTCGTGGTTGGCGCCGCCGTGCAGCGGACCCTTGAGGGTGCCGATGGCCGAGGTGATCGCCGCGTGCATGTCGGCCAGGGTCCCGCCGGTCACCCGCGCCGCGAAGGTGGAGGCGTTGAGCCCGTGGTCGAGCTGCAGGAGCATGGCCACGTCGAGGGCGCGCGTGCCCAGGTCGTCCGGCCGCGTGCCGGTCAGCATGTAGAGGAAGTTGGCGGCGTGGCTCAGGGAGGGGTCGGGCGCCAGCGGCTCCTTCCCCTTCCGCAGCCGCTCGTGCGCGGTGACCACGGTCGGCATGACCGCGGTGAGGCGGACGCCCTTGCGCAGGTTCGCCTCGCGGGTCGACTCGTGGACGTCCGGGTCGTGGATCGCCAGCGCCGAGACCACCGTGCGCAGCATGTCCATGGGCGAGGCGTCCCTGGCGAAGCGCCGCAGGATCTCGAGCGCGTCGGGGTGCAGGGCGCGCTGCGCGGCCATCTCGCGCCGGGTCTCGGCGAGCTGGGCGCGGGTCGGCAGCTCCCCATACCAGAGCAGGTGGACGCACTCCTCGAAGTCGGAGTGCCGGGCCAGATCGTGGATCGAATATCCCCGGTAGCTGAGCTCGCCCTTCTCGCCGTCGATCCGGCTGAGACCGGTGCGCGCCGCGACGACCCCTTCCAGCCCCTCTTTGGCGAACATCCCCGGCCCTCCGCCCGAAGGCTCCTCATCCCGGATCCCCATCATTATAAGCGCTGGCGGGCGCCCTCCGGCCCGCCATTGCCGCCGGACGCCGCATCGGGGAAGATAGGGGGGCATGGGAAGCCACGAAGAGGGGCTGGGGCCGGGGGACTTGCGCGAGGCGCGCGTGCGCGTGTCGAAGCGGGCGCGGGTCACGCCGCTCCACCCCTCCGACGCCCTGAGCGAGCGTTGCGGCCACAAGGTGGCGCTCAAGTGCGAAAGCCTGCAGGTCGGCGGCGCCTTCAAGATCCGCGGCGCCACCAATTTCCTCGGCCGGGTGGGCGACGCGGAGCGCGCCCGCGGCGTCATCACCTATTCGTCGGGCAACCACGGGATCGCCGTGAGCCTGGCCGCCAGGCAGGCCGGCGTGCCCGCGGTGGTGGTGATGCCGGACAGCGCCCCGGCCTTGAAGATCGAGAGGGTGCGCTCCGTGGGCGGCGAGGTGCATCTCACCGGGCCGGCCTCGAGCGAGCGCAAGGCGCGCGCCGAGGCGATCCAGGCCGAGCGCGGCCTGACCATGGTGCCCCCGTTCGACCATCCCTTCATCGTCGCCGGGCAGTCGACGTGCGGCGTCGAGATCCTCGAGCAGATGCCGGAGGTGGGGACGGTCCTGGTTCCGGTCGGCGGCGGCGGGCTGATCGCCGGCATCGCGCTGGCCTGCGGCTACCATCGGGCCGGCATCCGGGTCATCGGCGTCGAGCCGGAGGGAGCGGCCAAGATGGCGGCCTCGATCCGCGCGGGGGCGCCCGTGACCCTCCCCTCGGCCCGATCGATCGCCGACGGCCTGCTGCCGCAGCGCCCGGGCGATCTCACCTTCTCCATCGTGCGGCGCTTCGTGGCCGACATGGTGACCGTGAGCGAGGAGGCGATCCGAGAGGCGGCCGAGTTCCTGTTGCGCACCGAGCGGCTGGTGGTGGAATGGAGCGGCGCGGTGGGCGTCGCCGCCCTCCTGACGGGGGCGGCGCGCTTTTCCGGCGTGCCGACCGCGGTGGTGCTGAGCGGCGGCAACGTCGACCCGTCGGCGCTCCTGGGCCACGTGCCCGCGGGGGCGTCCGGGCCGGCCGGCGGGGGCCGCTAGGAGCCTGTTCGCCTCCTAGACGCGCGGCTCCCGGCATCCGTACTCTAAGAGCCGACCCGGGTCATGAGGGACCGGATGGGACGCGCCGGCCGCCGGGCTGCGCGCGCGGCGGCATGCTAGACTACCGCTCTTTGTGGAGGGGATGGGGCATGGCACAACGCACGGCGGCGCGCATCCGCAGGGGCGAGCGCGGCTTCACGCTCATCGAGCTGCTGATCGTTCTCGCCATCATCGGCATCATCGCCGCCCTCGCGATCCCCAACCTGCGGAACGCCATGGACCGGGCCAAGCAGAAAGCCACCATGGCGGACATGAAGTCGATCGGCAACGCCCTCGAGCTCTACTCGGTGGACCACAACACTTACCCGCGCGGCATGGCCGACGCCAACACCTCGATGGTGGCCCCGTTCCTCTCCCCCGGTTACATCAAGACGATGCCCCCGGGCGATGGCTGGAACAACTCTTGGCACATCGACACCAACGCCAGCGGCACGGTCTACACCATCACCAGCTACGGACGGGACGGCGCGGCGGGGACGGCGACCGGCGGACCGACGAGCGACATCAACTGCGACATCGTCTATTCGAACAGCTCCTTCTTCCAGTGGCCGCAGGGAGAGCAGAAGTAGCCGGACCGCCCCGCACGACCCCTGGCGCGTCATGTGAAACATCCCTGGTGGCCGATTTTTTTCACCCCGGGGCTTCCCCCATTCCCCGAATTCGTTAGAATGGCCTGGATTCGCCGAAAACTGCGTCAGTAGCACAGTCGACAATTCATCGTTCGAGATGGCATTGGGGATTCCCGTGTCGCTCCATCTCAAGATTGTCGAGCCGGAGGACCCGGACTCCGTCCTGCCTCCCGGCCGGAGAGATCGGTCGGGATTCTGGTATCCGCTCGGATGCACGGACCTGCGCACGCTGGTCAAGCGCCGCGCGCACGGGGGCAGGAAGAAGCAGCCGGCCTCGCCGGATCGAGGTCAGGAGAACGGCGAGCACTAGGAGGGGCGCAGCCCTTCCACCAGCTCCCCCCGCACCACCAGGCGCCGCGGCGCCGGGCCCGGGTAGCGGAAGGGGTAGCAGGTGACGAGCGTGAGGGTCGGTCTGTCCGTGGGTGACAGGACGGCCGCGTCGTCCTTGTCCACCACCTCGACCCGCACCACCCGGTAGCGCTTCGGCCCGCCGTCGTCCGCAACGTCCACCAGGTCCCCCTCGCGGATTCCCTCGAGCCGCGCGAAGGCGCCGTCCCGGTGGCCGGCGATGATGCAGTTGTCGCGCTCCCCGGGCAGGCCGCTTCCCCGCAGGTGCCCGGGGCCCCTCGAGAGGACCTGATCGTCCGTCCCCTCCGCCACGACGGTGTCGAGGCCGAGCCGGTCGATGCGCAGGCGCGCCATCGGCCGGCCAAGGCGCGGACGGCTTCGCTCACCGGCCGAAGGCCGGGCCTCAGATCCGGGTCGCGGCGGGCCTGCCGACCGCCGCGCCTCGAAGCGTCCCGCGTTCGATTCCTGCCAGGCGGCGGCCCGCAGGCGCAGCGACGCGGCGCCGGCCAGCATCACGGCGCCCGCCGCCAGGCCGGCGGCCGACAGGACCTTCAAGGACCGGCGGAAGCGGGCGCCGTTCGATCCGGCCGGCATCTAGAACCTGCGCGCCAGGACGGCCAGCCCCACCCCGAAGGCCATGAGGGCCCCCCCGAGGACGACCAGCAGCGCGATCGGGCCGCCGGTGCGTGGCATCGAGCGGTGCGTCGCGTCGGGATCCGCATGCGCGACGCGCGCCTTGGAGACCGTCTCCCTGGCCGCCAGCTTCACCCCCTCTTCCGCGGCGACCTTCTCGCTCAGCTCCATCTGACCCCGGGCCGGCGGCGGGGCCGAGGGCGCGGCCGCCACCAGCTTGTGGGACATCAGCATCCCCATGGTCTCGGGATCCAGCATGCCGGACGGCCGGATCGCGTGCTCGCGCTGGAACGCCCGGATGGCGTTGATGGTCGGCTGGTCGAGCAGCCCGGACGCGTAGGAACCCTGGCGCAGGTAGCCACTGTGCACCAGGATCGACTGCGCCACCTGGAAGTCCTCGGTCGAATAGAACGGCGGGCCCCCCTTGTTGTCCCGGACGGCGGCATGAGAGAAGGACGGGCTGAGCGCCAGGGTGAGACCCAGCGCGACGATCGCCCCGAGGCAGGTGGATGGTCGTGTCATGTGTGGCCCTCCTGTGAAGGTAGGGGCGAAGACGGTCCGGGGTGGACGAGAGCCTTCGGTCGCGTGGCCGGCCGGCTGCCCCCCCGACAGCCGGATCGTGGTCGGCACGCAGCATTCTACGCCCGTTCGCGGCGCAGCCCGCAGACCTTCCTGTCGAGCGTGAGGCGCCGGGAGATCGACGGGGGCCCGATCACGGGAGCCAGTGGAGACCGCCCTCGATCCGGACGATCCGGTCGGCGAGGTCGGCGAGATCGACATCGGGACGGTTGGCGAGCAGGATGACGGTGAGGTGATCGTCCGGGTAGCGCAGGATGAACGCCTCGAAGCCGCGCCAATCCCCCGGATGCTCCCAGCGGCGCCGCCAGAGGTCGCGCTTCAGAAACCACCCGAAGCCATAAGGGCTGAGGGAGCCGTCGTTGAGCCGCATCGGCCGCAGGATCTGATCGAGCGTCCTCGTGGGCACGAGCCGTCCGGTGGAGAGCGCCTGGTCCCAGAGATAGAGGTCGTGAAGCGTCGTGTTGACGGCGCCGCTGCCGGCCAGGCAGTCGAGAGGGTGAGCGTCGAACGGGACGAACCCCTCCTTCTGCGGCATGTAGCCGCGGGCGCGATGGGGGACCTCGAGGTCGGGACGGTCGCGCAGGCGCGTGTCGTCCATGCCGAGCGGCTCGAAGATCCGCCGCCGCAGCAGGTCGGCGAATGGCATGCCTGCGATCCGCTCGAGGACGACCGCCAGCATCTCGTACCCCGCGTCGCTGTATGCGAACCGATCGCCGGGAGGGAAGACCGGCTCGCCCTGCCGCTGCAGATAGGCGAGCGCGTCGCGGTTGGAGGCCCATCGGCCGGCCGCGCTCGCGCGCGCCAGCGCGTCGTAGTAGTCCGGCAGCCCGGACGTGTGCGTCAGCAGGTGGCGCACCGTCATCCCGTCGCCGAAGCGGGCGAGCTCCGGAAGGAAACGGACGACCGCCGCGTCGTAGTCTAGCCGTCCCTCTTCATGGAGGAGGATGGCCAGCATCCCGGTGAACTGCTTCGACACGGAGGCGACATCGAAGGCCGTTCGGGGGCCGATCGGAATCCCGCGCTCGACATCGGCCATGCCGGCCGCCCCGGAGTAGGCCACCTCGCCGTCACGGATCACCATCACCGCCGCGCCCGGGCCATGGTCGCTCCGCAGCGGCGCGAGAAGCGCGTCGATCCGCTCCGGCGCGCTCGAGCCGCACGCCAGCAGCAGAGAGGCGGCCGCCCAGCCTATAATCCCGGCGTGGACCCGCCCCCCTATCGCCATTCCGTCGCGCTCGAGCCGTCGTCGCCGCGCAGCACGCCGGCCGACCTCTCTCCACGTCGCGGACGCTGGCGCGATCCACGGCATCTGGCGGCGCTGGCGATCGCCGTCGCCGCCGATGCCTTGCAGATCGGCCTGCTGCCTCTGTTCATCGAAGGCGCCGCGGCGCCGTGGAACGACCTGCTGGAAATCGCCGTGGGCGGGGCGCTGCTGGCGCTGCTGGGCCGGCATCTGGCGCTTCTGCCGGCGTTCCTTGCCGAGCTGGTGCCATTCTTCGACCTGTTCCCGACCTGGACGGCCGCCGTGGTGTTCGTGATCACGCGGAAGGGATAGGACCGGCACCGCCGGCCGTCCTTCCCGGTCGACCCGGCGCGGCGGATCATACAGCGAGAGCGGCATGACGCGCGCCCTTGCTTCGCCGTCGGCTCCGCAGTAACCTGTCGCTCGAAGGAGGCCCTCCGGAATGAGAGATGCGCTGATGAGGGGCACGAGCCGGATCGGCCGCCGCCGGCCGCTGTGCGGCTTGCTGCGGGGCGGCCTGCTTGTCCTGGTGCTGGGTGCGGGATGGGTCTCCGGGCTCCCGGCCGCCCCCGACGATTGCCCCGACGCCCTGATCACCGCCGACGTCAAGAGCCGCATCCTGGCGAAGCACCCGGTCGCCGGCCTCAAGATCAACGTCGAGACCGACGCGTGCGTCGTGACCCTGAAGGGGTGCGCCGGGTCGGACGACGTCGCGAGGTCCGCGGTCAAGGCCGCCCGCAAGGTCCAGAAGGTGAAGGCGGTCAGGAACGAAATGAGCATCTGCCCGAAGGAGTAGGGCCGGGAAGGCGCGATGGCGCGGCAGGGCTTCACCGTGCACCCCGAGGATGCCGAGCCCCCGGTCCCCGTGATCGAGCTGGCGATGCAGATCGACCGCGACGGCGGCGCGGCGCTGGCCCTCTACCAGGACCCGGTGGGCCATCACTGGCAGATCTTCGCCCTGCTGCCCCGCGACAAGGTCCAGCCGACCCCCTACCAGCGTGATCTTTCCAAGACGCACGCCGAGCGGCTGCTCAAGGTGATCAAGAAGCTCGACCGCTTCATCGACCCGGTCGTGGCGGTGCGCTCGGACGGCGGCTACTGGACCCCCAACGGCAACCACCGGCGGCACGCCCTCGAGAAGCTCAAGGCCGCCTTCGTGCCGGCGATCGTCATCCCGGAGAGCGAGGTGGCGTTCCAGATCCTGGCCCTCAACACCGAGAAGGCCCACAACCTCAAGGAGAAGTCGCTGGAGGTGATCCGGATGTACCGCGGCCTGCTCTCGCGCGACGAGAAGAAGGACGAGGCGGGCTTCGCCTTCCAGTTCGAGGAGGCCTACTTCATCACCCTGGGCCTCCTCTACGAGAAGAACGCCCGCTTCGCGGGCGGCGCCTTCTCACCCATTCTCAGGCGCGTCGACGCCTTCCTGAAGGGCTCCCTCAAGAGCGCCTACGCCACGCGCGAGGAGCGCGCGGCGCGCGTGGCCGAGGCCGACGCGGTTCTCAAGGGGGTGGTCGACAAGCTCAAGCGCCGCGGCATCAATCACCCCTTCGTGAAGAACTTCGTGCTCGCCCGCTGCAACCCGCTCGGCCGGGCGCGCAAGACGCTCCCCGGCTTCGACACCGCCCTCGACCGCCTGATCGCCTCCCTCAAGGCCTTCGACCCCGAGAAGATCCGGCAGGAGGACATCGCCCGGTCGGCCGTCATGGCGATCCCGGCGGCCTCCTGATGTCCGTGGGGCTGCTGGCGCTCTATGGCTGGCTGGCGGGGCTCCCGGGACTGGCGATCGGCGTCCTCGTCCTGGTCTCGTCCCGGCGGGTGAGGGCGCTGGGCGATCTGCTGCCGGCGCGCGCCCCGGGCGGCCGGACGGACGGCGCGGGCGGCGGCGCGCTTCCCTCCCTTTCGGTCGTGGTCACCGCCCGCGACGAAGCGGCGGGCATCGAGGCGACCGTCCGCGGCCTCCTGGCCCAGCGCTACCCCAGCCTCGAGGTGATCGTCGTGGACGATCGCTCGACCGACGGCACGGCGGAGATCCTCGATCGGATCGCCGCCGAAGCCGGGGTGCGGCGCGCGGCGCCGTCGTTGTTCGTGCTGCACAACGACGCGCTGCCCCAGGGCTGGCTCGGCAAGTGCCACGCCTGCCACCTCGGCGCCGGGCGGGCGCGTGGAGACTGGATCCTGTTCACCGACGGCGACGTCGTCCTGGCGCAGGAGGACCTGCTGGCGCGGGCGGTCGCCGGCGCCGAGGATCGCGGCCTCGATCACGTCGCAGTCCTGCCGGACCTCGGCGCCATGCCCGCGCTGCAGACCGGGCTCGTCGCCGCCTTCGGACAGATGTTCCTTCTCGGCGCGCGCGCCTTCGAGATGGACCGCGACCTGCGCCGCGGCGGCGCCGGGGTCGGGGCGTTCAACCTGATGCGCCGCGCCGCCTACGAGAGGGTCGGCGGCCACCGGCTCCTGCGCATGGACGCGGCTGACGACTTCAAGCTCGGCCGCCTCCTGAAGGAGAGCGGCGCCCGGCAGCGTATCTTCCTGGGGGTCGGGCTGGTCCGCTGCCCCTGGCACCGGGGCACCTTCCAGGTGATCCGCGGCCTGGAGAAGAACCTCTTCTCCGGCTTCGACTATTCGCTGACTCAGCTCGTCGCCTTCACGCTCTTCGTGCTGCTGACGACGTTCGGCCCCGCCGTCGCCGCCGGTGCCGCGACCCTCCTGGCCGTGAGGGGCGGCGCGATCCCGGCGGGTCCGCTGGCGGCGGCCTGGGCGCCCGTCCTGCTGCAGGCGACGCTTCTGATCCTCGGGTACGCGACCGAGGGGCGCCGCCACGGATACGCCCCCTTGATGCCCGCCCTGCTGCACCCCATCTCGCTTCTGCTTCTGGCCGGCGCCGCCTGGAATTCCGCCGTCCGCACGCTCCTGCAGGGCGGCGTGCGCTGGCGCGACACCTTCTACCCGCTCGACGTCCTGCGGCGCGGCCTGGTGCCTCCAGGCGCCGGTCGCGCCCTCGGAACGGATGGCGGCGCGGCGTGAGCGGCGCCGCCGCCCCCCCTCCTTGACGTCGGCGTCCTGTTCCTTGTGCCGCTCGGGCGCCTCCTGCTATCATCTGCGGGTCATGCCCGCAGACGGACCGCACCCGGCCTCGCCGCCCCGCAATCCGACCAAGAGCGTGCGCATCGGACGCGCCACCATCGGCGCCGGCCATCCGGTCGCCGTGCAGAGCATGACCGCCACCAAGACGTCGGATGTCGCCGCGACGGTGCGCCAGATCCTCGAGCTGGAGCGCGCCGGGGCGGACATCGTGCGCATCGCCGTGGACAGCGAGAAGGACGCCGCCGCGCTCCCCGCCATCCGCGGAGGCGTCGCCGCCAACCTGTCGGTCGACCTGCAGGAGAACTACCGGCTGGCGCCGCGGGTGGCGCCGCACGTCGACAAGATCCGCTACAACCCCGGCCACCTCTACCACCACGAGCGGAGCAAGCCGGTGCGCGACAAGGTCGCCTTCCTGGCCGAGGCGGCCGCCCGTCACGACTGCGCCCTGAGGGTCGGCGTGAACTGCGGCTCGGTCGATCCGGACAAGGCGGGACGCTTCGGGGACGATTCGGCGGGCGAGATGGTCGCCTCGGCGCTGGAGCACTGCGACATCCTCGACCGGCTCGGCTTCACGCGCTACGTCGTGTCGCTCAAGGATTCCGACCCGGTCAAGGTGATCGATGCGAACCGTCGCTTCGCCGCCAGCCGCCCCGACGTGCCGCTGCACCTCGGCGTGACCGAGGCGGGGCTGCCCCCCGACGGCGTGATCAAGACGCGCATCGCCTTCGAGCAGCTCCTGTCACGCGGCATCGGCGACACCATCCGCGTGTCGCTGACCGTCCCGAACGACCGCAAGGGGGAGGAGATCGCCGCCGGCCGGCAGATCCTCGAGGACATCGCGCACGGCCGCTTCCGCTCGGTGCCCGGGAACTTCGGGCGGCGGCTCAACATCATCTCCTGCCCCTCCTGCTCGCGGGTCGAGAACCAGGCCTTCGTCGCGCTGGCCGAGCGGGTGCGCGACATGGCGGCCTACGCGCAGCAGCACGCCATCACCATCGCCGTGATGGGGTGCCGCGTCAACGGCCCGGGAGAGACCGACGACGCCGACCTGGGCCTGTGGTGCGCCCCGACCCACGTCAACCTGAAGCGCGGCGCCGACACGCTCGGCAGCTTCGGCTACGACGAGGTGCTCTCCCGGCTGAAGCAGGAGATCGACCGCCTCATCACCGACAAGATGGCGCAGCTCGAAGGGAGCGGCGCGGCGCATCCCTAACGGCGGCGACGCTCCGTCACGCCCGCTTCGCGGTGGCCAGCCCCTGGACAGACGCTGTCCAGAGCCTGGGCAGGGACCGCCAAGTCCCGCAGCGACGCGGGTTGGCGGGCCCGCGCCATGCCCGAAAAGCGACCGGCTGTCCCGAAGCGCGACACGACGGTCCGGCGCGCGGCCCTGCCGGCTCCTCCGGCCCTCCGCTCGAAACCCTTGCGTACCTTGAGCTTCCGGCGAACCCCACCGCGGGCGGGCGGTTGGCAGAGGCCTTGCTTCTCTCAGGACACGCATGCTCATACAACGTCGCCTTTCGAGGAAACCCGCCACCGTCGCCGTCCTTGCTGTCATCCTGGCGCTCGTCACCGTCCAGCCTGCCCAGCCTGGCCTGCTCGATTCGCTGCTGTCGACGACGACGCAGCTGCTGACGTCGGTGACGGGGCTCCTCGGCAAGCTCTCGGGCGACCTGCTGGGGATCGTCAACGGACCGGCCGAGCAGCAGGTGCACGTGATCGTGCAGACCTACAGCGCGCCCGATTCCGGCGACCTGGGCCTGCTGCAGAACCTGGGCGGCCTGCTCGGCACGACCTACTCGAGCATCCCGGGGTATTCGGCCACCGTTTCGGCCGGCTCGATCATGAACCTGGCCTCCGACTCGAACGTGGAGCGGATCTCCCTCGACTCCCCCGTGAAGGCGCACCTGGACGTGGCCTACCGCGCCACCCGGGCCGACCTGGCCGCCGCGTCGTCTGGATGGTGGGGCGGCGGGCTGACCGGCAAGGGGGTCGGCATCGCCCTCGTCGACACCGGCGTGCAGCTGCACCCCGACTTCAAGCGTCCCATCGGATCGAAGCCGATCGTCGAGGTCGAGATCGTCGGGCACGAGACCGGCCTCGCCGACTACTTCGGCCACGGGACGCACGTCGCAGGCATCCTGTACGGCAACGGGTTCGCGTCGAGCGACAGCCTGTCGTTCCGCACCTTCAAGGGGCTGGCCCCCGGAGCGCAGCTCATCTCCATAAGGGCCCTGGCGCCGGACGGATCGGGCTACACCTCCGACGTCATCAAGGGCATCGACTGGGCCATCAAGAACGCCGGGACCTACAACATCCGGGTCCTGAACCTGTCGCTGGGCCACCCGGTGTACGAATCGTACCGGACCGATCCCCTCTGTCGTGCGGTCGCCGCCGCGGTGCGCAAGGGGATCGTCGTGGTGGTCGCGGCCGGCAATGACGGAGGGGTCGGCACCGGCTTCGGGACGATCACCAGTCCCGGCAACGCGCCGTCCGCCATCACCGTCGGGGCCATGGACGATCGGAACACGGTGCCGCTGAACGACGACGTCCTGGGGTGGTACTCGAGCAAGGGGCCGAGCCTGGTCGACTTCGCGGTCAAGCCCGACCTGGTCGCCCCCGGCACCTGGATCGTCTCCGCCCGCGCGGTCTCCTCGTGGCTCGACACCCAGCACCACGAGCTGACCCTGCCGATCGGCGTCTACAAGAACGATCCGGCGCACGCCACCCAGGACGGGGCGTACTACACCCTGTCGGGGACCTCGATGGCCGCGCCGATGGTGGCCGGAGCGGCGGCCCTGATGCTGCAGAAGGATCCAACGCTCAACCCCGCCACCGTCAAGGCGCGGCTCATGAAGTCGGCCGTCAAGGACTCGCGGATGGTCTTCGAGACCGGCGCCGGGGCCCTCGACGCGTACGCCGCCGTGAACGCCACCGGCTACGCCCAGAGCGCCCCCTCTCCCCTGGCGATGGCAGGCAGCGACGGCTTCGTCTACCTCCAGGACACGGCGGTCCTGTGGGGTTGGTCCTGGCCCCAGGGCGCCATCTGGGGCAACGCGAAAGGCAGCGCCGCCGGCCTCGCGCTCACGCCCGTGCCGTCGTCGATCACCTCTGGCAGCGGTGCCATCTGGACCGGCCGGGGCGGCGCGATGGCGACGGTCGACAACCCCGAGGTCGCCGGCTCGGGGGCCATCTGGACCGGCAACCGGTCGTCCCTCAGCTCCACCAGCGGCACGGTGACGGACGACGGGGCGATCTGGAGCGGTGACGGGCGCAGCAGGATGTGAACGCTAGAAAACCGGCGCCGCCAGCGTCTTGAGGATGGCGGCCGAGGCGCCCTCGACGTCGGCGTGCAGCGAGCGGCCCGACGCGTCCATGGTCACGATGGCCGGGAAGTCCTTCACGCGGATGTGCCACATCGCCTCGGGGATCCCGAGGTCCAGCAGGTCCACCCCCTCCACCTTCTCGATGCAGCGGGCGTAGTACTGCGCCGCGCCGCCGATGGCGTTCAGGTAGACGGCTCCGTGCTGTTTGAGCGCCTGGAGGGTCTTCGGACCCATGCCCCCCTTCCCCATCACCGCCCGCAGCCCGTAACGGGCGATCACGTCGGCCTCGTACGGCTCCTCGCGGATGCTGGTGGTCGGGCCGGCGGCGGTGATGCGCCAGGAGCCGTTCTCCTTCAGGACGACCGGGCCGCAGTGATAGAGGATCTGGCCGCGCAGGTCGACCGGCGGCGGCTGTTTCATCAGATGGTGATGGACCGCGTCGCGGCCGGTGAACATCACTCCGCTGATCAGCACCATGTCTCCGACCTTGAGCCTTCGGATCTGGTCCTCCGTGAGAGGCGGCCGCAGCGCCAGCTCTTGACCCGTGCGCCTGAACCCCTCGCGCGCCGGGGCGCCAGCCGCCGCGGGACCTTCCGCCGCGGCGCCCCCCGACCCGGGCCGCGCCGCCGCGCCGGGCGGCGCATCATCTTTATAGAGCCACCGCCTGATCGCCCCCGTGCGCGCGTCGAGCACCACCCCGAGCCGCC
>QHXZ01000086.1:0-561 GCA_003223165.1 Acidobacteriota bacterium
GACTCGGAGCGGAGAAATCCTCAATAACCTGGGAGACACACATCGAGCCCAAGGAAACTGGGCGCTTGTAATTCGCCGTTCTCGTTCAGCGGCACTTGTGCTCCGCGTGGCGGGATCTAATCCGGATGTTGTCATCGCAGGGGTGAACATTGGACTGGCTTTGGCAAGAGCAGGTTACCACGAGGATGCGGCCGGCCAGCTTCGCCATCGAATGAACACAAATAGAGGGCAGGAGCCAGTTCAGTCGACTTCGTATGTTTTATCAAGTTGGGCAGTCCTTTTGTTCGAAGTCGGGCTCTACTCGTCATGCCTCAGGGTGGCTGGGTTCGCATCGACATTCTGTCTTCGTCGACAATTGTGGGCGTCACTCCTCGACCTGGACATTATCCGAGCACTGGTCCTGTCCGCGATAGCGCAACACGCCGACGCACAGCGAACGCTCGAGGAGTCGATCGCGAACCACGAGAGCAAGGCTCCCTTCGACGTCAAGTTGAGCGCTCAGCTGGCGCTGGCTCAGATTCGTCAGAGGATGGGGGTGGCGTTCGACGAATTGGAGGCGAT
>QHXZ01000086.1:570-3589 GCA_003223165.1 Acidobacteriota bacterium
TGGGGATTGGGGCTGCGCGGGGAGGCGCTGCTGGCGGCGAACCGGGCGGAGGAGGCCGAGGTCCTCCTCAAGGAGGCCGTGGACGTCTCGACGGCCAATGGAGACCGGACCATGTTCTGGCAGTCGGCCTACCGTCTCGGGCGGGCCTACGAGCAGTTGCTGCGCTACGAGAGGGCGGTCGCTTGCTATCGCATGGCGGCGCTGACGATCCATGAGATAGGGATGGACATCGAGGAGGAGCGGTACAAGGAGTCGTTCTTGAATCAGCCGCGCGTGCGGGAGGTGGTCGACCGGTACGAGCGATTGAGGATGGAGGCCGGCAAGAAGGTTCGGCACGACCTGGCGGTGATGAGCCAGCGCGAGAAGACCTCGAGGAAGATGCTGGGGGCTCTCAACACCATCGGCCAGCGGTTGTCCTCGATTCTCGACCTCAGCGAGCTGATGACGAGTGTCCTCGACCTGGCGATCGAGAACGTCCGCGCCGAGCGGGGGATCATCTTCCTGCGTGATGAGCTGACCGGCGAGATGCGCCCGGAATCAGGCCGGGGAATCAGGTCGCGGAGGGGACGACCATTCTGACCGTGGACGTGGGCAAGGACCCCACACTGTCGGCTTACAAGAGCCTCGTCCTGCACGAGATCAAGTCAATTCTGTGCGTGCCGATGCGCGCCCGCGGCAAGGTGGTCGGTGTGATCTACCTCGACACACGGCGAGCCGCGCAGATGTTCACCGATCGCGAGAGGGCGTTCGTGGAGTCCTTTGCCAGCCAGGCGGCGGTCGCTATCGAGAACGCGCGTCTTTTCGGCAACATGACGGCGGAGAACGCCAGACTGCGGAAGGAGGTTGAAGGGCGACATCGGTTCGAAAGCCTGCTGGGCACGAGTCCCGCGATGACGAGAATGGCCGACCTCATCGGCGGCATCCTTGAGAACGACTGCAATGTCCTCGTTCTCGGGGAGAGCGGGACGGGCAAGGATCTGGTGGCACGTGCGATCCATTACAACGGTCCGCGCCGCGACAAAAAGTTCGTGGCCATCGACTGCGGCGCCTTGCCGGAAGGCCTTCTGGAGGCGGAGCTCTTCGGTCACGTTCGCGGCGCCTTCACGGGGGCAGACCGGGACCGGGTCGGCCTCATCGAGGAGGCGCACGGGGGCACCCTCTTCCTCGACGAGATCACGAACACCAGCCTCTCGTTGCAGGCGCGCCTGCTGCGGGTCCTGCAGGAGCGTGAGGTGCGGCGGATCGGCGAAAACACGGCGCGCAAGGTCGATGTGCGCATCGTGACCGCTACCAACGCCGACCTCAAGCTGCTGGTCGCCCAGAAGCGCTTCCGGGAGGACCTCTACTACCGGCTGAATGTCCTGGCCATCGAGGTGCCGCCATTGCGTGATCGGCGCGAGGACATTCCGCTGCTGGTCACACATTTCCTTCGCTCGCAGGCGGCCAAGGACGGACGACAGAGCAAGCGCCTCGGACCCGGGGTCCTCGAGGCGCTGTCACGCTACGAGTGGCCGGGGAACGTGCGCGAGCTTCGCAACCTGATCGAGAGACTCGCCATCCTGTCTTCCGGGGAGGTCATCACCCTGGGCGACGTGCCTGAAGGTATCGTGCCGCGCGCAATGCCCGCGAGCGGTGGAGGAAACGGCAACGGGCACAAGACCGGCGAGCAGTTGATGATCGAGGAGGCGCTACGTCGTTATGGAGGTGACAAGGCGAAAGCGGCACGCTTCATCGGATGGAACCGCCAGAAGCTATACAGGCGCATGAGGGCCTTCAGGATCCCGTCCGACTACGGGCAATCCCTGTGATACTGTGTGACACTTCCCTCCCCATCTTTTCACATTAGGACAGATCGAACGGTCCCAACTCTGTGACACGGATTGTCACGGGGCCAAAGTCCGCCTTCATCCTGCTGCGCTCCAAGCATTTGCGGCAGGAAACCGCTGAACCAAGCGGAACCCGAGCGGCTGGTACCGCCCTTGCTCATGTGGCGGCCAACCCGACCCGGCGGCGACCTCTCGGGCCGGAAATAAGCGAACAGAAGGAGCGACCGAGGAATGGCAATAGAACCCAGAACACGAGTCAATCTTGGGGAATGGCTCGCCGACCTGAGGCGGGTCGGTGGCCAGGCGCGCTCGCTCGCAGAAAGGCCCGAGGCGGTCGACAGCCTGATGAACGTAGCCGACTTGCAGATGCTGGAGGAGGCCACCAAACGCATCCTGGTTGCCATGAACCAGAGGCCGCTCTACGGAATCGCCCTGCCCCGCGACTGGGACGGAGCCGATCGCTCTGCTCTGGTCCGCCCGCGAGGCGCCTTGGAAGCCGCGCAGCTGGTCCCGGCGGCGCCGGGTGGGGCTGGCGATCGCCCGACGACGGGGGTACCCGGAGAAAGCCAGGCCCGGTCGCGCCCCCACGGCATCATCGGATCCACCGATGCCATGCGCCGTGTCCACCATCTGACCGACAAGGCCGCATCATGCTCTCTCCCGGTCCTGATCCAGGGCGAGAGCGGGACAGGAAAGGAGCTGGTCGCACGGGCGATCCACGAGCGATCGGGGCGGCAGGAGCGGCGCTTCTTCTCCGAGAACTGCTCGGCTCTCTCGGAGAGTCTGCTTGAGTCGGAGCTGTTCGGCCACGTACGCGGCGCCTTCACGGGCGCCGACCGCGATCGCAAGGGAATACTCGAACTCGCCCATGGCGGCACGTTGTTCCTGGACGAAATCGGCGACATGAGCGTGCGCATGCAGAGCAAGCTCCTGCGGGCGTTGCAGGAGCGGGAGGTCCGCCCGGTCGGCGGCAAGGAGACCATCCGCGTCGACGTGCGCATCATCTCCGCCACGAACAGGAGCCTGCGAACGCTCATCAAAGAGGTCGCGTTCCGGGAGGACCTTTTCTACCGGGTCAACGTCATCACGATTGACCTCCCGCCCCTGCGTGAACGCAGGGACGACATTCCGGCGCTCGTGAACCACTTCCTCGAACGCATCGCGATCGAGACCGGCCTGCCGGGCAAGGAATT
>QHXZ01000086.1:3759-16371 GCA_003223165.1 Acidobacteriota bacterium
CTTCATCGGGTGGAGCCGGCCGAAGCTCTACCGCCGGATGCGCTACTACGGGATCCCGATCCACTTCGGAAGGGCCGCCGTGCGGCCCTAGCCCTTCGTCGTGAGGGGCGTGCCCACGGCCCGGTCGAGGACTTCGCGCACCTTGCGGGCGAGGTTGCCGGGGGTGAAGGGCTTCTGCAGGAACGGGGTGCCGGGGCTGAGGACGCCGTGCTGGACGATGGCGTCGTCGGTGTATCCCGACATGTAGAGGACCCTCATCGCGGGGCGGAAGCCGGTCAGGGAGTCGGCCAGGGCGCGGCCGCTCATCTGCGGCATGACCACGTCGGTCAGCATCAGGTGGATCGGTTCGGGGTGGGTCTCGCAGATGCGGCGGGCGTCGTTGACATCGGTGGACTCGAGGACCGTGTACCCCCTCATCTTCAGGATGTCGCGCGCCAGGCTGCGGACCACCGGCTCGTCTTCCACCAGAAGGATGGTCTCGGTCCCCTTGAGAGGTCCGGCGTCGGCCTTGTGCTCGGTTGCCTGCACCGCCTCGTCGACAGGCGGTAGGTAGATCTGGAACGACGCACCCTGGCCGGGCTCGCTGAGGGCCCAGACGTACCCTCCGCTCTGCTTGACGATGCCGTACACGGTGGCCAGCCCCAGGCCGGTCCCCTTGCCCAGCCCCTTGGTGGTGAAGAACGGCTCGAACAGGTGCGAGCGCACCTCGGGGTCCATGCCCTGCCCCGTGTCGGTCAGGGCCAGCATGACGTAACGGCCGGGCTTCGTCGGGGGATGGGTGAGCGCGAAGACCTCGTCGAGATCGACGTTTCTCGTCTCGATTGTCAGCCTGCCCCCCTTCGGCATGGCGTCGCGCGCGTTCACCGCCAGGTTCATGATCACCTGCTCGATCTGGCCCGGGTCGGCCTTGACGGGGGCCAGGCCGCGCCGCGTGGCCAGGACCAGCTCGATGTCCTCGCCGATCAGGCGGCGCAGCATCTTGTCCAGCTCGGCCACGATCTTGTTCAGGTCGAGGACCCTCGGCTGCAGCACCTGGCGCCGGCTGAAGGCCAGCAGCTGGCGGGTCAGCGCCGCGGCGCGCTCCCCCGCCTTCCTGATCTGATCGATCTCCTTGCGGATCGGATCGGTCTCGTGCAGGCGGCCGAGGAGCAGCTCGCTGTGCCCCCCGATGACGGTCAAAAGGTTGTTGAAGTCGTGCGCGACGCCGCCCGCCAGGCGGCCGACGGCCTCCATCTTCTGCGACTGGCGGAGCAGCTCCTCGCTGCGTCGCAGCGCTTCTTCCGCCTGCTTGCGCTCGCTCAGGTCGCGGATGAAGCCGGTGAACAGGCCCAGGTCATTCGTCGGATCGCGGGTCAGGGCGAGCTCGACCGGAAACTCGCTGCCGTCCTTGCGCATGGCGGTGATCTCGATGCGCCTGCCGAGCACGCGGCTTTCACCCGTGGCGCGCTGGCGCGCCAGGCCGGCCCGGTGCTTCTCGCGCAGGGCCGGCGGCACGATCAGCTCTGCCAGCTCGCGGCCCAGCGTCTCGGCGCGCGCGTATCCGAACATGCGCTCGGCCGCCGGGTTGAACTCGGCGACCCGCCCCTCGTGATCGATGGTGATGATCGCGTCGAGCGCCATGCCGAGGATGTTCGCCTTGCGCGCCTCGCTGCGCCGCAGCGCCTCCTCCGCCTGCTTGCGGCCGGTCACATCCTCGATCGCGCCTTCGTAGTACAGGCTGCGCCCCTGCTCGTCGCGGACCGCGCGGGCGCTGAGGCGGGCCCAGATGGTCGCGCCGTCCCGCCGGCGGAGCTCGACCTCGACACCCTGCACGACTCCCTGGCGCTCGAGATCCGCGGCCCAGCTCTCGCGATCCTCGCGGCGGAGGTACAGGTCCGGCGTCCTCACCTCGAGGAGCGATTCGCGGTCGGGGTAGCCGAGGATCTGCACCAGTGCCGGGTTGGCGTCCAGGATGCGGCCATCGGGCGTGGTCAGGAGCAGTCCCACCGGGGCGCCACCGAAGAGGCTCCGGTAGCGTTCCTCGGCCTCGCCCAGGGCGCGCCGCGCCTTGGCCCACTCCAGGGCCCGCTTGACGGCCGACGACAGGCGGCCAAGGTGCTCGGGCGACTTGAGGACATAGTCGTACACGCCTCCCTTCATCGCCTCGACGGCGATCTCTTCGCTGCCGGTGCCGGTGAACATGATGACCGGAATGCGCGGGTCGCGGGTCTGGAAGGCGCGCAGGATCGACAGCCCGTCGGTCGCGCCCATGTGGTAATCGGTGATCACCACGTCGGCCTCGGGGGCGCGCAGGGCCTCTTCGTAGCCGCCCGCCCCATTCGATTCCACCAATTGCAGGTGCGGGAAGTGGCGGCCGAGCTCGTGCGCGACCAGGGCGCGGTCATTCGGGTCGTCGTCGAAGAGCAGGATGCGGGTCGCCAGCGTCATGGCGATCCCTGACCGGCGCCGCCGGATTTCCCCGGCGGTGTCACGCCCGGGCCCGGGGGCGGCGGTGCGGAGGAGCGAGGGTGTGCATGAAGCGACCCTTTCCAGCCCGTTGCAGAGCGCGACAATCAATATAGGTCCCTGAAGGTACGGCGATCAACTTTCGGGGACCCATCGCAACGCCCTGATCCCAATGAGGTTGTCGCAACGCTTGACTTATCGATGGTGGCTCGCTTAGGATGGCCTGGGACCGAGGTATCCCTTCCGGTCCCTCGGTTCGACCGCCCGGCCGAGTCCGGGCATCCCCTTAACGCTCGAGCGCGAGCATCGAGGTGAGCGATGCATTCCCGCATCGCCACCGGCCCGGTCACCGACCCCGAGCGGGTGAAACGGTTGATCCAGGCCGATCCCTCGATTGTCGAGGAGGGGTTCCGGGTCCTCGACGTCGATCTGAGCACCGGTTCCTCGGGCACCATCGACCTCGTGGCCGCCGACAGCGCGGGATCGCTTACCCTCGTTGCGCTCTGCTCCGACGATGCCGATGCCGTGCTGTTGCGCCTGCTCGATCAATACGCCTGGGCCGCCGAGCAGCGCGACCTCCTGGGCCGGCTGTACGCTTCCGGCGGCCTGGTCGCCGGACGGCCGCCGCGCTGCCTGCTCCTCGCCTCGTCCTTCACTCACGCCTTCCTGCGCCGGCTCGAATTCCTGTCGATCGCCGTCTCGCCCTGCCTGGTGCTGGCCCGCGCCGCGCGCGGCGCGGGCACGATCCAGGTCGAGCCCGCGGGGCCGATCTTCGGGCTGCCGTCGGGCGCTCTCACCGGAGAGGCGGAGCCGTACGCCCGCACCGGCGGCGCTCGCGACCCGGCGCCCACGGGCTCGACGCCGCGCGCCGACGACCCGGCCGACGACGCCGAGGTTCTCGACCCCTCCTCTTCTCTCCCCGAGGCGCCGGCCCCGGCCGACGAAGCGGACGACGTCTTCGCGGACCTGCCGGAGCTCCCGGATCCGGGTGCCGCGCCGTCCTCTCCCTTCGAGACCTTGACCACCGAAGAGCTGGAGGAGTTCGAGCGCTTCGACCGCCAGCGCCGGGATCGCGTGCGGAGGTCTTCTTGAGGATCGCCGGTTGAGGCCCCGTCGCCTCGGACGCGGCCTGCGGGACGTCACTCTCTCTTCCTTTCCGGCCGCCGCGCCCGCGGAGCGGGCCGCCCGGAGGCCTGAGTCCGCGGCCCCGCCTCCTTCGCCCGTCATCGTCTGCGTCACCAGCGGCAAGGGAGGGACCGGGAAGTCGGTCCTGACCAGCAACCTGGCGGTGCATCTCGCCGCCACGGGTGTGAAGGTGATGGCCTTGGACGCGGACATGGGCCTGGCGAACCTGCACCTCCTGCTGGGCATGCGGCCGACGCGGACCGTGCTCGAAGTGATCGAGAAGGGGGCGGCGCTGCACGAGATCGCCGAGGTCGGTCCGGTCGGCGTCAGGCTGGCGGCGGGCGGCTCGGGGGTCCCCGAGATGGCCGATCTGCATCCGGAAAGGCTGCGGCGCCTGGTCGCGGCGATGGAGGAGCTGGGCGAGCGCGCCGATGTCGTGCTGGTCGACACCGGCGCCGGGATCGGGAGGGCGACGACCTCGTTCCTGTACGCGCTCGACAACATCCTGGTCGTGACGACCCCGGACCTCACGGCGATGACCGATGCCTACGCGGTGATCAAGAACGTGGTCCACAACAACCGGTCCTGCCGCTTCTGGCTGGTGGTCAACCGGGCCGCCAGCGCCGTGGAGGGGCTCGAGGTCTTCGGACGGATGGACCGGATCGCCCGTTCCTTCCTGGATCGTTCCCTGATCTACCTGGGGCATGTGCTCGAAGACTCCCGCGTCCCGGCCTCGGTGGCGGCCCGGGTCCCGATCCTCCTGAACCAGCCGGCCGCGCCGGCGGCCGCCTGCCTGCGCGGCGTCGGCCGCTCGCTGCTCCTCGAGATCGGGGCCCGCCGGACCGCGGGCGCGACCCGCACGGCCTGAGATGGGAGCGACGTCATGCGCGTGATCGCGATCGCCAACCAGAAGGGCGGCTCCGGCAAGACCACGACCGCCATCAACCTCGGCGCCTGCCTGGCGCGCCGCGGACGGCGCACGCTTCTTGTGGACCTCGATCCGCAGGCCCACGCCTCCCTCGGGCTCAGCCGCGGCCGGCCGTCGTTCGACGGCGCCAGCGTCTACGACGCGCTCAGCGACGGCGGGACGGTCAAAGACGTCGTGCGCCCGGTATCCGAGAACTTCGACCTCGCCCCCTCCAGCCCTCGGCTTCTCCTCTCCGAGCAGCGCCTCGGGCGGCTGCCCCACGGGGAAGAGACGCTGCGCCGCGCCCTTTTGGAAGTGGCCGAGCAGTATGCCTTCGTGCTGATCGATTGCCCGCCGACGGGGGGACTCCTCACGGCGAACGCGGTGCGCGCCTCCGACGAAACCATCATCACGGTCGAGACGGGCTTCTTCGCCCTCTACGGCGTCAGCCAGCTGCTCGAGTTCATCCAGGGGCTGCCGGGGGCGGCGGGAGAGCCGGTGCGGGTCAGGGCCCTGGCCACGCTGTACGACCGGCGCACGGCCTTCGCGCGCGAGATTCTCAAGGACCTGAACGGCTACTTCGGCGAGGCGCTGTTCGGGACGGTGATCCACGCCAACGTCAAGCTGAAGGAAGCCTCGAGCTACGGCGTGCCGATCGTCGACTACGACCCGCTGGCGCGCGGATCGCGGGACTACATGTCCCTGGCGGAGGAAGTCCTCGCCGAGTGCTGACTGTCGGGCGGCCGTCATGAAGGACGTGAACGGGGTGGAGAAGGGGGTGCGCGAGATGGGCCTGCTGATCCAGCTATTCGGGCGCGAGGTGATCGAACGCCTGAGCCAGGCGGGGTTCGACAGCAGCGAAACGATCGTGCAGGCCGGTCCGGAGCGGCTGGCGGAGGCCGGCGGAATCCCCGCCCCGCTGGCGCGCCGCATCGTCGCGGTGGCGGCCGAGGCGTGTGAGCCCGAGCGGTGCGAATCCGAGGCGGGTGCGCCCGAAGCGCCCGCGCTCGCCGGGGGCGGGCCGGCGGGTACCGGGCCGGCGCCGGCGCCCGAGGCGAGCCCTGCCGGCGGCCGGAGCCCCCGGCGCGGGTCGCGCTCACGAGCCGTGACCGATCGGCCTGTGGGCGCGAAGGCGCTGGTCATCACCGCGCCCCCCCCGGGGCGTGCGGCCCGGGCCGAGAAGAAGCGCCCGGGCGGGCGGTCGCGGGCGGGCCGGCACGCGTCGCGCGAGGCGGATCCCTTCGTCGACGACGTCGGGTTGGTGGCGTGGATGGGTCTGGCCTCGCAACCCGGCTCCCGCTCGACCCTGTCCTTCCCGGTGGCCGACGCGATTCTCGATCCGGCGCCCCCCGCCGTCGAGCGCGCGGCGCCGGAGCCGGTCGGCCCGGTCGCGGGCGCCACCGCCGGCGCGAGCGTCGGTGTCGCGCCGGCCGCCGTACCGGTCGCGGCACCCGGCGCCTCTCCCGATCCCGGCCGGCCGCCTCGATCGCTCTGGAGCTTCGGCGTCATGCCCGCAAAGACCTCCGAGAAGCCGCGGCCTTCTCAGCCGGTCTCCGAGAAACGGGCCGGTCTGGGCGACCACCCGTCTCCCGATGACCCGTCCCCCGACGGACCCGCGCATGCTTCGCCCAGGCCGATCTTCCGCAGGAGGGTCCACGATGGCCACTGAGCGCAACCCGCGCACGCAGACGACCCGGCCGCGGAGCGGTCCGGCGCCCACGGAACGGCAGAGGATTCCCTTGCCTCCCCTGCCGCAGTTCCGCGGCGGACCGTCCGCCGCGCGCCCCGCCGTTCCCGAAAGAGACCGCCCCGCTTCGGGAGGCATCGGCCCCGACGAGGCCGACCTGCTCCTCGCCGGGGGCACATCGAGCCCCCTCACTTACGGTGCTCCTGGACCCGGACACGAGGGACGGCCGAACCCGACGCTCGACCCGGCCGGCCCGGTGCGCACCGGGGAAAGCGGGGCCACGGTGCTGAACGATCTGGTGGACGAGATCGAGAGGGGCCTGGAGAAGGAACTGCTGCGACACGCGCCGGGCCCCTCCCTGCCGGCCTACCGGCGTACATTGGGCTGCTCGCTCTCTCCGGCCGGCGAACCGGGCGCCTCGGCGCCCGCCGGCTCGGGGGCGCGCCGCGGCCCCCGGGAAGGGAGGTGACCCCGTGACCCGCTTCCGACTCGAGGACTTCGCCCTCCTGGAGAAGTCGCCGACCTCGGCCGCGACGCTGCGCGCCAAGATCGGCGAGGTCCTGACCAGCTCCACCACGGCCCGGGCCCGGGTCGAATCGGTCGACCCCCAGACCGGCGAGTACCGCATCGTGCTTCAGGGCCTGATCGATCTCGAGGAAACGCCGTTCGACACGAAGTGACAGCCGCGAAAGGAGGCTCCAGCACATGACCCGTTTCCGCCTGCAAGACCTGCCGACCCTCGAGACGTCGCCCACGTCCCCCGCGACGCTTCGCATGAAGATCGGCGAGCTGTTGATCCACTCGGTGAACGCCGCGGCGCGCGTCGAGATCGTCAACAAGGAGACCGGTGAGTACCGCGTGGTGCTCCAGGGGACCCTGGACCAGGAAGAGCTCAAGTTCGAACGCTGAGCACGCGAACGCCGAGGAGATCGCCGTGTCCGATGAACTGCTCCGCCGGTTCCGCGACAAGATCCAGGGGCGGCCGCCCGGCCGCCGGCGCGGGACCAGCGTCGCGGCCGAGGGCGTGATGGCCGAGAACGCGGGCGTCGCCGAGACATCCGAGGACGATCTCCCGGCCGACTCGATCCGCATCCGTGGCCTCCAGCACGGCGCTTTCCCAGGCATCTCGGATCTCAACCCGCGCTTCCAGCCGGGGCTCCCGCGCGTGCGCCTGACGCTCGACATCGGCCAGGCCCTGCGACGGCGCCTCGCGCCGCTGGAGGAGGGCGAGCGCGAGAGGCTCCTGGCGCTCTGCCCGCGACTGGCGGACCACCTCTGCGGCGGCGGCAGCGACATCCGGCACCTGCTGGGGGAGCCCGCGAACGATCCCGCGGCGAGCGCGGACAGCGCCCCCGCGGAGCCGGACGGCCTCGCGCTGGCCCACCTCATCGAACACGTGGCGATCGAGCTGGTCGTCGCGGCCGGCATCGCGCCGCGCTGCAGCGGTGTCACCTGCGCCTACCGCGATCGGCTGGATCGCTTCGACATCTTCCTCGAATGCGCCGATCCGCACCTGGGCCGCGCCGCGGCCGTCCTGGCCGCGGCCTCGGTGCGCGACCTGCTCAGCGGCCCCGACCGGCTGGAGGTGCACCGCCGCTGTCGCGACCTCCTCCGCCTGCTCGTGGCGACGGGCCGCGCCTCGATCGTGCCGGAGGACGCCGCGATCGCCCTGGGCTGCGGCCTTGCCGGAGCCCGCGAGGCCCTGGAGGCGCTGGCCCGTCTCGGCTTCGTCGATCCGGTTGCCGCCTCCCTCACCTTCAGCTCGTCCACGGGCGTGACGTTCCGGCGGGCGCGCGCCGAGGCCTGACGCCGCGGCGGTGGCGCGTCCGGCGCGCGGGCCAAGGCGTCTGCCTCAGGCGGGCGGCGGCCCCTCGGTGATCGGCCGGATCTTTTCGGTGAGGTCGAGGTAGGTGCGCAGGGCGCTGCCGGACTGCCGGAACGATTCGCGGAAGAGGCGGGCGATCTCCTTGCGGTCGAGGACGCCGGCGCGGTAGGCGTCGTAGATCTGCTGGCCCAGGAAGTACCCCAGCTCGTGGATCAGGACGTTCGCCCGCTTCGGCTCGGAGCGGATCCCCGCCAGGATCTCCTCCGGCACCTCGTCGTAGCCCTCGTAGCTCCGCTCGAACTTCTTGTGCAGCAGGATGAAGTTGATGATCGCGTTGAACTCCTCGTAGCCGTAGCGCGTGTTCTTCTCGATGGTCTCCCGATCCTTGCGGTAATACTGGTAGAACTCGGTTTCGAAGAAGTGGTTGCGCTCGGGATCGATGAGCTTCGAGCCGAAGAACCCCAGGGCCTCTTCCATCACGCCGCTGTAGAACAGGTCGTGCTGGGGCATCTGCCGCGGCGCCTCGTTGTAGATCTCTCCCTTGAGCACGAGGTTCACGAAGTGCGCCGCCTCCTCTCCCGCGTGTACCATGTTGAACTGGCCGATGATGATGGCGTTGATGCGCGGGACGTAGCACGATCCGTGCCCGGTGACGTGCGCCAGGATGTCCTCCACTTCCTCGCCGGAAAAGCGGTGGCCGCGCAGGAGCCGCCTCAGGTCGGCGAGGTCCATCCCCGAGTAGACCTCGGGATAGAGGTCGACCAGGAAGTCGCGCCCCCGGCCGTTGCGGCGGACGGAGCGCGCGTACTTGTCCACCCGCAGGAAGCGCAGGACGGTGTCGATGATGCTGTACACGGTCGATGTGAGGTCGATGCCCTCCTCGTCCTCCGCGTCCGCCTTCCAGCGCTCGATGGCGCGCCGGTAGGCCTCGTACTTGGCGATCGGGCTGGCGTTGAAGTGGCAGAAACGGTCCGGGCCGAGCGTCACGACATCGACGTTGGTCAGCCCGCGCTCGACCACCTGCCAGTAGATCTCTTCGAGGTTCTGCAGGACGACCACGCCGCGCCTTTCGAGGCCCCTCTTCTTGAGGTAGTCGGTGACTTTGCGGGGCAGATGGTTGCGCGCCAGGTGCGACTCGCCGAACAGCACCACGACCTTGGCCTCGGGGCGGCGCTCGATGATGTCGGCGACGCGCGCGGCGGCGTGCGCGTCGCGCTTGCGGATGAAGCGGAAGCCCCTGCGAGGCTCGCTGTCGATCCCGAAGACGTCGACGCGGCGCGCGCGCGCGGCCTCGAAGAGCGCGCGAAAGGCGTTCCAGTCGTAGCCCCAATCGAGGTCGTAGCGGATCCCCTTGAGGAACTCGGCCTCCGTGACCTCCCCTCGCAGGTAGCGGTCGAGGATCCTCTGGTGCCGGCCGTACACCATCTCCAGGCAGAGCACCACCTCGCGCGAGCGCGAGGCGATCTCGCCGAGCAGGCGCGCCGCGAACTCCTGCGACGCGGGCAGGGCGTGGTAGTCGCCGATGTAGATGATGTCGGCCTTGTAGCAGGCGATGGTGAGGTCGTCGAAGGAGGAGATGCCTTCGAGGCGGCTGAACTCGTCGTGGAATTCGCGGATGTAGGCCCGGCGGCTGTTCCGGTCGACGCCGCGTATCTCTTTCTGGAGCCGGGCGACCGTCGCCCTCTGGAAGGCGATGTCGTCTTTCAGCTGCGGGGATACCGGAGGAAGGGGGGCACTCTGCATGGCCGGCTGGATACGGTCCGGAGACCCGCCCCCCATGTCCTTTGGGCGGGGTCGGTGCGGTGGCGAGCGACCGTACCGTCACTCTCCTCTACTTCGCGTCCTTGTCCTTCTTCTCCTCCTGGCCGTCATGCAAGGCGTCCTTGAACGATCGGATGCCCTGACCGAGCCCGCGGGCCAACTCCGGGATCCTCTTTCCCCCGAAGATCAGCAGCAGGATGATGAAGATCAACAACAGTTCAGGAACGCCTATCGAGCCCATGGCCTCACCTCCCGAGCATCTTAGACCGCATCCGGCGCACTGTCAATTCGCCGGGAGCGCGGGGTCCGGCGGCGGAAGGATGACGCGCCGGTTCCCCTCCCGGCGCGTGATGCGTTGCGCGTCGAAGTGCTCCAGGAGCGGGATGGCGTTCTTGCGGCTCGTTCCGCTCAGGTCCTTGAACTCCGAGATGTCGATCACCGGGCTGGTGGCCCGCTTCTCCCACAGCCGTCGCTTGAGCGCGTCGAGCGCGTCGGCGTGGAACACCTTGCCGTCCTGGATGCGCACCAGGCGGCCGCGGCCGAGGAGCAGGTGGAAGAGCTTCTCCGCCTGGCGGGCTTCGGCCTTCAGATCGGCCACCACCGCATCGAGCTCGGGGGGATTGACCCCGGCGGTCTTGAAGCGCACCTCGATGCGCTCCATGAGCGCCGCCTCCGGGGCCGACAGCCTGACCTGGTGCGTGGAGAGCGCGACCCGGTCCTTCTCGAGCCTCACGGTTCCGCGGCCCGCCAATTCCGCCAGGATGGAGCGGAACACGTCCGTATGGCTCCGGGCGAAGATTTTCGTGCGCAGCTCCTCCCGCGCCAACCCCTCTTTGAGCGGCTCGCGACGATGGTAATCCTGGAGCGCCGCCACGACCCGGCGGACCAGGTCCTGGTGCTCCGGGCCGGCCAGGTAGCGGCGCGGGCTCGTCGGGAGGAGCACCACGTCCGCACGCTGCACCGATTCCGCAAGCGCCCGGGCGCTCTCCTCCGGGTCGAAGCCGGTCAAGGAGCGCAGGGTCGGATCGTCGAGGCCCTCGGCGCCGGCCTCCTCGATCAGGACCCGCAGACGGGCCGCGGGGGATGCATCGGCGAGCCTTGCGAAACGCTCGCGGTTCCCCGGCGCCGTGGCGCGCAGCTTCGGCGGCCGGTTGTGCAGGATGCTGCCTCCGCCGAGCGTGCGCGGGGGCGAATAGCGGCGCAGGATGAAGCGGTCGCCCGGAACGGTCGTGACCGGCTTCTCGAGCCGCAGCTGGGCGAAGGATCGGCCCCCCGGAGGGACGGCGCGCCCTTCCACCAGCTTGACACGCGCCATTGCCTCGAGAGTCCCATGATGGAAGCGCACGCGCGACATGTCCTTGAGGGGTCCCTCCGCCCCTTGCAGGACCTCCAGCTCGACGTCGAGCAGGGGCGAAGGGGTGAGCGTGCCCGGGGTGGTCAGCAGGTCGCCGCGCTCGATGGCTCCGGCTTCGACCCCCTGCAGGTTGACCGCCGTCCTCTGCCCCGGACCGGCCTCCCGGGTCGAGCGGTTGAACACCTCCAGCCCCCGCACGCGGACCGTGAGGCCGCGCGGCAGGATCGCCAGCTCGTCGGCTTCCCGGAGGGTCCCGGCGAGCAGCGTCCCCGTGACCACAGTCCCGAATCCCTTGATGCTGAACGAGCGGTCGATCGGCAGACGCGCCACGCCTGCGCCCGGGCGCGGCGACACACCGGCGGCCGCGGCCTCGAGGGCCGCCTTCAGATCGCCGAGACCGACTCCCGTGCGGCTGCTGACGGCGACGATCGGCGCGGTCTCGAGGAACGACCCGGCGACGAACTCGCGCATTTCGAGCCGCACCAGGTCGAGAAGGTCCGGCTCGACCAGATCGATCTTCGTCAGCACGATGATCCCGTGGCGCAGCCGCAGGAGGCGGCAGATGTCGAAGTGCTCGCGCGTCTGCGGCTTGATCGACTCGTCGGCCGCGACCACGAGCAGCACCAGGTCGATCCCCCCGACGCCCGCCAGCATGTTCTTGACGAACCGCTCGTGGCCGGGGACGTCCACGAAGCCGACCCGCGTGCCGTCCTCCAGCATGAGGCTCGCGAACCCCAGATCGATCGTGATCCCCCTCTCCTTCTCCTCCTTGAGCCGATCCGGATCGACGCCCGTCAGGGCGCGCACGAGCTGGCTCTTGCCGTGGTCGATGTGGCCGGCGGTGCCGACGACGATCTGGCGTGTGGGCGTCATGCTCGGGGTTCCGTGGATCGCGAGGACCGGAAGGGTGGGCGGTGCCGCAGTCATCCGGGGTGGGGCGCCGGCCGCGTTACTCGCGGACCCTCTTGATCTTCTTCATCTCGTCTTCGTAGTACTTGCGGAAGAGGAGCTCCCACTCGGCGCTGCCTTCGGGGATCTCCCGCTTCTGGGAGGTGATCTTGCGGCGGATCATCTCCTCCATCTCCTCCTCCTTGGCCATTTCGGCTTCCAGGATCTGCAGCACGCGCAGCCGGATGTCGTTCGGGTC
Source organism: Acidobacteriota bacterium (assembly GCA_003223165.1). Lineage (GTDB taxonomy): Bacteria > Acidobacteriota > Polarisedimenticolia > Gp22-AA2 > Gp22-AA2 > QHXZ01. The sequence continues at coordinate 16,011 of QHXZ01000086.1, forward strand.
GCCCAGGAACTCGACGGTGTCGTCGTCTTCGAGGGCGTTCACGAAGAGATGGGAGATGTGGACGCAGCGCTCGTGGCTGAGCTTCATGGGGCCCCTAGATCACGATCTTCCGGTCGCGCGCCAGCTTCGCCTTGACCTTGCGGAAGATCTCCTGGTAGTTCACCATGCCGCGGCTGATCTCGTCGGCATGGTTGGTCAGGATGCCGCGGACCTCTTCGTTGAGACGGTCCTCCGCGGCGAGATCCTCCGTGAAGACCTTGGCGATGAGGTCGATGACCTGCTCGGGGTTGTCCGCGGCGATGAGCTCGTCCTTGAGGAGGCCGCGGACGACCCTCTGGGAGATCTGTCCCACCTGGTCGCG
>QHXZ01000086.1:16398-58878 GCA_003223165.1 Acidobacteriota bacterium
GATGTCAGGGGCGGCAGGATAGCACAGCGATTCGGCGGTTTTCAAACGCCCGCAGCGCCCCGGGGTGTTTCGAAAGCAGGAACGGCCAGGTGGCCGTGGCTCAGTGCGCCAGCGAGCCCCCGGGCTTGACGCGCGCCAGGAGCGCCCCGCCGCGCAAGGCACCCCGCCGCACCCTGGCCGACAGGGCTCGCCGGACCGGTCCGTCGATCCTTTGCTGGCGGGCGATCAGCTTGCGCAGGCGCTTCTTCGCCTGGTTCTCGATCTGGCGTACGCGCTCGCGCGACACACCGAGCTTCTCGCCGATTTCCTTCAGGGTGAACGTCTTGCCGCCTTCCAGGCCGAAGCGGTTGATGATCACCGTCTGCTCCTGGTCATTCAGGCTCCGGAGCGCCAGCCGGATGAGCCCCTGGTTCTCGTTCTTGATCAACTCGTCTTCCGGGTTGATCGATCGGCCATCGACGAGGTAGTCGGAGATCGGAGTGTCCTTGTCGCGCCCGACCTTGTCGTCGAGCGACAGCTCCCGCATCTTGACCTGCAGGATCTCGTCGATCTTGGCGATCGTGACGCGCAGTTCCTTGGAGATTTCCTCCCGGTCGGCCTCCCGGCCCAGCTCGCGCGACAGCATCCGCTCGGTGTTGCGGACGTTGCGGACCTTCTTGAGCTGGTAGTTGGGGATGCGGACCATGGCGGAGTGCTGCGAGAGGGCCTTCAGAATCGACTTGCGGATCCACCAGATGGCGTAGGTGATGAACTTCGTGCCGCGCGTGTGGTCGAAGTGGTGCGCCGCCTCGATCAGCCCGATGTTCCCTTCGTTGAGAAGATCCTCGAAGGGAAGCCCCATGTTGCGGTACTCGCTGGCGACCTTGACGACGAAACTGAGATTGGATTCGACCAGGTCGTGATAGGAGGTGTCGGCCTCGCCGGTCTGCATGCGGACCGCGATCGCGTGCTCTTCTTCCTTGGTCAGGAGCGGGAATTCGCTGATCTCCTGCAGGTATTTTGAAATACAGGAATTCCGGTCTGTGGAGCGATTCGCCATCAGGTTCCGTCCTTCTCCTCTCCCTAAAACGGGGTTGCGGGACGCCTTTTACCTTGACTTTAATGGCATAGCGCTATACACTTCCGTCAAATTTTTGGAAGGTTGCTGGCTCCAGTTTTGCGACACGAAACGAGAACCCAGAACCGAAGGCCCAGGATGGGCAGGGAGCGTAGCACCCGATGGAAACCGGTACGGGGTGTAACGTCACCGCTTGCGCCTCAGCTCTCGACGGGTTCATCAAGATATTGACGCGGCGAATGTATTTTCTGTGTGAGCTAACGACGCAGAGTATATGTTAGCGCGACAAGCGTGTCAAGCGCTTTTTGCTGAGGACGCATCGGTCCCAAGGCCCTGATTTCACAAGTGTTTCCATGGATCGGCCCGGAAGAGATCGTATGCTGACGTCAAAATTCAAGAAACAGTCCCAGCTCGTCGGGGCCAGGATCCGCACACTGCGCAAGGATCGTGCCCTGACCCAGGCCGATCTCGCGAGCCGCATCGGCATCCAGCAGTCCGATCTGTGCCGCATGGAGAACGGCGAGTACAAGGTCAGTCTCGAGACCCTCTTCAAGATCCTCACGATCTTCGAGATGAACGTCGCGGAGTTCTTCCACGAGGATGTCTCCGGAGCGTCGAAGGACCGCGATTACGAGTTCCTGCGGCAGTACCAGAGGCTCTCACCGCGGTCCCAGGAAGAGGCGCAGGAGTTCGTCCTGTTCAAGCTCCAGCTCGAGGAAAAGCTGCGTAAGAGCAACTGAGGAGCTTGCCATGGCCGGCGACCCGTTCCAGCGCTACACGGAAGCGACCGCGGATGGCCAGCGGCTGCTGCTGCACGGCGAGTTCCGCACCAGCCTCGAGAGGTTCCAGGACGCCTACGAGGCGGCCGCCGAGATGGAAGACCAGCAGCTGATCTTCCGGGCCCTTTGCAACCTGAGCACGGCGCGCCTGTCTCTGGGGGAAATCCGCGAGGCCGAGAAGGGCTTGCGCGAGATCCTCCTGAAGACCGAAGACCCGCAGTGCATCTTCGTGGCATCGTCCAACCTGGCCAGCTCGCTCCGCCGCCAGGGGCGGCTCGAGAAGGCGCTCTTCTACGCCAAGCGCGCCCTGCGCGCCTGCGAAGGTCTCGACAACTACGCCTGGAAGGCGACCTGCCACAACCTGATCGCCAACATCTACCTGAACATGAGCTACCTGGATGACGCGGTGGCGGAGTACCGGTTCGCCCTGTCGCTCAGCCAGAAGGGAGGGCTGGGGACCTCCTCCCCCATCGAGTACATCAAGGAGAACCTGGGCTACTGCATCCTGCTGAAGAAGCGCTACAGGCAGGGAATCGCCATCATCCTGGAGGCGCTGCAGATCTCGCTCGCCAATGGCAACACGCGCTGCGTGGCCGAATGCTACCAGGACCTCAGCTTCGCGTACATGCAGCTCAAGGAGTTCAAGCGCGCCGAGGAGCACGGCCAGAAGGCCATGGCCATCGGCGGCGAGAAGGATTACAAGGACATCGTCAAGAACTGCTACTACCTGCTCGGCGAGATCAATCTGTTGATGGGGAACGAGGACACGAGCGACCACTATTTCGGCAAGCTGCAGGAGCTGTACCCCCACCTCGCGACCCTGAAGGACTTCCTGCGTACGTTCGACGTCAGCAACATCATCAACCTGAAGAACCCGTTCTAGGGGAGAGGGCATGAGGGCAGGGGGCGGAGCGCGCGCGGCGAGGGTGGCCTTCACGGCGATGGCCGGCCTTATCGCGGCCTGCCTGCCGGCCTTCGGGGCGACCTCCTTGACCTCGCCCGACGGGAGCACCTTCACCGTATGGGAAGATCACCCGGCGCAGGACGGCGCACAGACGGCGGCCCGCTGGGCCGTCGCCTACTCCATCAGCGACGCCGCCGGGACGCGCCTCGGCACCATCGACCCGACGGGCGACCCGGCCGCCGATACCTCGCCGCAGATCGCCCGGGACCCGTCGACCGGTTTCATCGTCGCCCTCTGGAGCCGGTTCGACGGCATGTCGCCGAAGATCGCCTACGCCCGGTACGACGGGACCGGCTTCACGGACGTCCACTTCCTGACCTTCGGTCGGGGGGGCGAGACGTTGCCGCGCGTCGGGACCGCCCTTTCCGGATCGTATCTATTCTGGGTCGAGAACGACCTGCGCTACCTTTACGCCCCGGTCGATCTGGCCGCGGGCCACCTGTTCGCGGCCCCGAAGCTTCTGCCGCTCGGGCTGCTCAAGAAGGAGCCGATCGATCTCGGCCGGGCGACGCCCCCCTCTTCGTCTTTTGCCGGCGCCGCGCGCGCGAACCCTGGCGGCCGCGCCACGGGCTCGACCGGCAGACTCGTCACGTCTCCGGACGCCACGCTCCAGGCCGGCCAGGACGTTCCCGTCGTCACCGGAAACAGCGACGGCGGGTCAAAAAATCCTCCGAAGGCGTCTGTCTGGGGCGCCGGGGGCGACCCGGACTGCACGAACGTGGTGCTGATCATCCCGGACCGCAACCTGCGCGCGGCCTCCGTCGTGAAGTTCGACAACGGGGCCCTGGAGGTCTTGCAGCGGATCTCGCTGCCGTCTCCCGTGCCGGACCGGTTCGGAGAGATCGCCGCCGCCGCGTACCTCGCCTCCGCCTGCCGCTAGCATCTGCCAGGGTCGCGGGGCTCACTTTCCAGGAAGCGGGGCTTGCCCGTCAGTGGAACGGGTATTGCTCGTCGTCGCCCATGACGCGGAAGCGGCGGCGCCGCAGCTTCCAGCGCAACTCCGACCAGAAGTCGCGCAGACGCCAGGCGCGCTTGAGATAGAGATAGCCGAACAACATCCCGCCCAGGTGGGCGAAGTGAGCCACGCCATCCTGCAGGCTGGCCAGCGAGAAGAGCTCGATGCCGATGCAGATCAGCACGAAGCTGATGGCCCGCATCGGGAAGAGCAGCCAGAGCAGGATCTGCCGGGTCGGGAACATCAGCCCGTACGCCAGCATGACGCCGAACACGGCGCCCGAGGCGCCGATGGTGGTGCTGTTTGGAAAGAAGAGGCAAGTGACGAGGGCCGCGCCGATGCCGCAGATGAAGTAGTACTTCACGAAGGCCCGCGTCCCCCAGGCCCGCTCGACCTCCGTGCCGAACATCCAGAGCATCAGCATGTTCAGGAGGAGGTGCCACAGCCAGTCCGGCGCGTGCAGGAACATGTAGGTGACGACCTGCCAGAGCCACAGGTTGTGGTACACGAGCGTCGGGGTGAGACCGAAGATCCTCTCGATCGAGGTGTCGTCCCCGACCAGGGCTCCCAGCTTCTGCAGGATGAAGACGCAGACGTTGGCGATGATCAGGCCCTTGATCCCCGGCGTGATCCGCCCGCCGAGGAGGGTCTGCGGGTCATGCTGCGTGCGGTAGTAGGACATGGCCGGAAGTTAACACACGATCCGGGGCATTGCAAGGTAGGCGGGCCGTTGCGGGAAGGGACTCCTACCCTTCGCGCAGCTCGGCGTTCCAGTAGGCGATGTCGAGGAAGTTCTTCCAGGCCTCGTACTGGCCCGAGGTGAAGGAGATCTTCACCAGCGGGTGCCAGCGCGGCTTCACGGGCGCCTTGACCAGGCGCATCCCGGCCTCCTCCGGCAGGTGGCCGCCCTTGCGTGAGTTGCAGACGATGCAGCAGCAGACCACGTTCTCCCACGTCGAGCGCCCACCCCGCGACAGCGGCACGACGTGGTCGAGGTTCAGGTCGCGCGTCTGGAACTTCTCGCCGCAGTACTGGCAGCGGTTGCGATCACGGTAGAAGATGTTCTTGCGCGTGAAGCGCACCTCGTGGCGCGGCAGGCGGTCGAAGTCGACCAGCAGGATGACGCGCGGGATGCGGATGCGAATCGTCGGCGTGATGATCGAGTCCTCGTCCGGCTGCGGCGGGACGTCGACCCAGTCCTCCCAGTCGTAGGTGGAGTAGTCCGGCGCCACCGCCCGCACGTGCCCCTTGTACAGCAGGCAGAACGCCTTGCGGACGGTCGTCACCTGGATGGCCTGGAAAAGCCGGTTGAGGACCAGGACGTTGGTGTCGAGCATCGCGTGCGCCCCTCCACCGGGGCCTTCGAGTCCCACGGCGGAACAGAAAAAATATGATGCCGTCAGTCTCTTGTCAAGCCGGCACGCAGGGAGCTCCTGCCTGCGTGCGGATCAGCGGGAGCCGTGGCGTCCGTTGGCTTCCGGCTCGTAGGAGGTGACGAGGGTCTTCTTCTCGGCGTGGCGCTCGAGGGCTAGGCGGATCAGGCGGTCGACAAGGTCCGGGAACGGCAGGCCGCTCGCCTCCCACAGCTTCGGGTACATGCTGATCGGCGTGAATCCCGGGATGGTGTTGACCTCGCTCAGGAAGATCGCGCCCACGCCGCGATCGACGAAGAAATCGACCCGCGCCATACCGGCGAGGTCGAGCACCTTGAACGCCTTGATCGCGATCTCCCGGACGGCGCGCGACTGGTCCGCCGTCAGCTCGGCCGGAATCACCAGGCGCGACCCGGCATCCACATACTTGGCCCGGTAGTCGTAAAACTCATTGGCCGGGACGATCTCTCCCGGGACCGAGGCTTCCGGCTGGTCGTTGCCGAGCACGCTGCATTCGATCTCGCGCGCGTCCACGGCGCGCTCGACGATGATCTTGCGATCGTAGCGGGCCGCGAGCCTCAGGCCCTTCACGAGACCCGCGTGGTCCTTGGCCTTGCTGACTCCGACGCTGCTCCCGCCGTTCGATGGCTTCACGAAGCAGGGGAAGCCGAAGGTCCCTTCGAGGACGCCCGCGATCCGCTCCGGGTCGCGCTCCAATTCGACCCGGCGGACGACGCGGAAGTCCACGATCGGCAGGCCGGCTTCACGGAAGGCCGACTTCATCGCCGCCTTGTCCATCCCCAGCGCCGAGCCCAGGACACCGGCGCCGACGTACGGGATGTCCGCCAGCTCGAGCAGGCCCTGCAGGGCGCCGTCCTCGCCGCCGGTGCCGTGCACCACCGGGAAGACGACGTCGAGCGGCCGCAGGGCGGCGCCCGCCGCCCGGCGCGGCGCGCGGGAGCGTTTCGCGACGCCGCCGTTCTTCAGCACCACCAGCCCGCCGACGGAGGGGTCGGCCGGCAGCGCGAAGTGGGTGCCTCCGCTCACCCAACGGCCTTTCTTGGTGATCCCGATCGGCACGACCTCGTAGCGCCCGGGGTCGAGGGCCTGCATGATGGCCCGTGCCGAGACCAAGGACACCTCATGCTCCACCGAGCGCCCTCCAAAGATCACGCCCACACGCAGCTTCCGGCCCCGCCTCATCGATCCACCCCTCCCACGGGCTGCAGGGCGCTCTCGGCCTGCCGCAGCAGGGTCGCGGCGCGATCCACGTCCGCCGGCCGCCCGCGCAGGCGGACCTCCATATGACCGTCCACCCAGCCGCTGGCGACCACCTGGACCGCCGTGCCGAGCGCCGCCAGCGCGGCCGCCGCGGCCGCGGGGACGGAGACGACCCTCTCGACCCAGGGATCGCCCAGAGCGGCCCGCACGCGCGCCTCGAGCCGGTCCGCGTGGGCCGGATCGAGGGCCGACAGGAAGAGGGCCTCGGGGTGATCGGCCCGCAGACGCTCCAGGGCGCCCTCCGACACGCGGTCGATCTTGTTGAAGGCGAGCAGGCGCGGACGATCGGACAGGTCCAGATCCTCGAGAGTGGCGCGCGTGATCCTGAGATGGTCCTCGAACGCCGGGGACGAGGCGTCCACAACCTCCACGAGCAGGTCGGCGTCGGCCGCCTCCTCGAGGGTGCTGCGGAACGAGGCCACCAGGTGGTGCGGCAGCTTGCGGATGAAGCCCACCGTGTCGATCACCAGGAAAGGCGGACGCCCGCCGCGCGCGCAGCGGCGCACCAGCGGATCGAGCGTGGCGAACAGGCGGTCCTCCACGAAGGCCGCGCTTCCGGTGAGCCGGTTCATGAGCGTCGATTTGCCGGCGTTGGTGTAGCCGATGAGGGCCACGCGGTGCTCGCCGCCGCGTCCCTTGCGCCGCTCGACACGCTCCGTCTCGATCTCGCGCAGCTCGGAGGCCAGGCGAGCGATGCGGCGGCGGATCAGGCGTCGGTCGATCTCGAGCTGGGTCTCCCCCACGCCCCTTTGCCCGATGCCGCCGTCCTGGCGCGAGAGGTGCCCCCACTGCCGGGTCAGGCGGGGCAGCAGGTAACGCAACTGGGCCAGCTCGACCTGCGTGCGCGCCTCGCGCGAGCGCGCGCGCCGTGCGAAGATGTCGAGGATGAGGGCGGAACGGTCGAGCACCTTCGCCGACAGGGCCGCGTCGAGGTTCTTGACCTGGGCCGGCGAGAGGTCTTCGTCGAAGACGACCAGGCCCGCCGCCGCCTCCTTGGCGAGGCCCGCCAGCTCCTCGACTTTGCCGCGACGCAGGAGCGTCGCCGCGTTGACCGGGCCCCGGTCCTGCACGACGCGCCCGGCGACCTGCGCCCCGGCTGTCAGGGCGAGCTGCTCCAGCTCGTCGAGATGCTCGTCGACCACGGGACGATCGTCGCGGCGCCGGCAGACGCCCACCAGGATTGCTCGCTCGCGTCTCAGGGATGGCACGAGGGTTCTCCCACGGCACCAATGTTAATGCCCGGTCCCGTGGCCGTCAACGCGTCGCTCAGAAGACGCTGACCTCGGAGACCAGGGAAGGCGAAAGGAGGACCGCGTTGAGGAACAGGCGTCGCAGCCCCCGCAGCATCAGGCGGAAGTTCGGATCATCGGCGAACAGGATGATCTTGCCGCGGCCCACCGGCTCCTCGACCAGGTAGGGGGTGCCGGCGAGCTTGGCGAGGGCGCTCGGCCAGGCGAAGCCGCCGAGGCGCAGCCGGTCGGCGGCGGCGAAGCGGGCCACGTTCGAGCCTTTGGCGGACCGGTTGAAGACCAGGTCGGAGTAGACCAGCACCGCCGCGTTCGGGCCGTACCCCATGCTGAGGTAGTGATCGGGGTCCAGCTCGATGCGCAGCAACGCGCCGGGTGTCAGCTCGGACTCCCAGGCCTGCTCGCCGCCAGGGGCGGCCTGCTTGCCGGCGGAGTCCGGCGATTCCGCCTCGGGCGGCACCTCCTCCGCGCCTTTGGGGGTCGCGGTCGTCAGGCCGAAGCGCGACGACGCCAGGAAGGCCGCCCCCTGCCGCACGCCGATCAGCACGCCCCCCTGCTTCACCCAGGTCTTCAGGGCCTCGATCGTGTCCGGCCGCGCCACCTCCTCGTACGAGGCCTCGCCGGATTCGCCGTCGGGAAAGACGATCACGTCGTACTTGCGCAGGTCGGCCCGGCCGAGCGTCGCGAGCGTGATGGGCGTGAACGGCAGCCCGAGCTCGCGCTCGAACATGAACCAGATCGCCCCATAGGAGTTCGGGTCGCTCCCGTCGCCGGCGATGACCGCCACGCGCGGCAGGCGCAGCGTCTGGACGTGGGCCGATCCCAGCTTGACGCCACGGTCGGTCCAGGCGCTGTCCACGGCGACCACGTCGACGCCCGCCTCGCGCGCACCGCTCTCGATCGCCCCGCGCAGCGCCGGCGGGTTGCGCTCGGTCCGCACCACCGCCGTGCCGCGGGGCCAGTCCCGCGCCCCGATCCCGAACTCCTTGTCGGTCACCGCCACGGCGTAGCCGTCGCGCAGCAGCCGCACGGTGAGGGCCAGGCCCGTGTTGGAGTCGCCGGGGATGAGGTAGCCGTAGCGGCCCTGGCCTCCAAGCACCCGCCCGGCCGGGTCGGGGCGGCTCTCCCCCACGCGCTCGGCCGGCACCCGCGGCTCCTGCTCGCTCCAGTAGGCCTCGACTCCGAAGGCGAGAGGAAACGACCAGGCGGTGATATCGTAGAACTCGGTGCCGAGCTTCTTCTCCTTGCGCTTCTTCTGCGCCGCCACGAACGCGTCGGGAATCTTCGGGTCCTTCTCGAGAAGAGCCTGGACCAGCGCCGATTCGGGCTGCGACATGGAGACCACGAAGGTGCCCGCCGGGAACGAGCGGCCGGCCACGCGGGCCTCCTCGTAACCGTGGACGCGTTCCAGCAAGAACGGCTCGCGGGCCCGCAGGACCTCGATGCCGTCCAGGACGAGGGTCTCGATGAGCGACCAGGTGCGCGCCGGGTCGCTCCCGGGCGGGATGAGATAGGCCCGCACCCCCTCGTGCCGGCCGGGCTCGAGGTTCGACCTCCTGAAGGAGTAGAAGTCCCGCAGCTTCTCGGCGCGGCGATCCGCCGTCGTGCGCAGCGTCTGCATCGTGGCGATGAAGTGGTGACGCGCCCCGTCACGCAAGGTGAGGAAGGTGCCGTCCTTGCGCTCGATGCGCAGGCCGTTGCTCCCGCCGCCGTCGGTCTCGAAGGTCATGCCGACCGCCCCGTGGAGGTTCGGGTATGTGTCCCAGTAGCCGAAGTAGAAGTCGTCGAAGGTCTCGCCGACGAAGTAGCTCCAACCGAAGCGGTCGAACCCTTCGGCGATGGACCGGCCGAAGATCTCGTGCCACCTGCGCGTCGTCTCCGGCAGGTTCCGGTTCACCGGATCGACGACCGGGGGAAAGAACATGTTGACCGTCTCGCCGTGGTGGTCGACGAAGACCTGGGGCATCCAGGCGAGGTACGCCCGTCCCATGGCGCGGCTCTCCTGCTGCGTCATCCAGCCGGCGTCGCGGTTCAGATCGATCTGGTAGTGGTTGTAGTTGGTGTCGAGGCCCCACGGGGCGTGGTGCTCGAAGGCGTTATCGTCGGGGGACCCGGACGGGCCGACGTGGAAGGCGTTGTAGAAGGCCACGAAGCGCTCGCGGCTCTCGGGATTGAGGGCCGGGGTGATCACGACGACCAGCTGGTCGAGGATCGATTGCGTCACCGTATCGGTGCCGGCGCACAGCTGGTACAGGGTCATGATCGCCGCCTCGAGCGCCGCCGTCTCGTTGCCGTCGTTGGCGTAGTTCATCCAGGCGATGGCGGGGTTCGAGGCGATGAGGCGTTCCGCCTCCTGGGGGTTCCCCAGGGTGCGCGGGTCGGCGAGCTTCAGGTTGCCCGCCCGGACGGCCTCGAGCGCCTTGAGGTTCTTGGGGGAGCTCAGCACCGCGAGGTAGAGCGGCCGCCTCTCGTACGATTCCCCGTATACCGAGACGCGGATCCGATCGCAGCCCGCCTCGAGCGCCCGCAAGTAGCGCTCGAAGCGCGGGTAGTCGGTGAAGGCATCCCCCACCTCGTACCCCAGGACCGAGGCGGGCGTCGGCACCTTCGGATCGTAGGTGCCGGCCGGCCACCAGGCGGGTCCCGGCGGCTCCTCCGGGAAGGTCGCGCGCGGGATGGCGAGGGCGAGCGCCGCGATGGCGAGCGGCAGGAGGCGGCGAAAACGCTGCGGCAGCATCGGACCCCTTCCCGGCCGCACCGGCTTCGGGCGGCGCGATCAACCCCGGAGATCGTGGACCGCCGAGCCCGTCACCGGCCGGACGTGGCCGTCGTGCCGCCGCCTTCCTGGAGGAGCTTCTCGATGAGCTGCTCGTATCCGGTCGGCAGGGTCGTTCCCGCGTAACGGATGATGCCGTCTTTGCCGATGAGGAAATTCTGGGGGATGTAGGAGATCCTGTAGGTCCTCATGGCCGCCCCGTCCGCGTCCCAGAGGACGGGGTAGTTGATCTTGAGCTCCTCGACGAGCGCCGCGACCCCTTCGGGCGTCTGATCCATGTTGGGGGCGACGCCGAGGATCTCCAGGCCGCGCTCGTGGTACTTGGTGTAGATCTGCTTCAGGGTCGGGACCTCCTGGATGCAGGGGAAGCACCAGGTGGCCCAGAAGACCACGTGCACCACCCGCTTGCCGCGCAGGTCCCGCAGCTTGTAGGAACGGCCGTTCAGGTCCTTGAGAGCGAGGTCGTAGGCGAGGTTCCCGACGCTCTTGCCTCGTCCCGGCTCGGGGGCCGGCATGCGCTGCGCCAGCGCCGGGGCCGCGGCTCCGCTCATGAGGATCGCCAGGAGAAGCGCCGGGAGGACCGGGACGAGCCGGGCGCGTGAGCCGGGTCGAGACATCTTCAGCGGGCGCTCCTCACAGCAGAGGCGTGATCTTCTGGACGAGCCTGTCCTTCGGGACGTACCCCATCACCTGGTCCCGCACCTTCCCTTCCTTGAAGAACAGGACGGTGGGGACGGAGAGGATGCCGTACTCGACGGCCGTCGCCTGGGCCTTGTCGATATCGAGATGCGCCACCTTCAGCCGGCCATCGTACTCGGAGGCGATCTCCGCCACGATCGGCTCCAGCCTCTTGCAGGGGCCGCACCAGGCCGCGGAGAAGTCGAGCAGGACCGGGACCTTGGAGAGGAGAACCTCGTCCCGGAAGTTCGCGTCATCGACCTCGACCACCGCACTCATCGTCCCCCCTCGGCAAGGCCTTGATGGCAGGCGCTTCGGGCTGGAGGCAGCGGTCGGGATTATAGCATGGCCGTCCGGTCTGCGCGGGGGCCGGGCGAACCGACCTTCAGGCCCCGGCCTTCGCGGCCCGGGACGGCGGCGCGCCGAGATCGAAGACCGGTTCGACGCGGCCGACCGGCAGCCCCCTGCGATTCTTCAGGTCGGGGGCGAAGCGCGCGACCAGGGCCGCCGCCACGGGCCGGTCGAGGAGACCCATCTGGCGCAAGGCCTCGATGGCCGCGCTCGGGCGCGCCCGCAGCCCGTCGCCGTCGGCGATCTTGAGCGCGGCGCCGACGCCCGCGTCGTCCCTCCGCCAGCCCAGCCCGCAGTACCCTTCCGCCCCGATCTTGGCGATCAGCCCGCCGCCGCCGGCGCGCATCAGCTTGGTGCACAGGCGATCGGTGCCCGCGACCATCTCGGGATGGCGGCGCATCGCGGCGACGACCCGCGCCGCGGCGGCGTCCATCGGTCCCCGGCGCCCCTCCTGGACCAGGCGGGCATACATCCGGGCGGCGTGGCGCAGCGGCATCGCGAAGGTGGGAGCGGAGCAGCCATCGGTGGCGACCCGGCTCGACCCGGGATCGAGCCCCGCAAGCTCTTCGATGGCGGCGCGGATCCGGACCTGGACCGGATGATCGACCTCGAGGTAGGTGGACACCGGCGCGCCTAGGTGCACCGCGAGGGCCAGCATCCCGGCGTGCTTCCCGGAACAGTTGTTGTGCAAGGCCGTGGGCTCGGCGCCGCGCCGCCGCAGCGCCTGGGCGGTGGGGCGATGGTAGGGGGCGTGGACGCCGCACTGCAGGGCCGACTCGTCCAGCCCTATCTTGCGCAGGATCGACCGGACCGCTTCGACATGGAACGGCTCGCCTCCGTGCGAGCCGGCCATGACGGCGATCTCCTCGTCCAAGAGCCCGAAGCGCTCCGCGGCGCCCGACGCCAGGAGCGGCAGGACCTGGACCGGCTTGGCCGCCGAGCGCAGGAAGGTGATCGTCCCGGGATCGCCGCAGGCCGCCAGCACCCGCCCCCGCGAGTCGGCCACAGCGATGGCGCCGAAGTGGACCGACTCGACGGTGTCGCCGCGCCAGACCTGCACCAAGGGCGCATAGCCACGCTTGTCCGTCATCGGACTCCGCCCGCCGCCCCCGGGGGCGTCGCGGGCCGCGTCATGGCAGCGCAGGGCTGAGGGCCGGGTCGGAACAGGGAGGCCTTCAGCGGGCCTCGCCGCTGTAAAGGGAGATGACCTGACCGAGCAGGCGCAGGGCGTCGGCCTTCTTGCGCTGGAAGGAATTGCGTCCGATGATCGAGCCGAACCCACCGCCGTCGCGGATGGCGCGGACCTCGTTCAAGAGATTCTCCTCGGCCTCCGCCGGGCCGCCGGAGAAGATCACGATGCGGCGCCCGGCGAAGGCGCACTGGGTGACGTGCCGCACGCGGTCGGCCAGGGAGTCGATGGCGACCTTCTCCTTCTGGTAGACCTTGCGCGCGGCCTCCTGCTCGACGTGGGCCGTGGGCAGTTTGACCTTGATGACGTGCGCGCCGAGCTGGGCCGCGATGTGGGCCGCGTAGCCGGTGACGTCGATGGCCGTCTCGCCTTCCTTGCTCAATCCCGATCCCCGCGGGTAGGACCAGACGACCACCGCCAGACCGCGGCGCCTGGCCTCCTCGGCCAGGGCGCGGACGCGGCCGTACATCTCGAGGCGGTGCGCGGATCCGGGGTAGATCGTGTAGCCGACCGCGACGCAGCCCAGGCGCAGGGCGTCCTGCACGCTGCCGGTGACCGCCTGGTCGGGGTCCTTCTCGTCGTTGAGCAAATCCTTGTTGCTGAGCTTGAGGATGAGGGGGATCCGTCCCGCGAACTCGCGCGCGCCCGCCTCCAGGAAGCCCAGAGGCGCCGCGTAGCCGTTGCAGCCGGCCTCGATCGCCAGCTCGAAGTGGTAGCGCGGGTCGTAGGCGGGGGGATTGGGCGCGAAGCTTCGCGCCGGCCCATGCTCGAAGCCCTGGTCGACCGGCAGGATCACCACCTTGCCGGTGCCCCCCAGCCGTCCATGGTTGAGCAGGCGGGACAGGTTGGTCAGCGTCCCGGGGTTGTCGCTGCCGTACCAAGACAGGATTTCTCGCACGCGCTCCGTCACGGCTCCCTCTCCTGCCGTCCGGCCGGTCTAGGCCGGGCCGCCGTCCTTCAGGAATCGCTCATAAAGTATCACGTCCTCGACGCTGCCGATCACGAACGGCACGCGCTGGTGGATCGATCCCGCCTGCACGTCCAGGATGCGCTCCATGCCGGTGCTCGCCCGCCCCCCCGCCTGCTCGACGACGAAGGCGAGGGGAGCGCACTCGTACATGAGGCGCAGCTTGCCGCTGGCGTGCGCCGAGTCGGCGGGGTAGAAGTAGAGGCCACCGTCGATCAGGCTGCGGTGCAGATCGGCGACCAGGGCCCCGGTGTAGCGCAGGGAATACGGCCGGCGGCCGCCGGGGTCTTTCTCGGTCAGGTAGTCGACGTACTTCCGGAGATGGGGGTGCCAGCCCTTCAGGTTGCCCAGGTTGGCGCTGTAGCAGCGGCCGCGCGGCGGGCAGCGGAGGGTTTCGTGGGTGAGGAGGAACTCCCCCCGGTCCTCGTCGAGCGTGAACCCCGAGACGCCCTGCCCGGTGGTGCAGGCCAGCAGGGTGCTCGGGCCGTACAGAACGTATCCCGCCGCCAGCTGCTCGGAGCCGCGGCGCAGCAGATCGCGCGACGTCGGCTCCGGGGCGCCGTCGAGCCGGCGGTACAGGCCGAAGATGGTCCCGACGCAGCCGTCGACGTCGGTGTTCGACGATCCGTCGAGGGGATCGATGCACACGATGTAGCGGGCGCCCTTCCCCGTCCCGAGCCGCCTGGCCGTGTCCTCCTCCTCGGAGACGATGGCGGCGACGAGGCCGCTCGAGGCGAGGGCGGCCACCACCGCCTCGTTGGCGAGCAGGTCGAGCTTCTTCTGCGCATCGCCGGTGGCGTTCTCGTTTCCCGCCAGCCCCAGCTCGCCCGTGAAGGCGGCGCGGCGGATCGCGCGCGAGAGGGTCCGGGCGCTTGCGGCGATCGCCCCCAGGACGATCTCCAGATCGGCGGCCAGCCCCGGGTCGTCGCGGTGCCGGCCGCGCACATGATCGGCCAGAGTCGTCGTCCGGTCCGGCATCGTTCCTCCTCCCCGATCCCTTCGTCTCGACCCGCGCCGCCGGGTCGGCGCCCGGTATTGTACAGGTCCCGGCGCGGGACGGTCCGCCCGGATCGGCCGTCGCTCGCCGGGCGGCTAGGAGCCTATCCGGGAAATGGCAGCGGCCATTGCGATTTCCCGGACAGGCTCCTAGGCCAGCACACCGACCATCGCGGCGCGAAGCGCCGCGAGGCCGGCCAGGACGCCGGTCCCGAGATGCACGCGCAGGGCGCGGCGGCCGCGCTCGGCCAGCACGGTGAAATCGCCCCGCGCCTGGGCCGCCTTGACCACTCCGAAGGTGTATCGCCGTCCGGGGATCGCCCGATCCGCCGCATCGTCGCAGGTGATCTGGAGGAACACGCCGCTGTTCGGCCCTCCCTTGTAGACCTGTCCCGTGGAGTGCAGGAAGCGCGGACCGAAACCGAGGCAGGTCGCCACGCGCCGCGCGTCCCGCACCGCGAGGCGCAGCGCCTGCAGCGCCTCCTCGTGCGGCGGGCTCGCCTCCAGGTAGGCCAGGAGCGCCAAGTAGTCGCCGGCGCGCAGGCGCCCGACGTGGGCCCGCAGGTAGCCGCGCAGGGAGCGATCGCCACCCGCCGCGGCGGCCAGGGCGCGCGCGTTCGCCTCGTCGGCGAACAGAGCGACCTCTCCCTCGCGCAGCATCGGCTCCTCGGCAGGCAGGCTGCCCCGCGCCTCGTACTCGGCGGTCAGTTGCCGGGCGGCGATCTTGCCGGCCTCGACGTCTGGCTGATCGAACGGGTTGATGCCGAGAATCGATCCGGCCACGGCGGTGGCGATCTCCCAGCGGAAGAACTCCCCTCCCAGGTCGTAGGGGTCGGCAAGGGGGATGCGGACCACCGGCTGGCCTGCGTCCCCGATCGCCTCCAGGCGGGCGTCCTGGGCCGCGTCGGGAGCCGTCTCCAGGCGCACGTAGACGAACAGGCGATCGCCGCCGTACACCTCCGGCGGCCCGAGGGGCTCGCGATCGACGGGGATGAGCCCGGTGCCGTTCTTGCCGGTCGATTCCGCCAGGAGCTGCTCGAGCCAGGCCCCGAAATCGCCGATGCCGGGCGAGGTCACGAGGGTGACCTTGTCGCGCCCGGCGCGCCCCAGGACTCCGAGGACGGCGCCGAGGACGACGCCCGGGTTCTCCGCCGGAGGCACGCCGGCGGCGCAGGCCCGCGCCATGCGGTCGGCCCGCTCGAGGAACCTCGCGAGGTCGACGCCCTGCGCCGCGGCCGGCACCATGCCGAAATCGGACAGGGCGGAGTAGCGCCCGCCGACGCTCGGAAGGCCGAAGAAGACGCCCCTGAAACCGTCCCTCTCGGCGATCCGTTGCAGGGGGGACCCCGGATCGGTGATGGCGATGAACTGCCGGCCCGCGTCCGGCCGGCCGGCGGTCCGGCGCACGCGTTCGAGGAAGTACTCCTTGAAGATGTTCGGCTCGAGCGTGCTGCCCGACTTGCTCGATACGATGAACAGGGTGCGCGCCGGGTCGATCCTCCGCTCGAAGGACCCCACCTGGGCGGGATCGGTGGAATCGAGGACCATGAGATCGGGACGGCCCGGGAAGCGGCCGAACGTCTCTCGCATCACCTCGGGGCAGAGGCTCGATCCACCCATCCCCAGGACCAGGGCGTGGGTGAACCCCTCGGCCTCGACCTCCCGGGCGAGCGCGGTCAAACGCGCCAGGCGCGCCGGCAGGTCCCCAGGCAGGTCGAGCCAGCCCATCCAGCGCCCCTCGTCGGCGCCCGTCCAGAGGGAGGCGTCGCGCGCCCAGAGCCTCCGCACCTTCCCCTGGGCGCGCCACTCTTCAAGGGAAGCGCTGACGGCCGCCTCGAGATCGCCGGGAAGCCGGAGGGTCATCCGGCCCGGGGCGGAACCCGCGTCGCGGAGGACGCTCATCGCTTCGCCTCCCCGGCCCCGGCCGCCCCGCCGGCCCGGCGCTCCAGGGCGGCGACCTTCCGGAGCCGCCGGCGGTGCCGCGCCTCGGCGCCGAAGCGCGCCTCGAGGAAGGCCCGCACCAGATCCCGCGCCAGCTCGACGCCGATCACGCGCGCGCCCAGCACCGCCCGGATCCCCGGGATCTTGTTGGCGGCGACCGACGCCCCGACGCCGCTGCCGCAGACCAGGATGCCCCGCGCCGCGCGGCCGTCACGGATCGCCAGGCCGACCGCCTCGGCGAAGTCGGGATAGTCGACCGGGGCGGGGCCGTCGGTCCCGAGATCGATCACCTCGTGGCCCCGGGCGCGCAGGTCGCCGGCGAGGGTGTCCTTGAGCTCGTAACCGGCGTGGTCCGCACCCAGGGCGATCCGCATCCCCGCCTCGCGCGCGCCGTCGCCCCGGCTCGGCCTCTCTCCGCGCATGGAACCCGTCGCCATGAAAACGATGATAGCCCCGCCGTGCCTCCGACAGGAAGCAATTGATCGCGGAGGGGCGGGCCGCGGGCCCGGTCAGGCCTCGCGCATGCGCACGGGGCTGGCGGGGAGCCGGTCGACGGCGACGACCGCTCCCGCCCGATCGACCTGGCCGAAGGTCAGCACCCCGGTGGGGCAGGACGACACGCAGGCCGAACAGCGCACGCACTCCGGGTCGGCCATGGGCAGCCCCTTGTTGGCGAAGTTCATCACGTCGATCCCCTGGTGGCAGACGGTGGTCGGACAGGATGCGGAAGCGGCTGAAGCGGGCGTACACGTGCATCAGGGCGGCGAGCGGGCAGAAGAAGCGGCACCAGAACCGGCCCGAGAGCCAGAAGTAGACGCCGTACCCGACGACTCCCGCCAGGAAGACGTCCACCACCCACTTGTACGACAGGGTCGATCCCGACAGGGCCAGGTCGTTGAAGCGCCTCAGCCCGCCCCATCCGGGCTCCGCCCAGGAGACGACGCGCAGGGCCAGGAGCGCGAAGGCGACCGCCAGCACGGCCTGGCCCGCCATGTTCAGGCGGTTCCAGCGCTTGCCGTGCGGCATCTTGTGGCGGTGCGCGTCGCCGAGCGTCTCGGCCAGCGCGCCGCAGGAGCAGATCCATCCGCAGTAGGCGCCCTTGCCGAAAAAGTAGATCAGCGCCGGGATCAGCACGAACGTCTGCACGAAGCAGATGGCGAGCCAGCCCCACAGGGGCGCCTCCGTGAAGACGTTGTAGACGTTGAGCGGCCAGGCCAGGATCAGGCCGTAGGCCCGCCAGAATTCGCGACCGTGGCCGTAGGCAACCTGCCGTGCGCGTCGAGCCAGGGGAGAAGGATCTCCGGCAGCAGGAAGAGCGGCAGCACTAGGATGGCCGCCAGGGTCATCGTCTGGACGCGGACATAAGGCGTGCGGCGCCGCCGTATGCGGCGGACCCCGAAGGCGATCACCACGATGGAGTAGGCCAGGGTGTACCAGAAAGACGGTCCCTGGGCCGATGTCAGCACGATGCCCGCCAGCGACTTCGGGTCGCGCCCGGCGAGCCAGCGTCCCAGGCTGTAGGGAAACGCTCCGGCCCGGCGCGAAAGATCGTCGAGCAGGCCGCCCGACTTCCAGTCGTAGAGGGCGAGGCAGAACAGCATGAAGGCGGCGAGCCCGGCGACGCGCGCGGCGGTCCACTCCCCCGCGATCTTCACCCCGGAGCGCCGGAAGAACTCCAGCGGGGCCTCGCGCCCGATCATCGAGAAGACGACGTCGTTCTGCAGGTGGTGGCGCGAGCCGTCGGCCCGCTCGAGTTCCACGGCGTCGGGCCGGATTGCCCGCACCGTGCTGCCCGTCTCCAGGCGGATGCGGCCCGGCGTTCTGCCGGGGCCCAGGAACTCGCCGGCGGCGGTGGTGACCCGATCGGAGATCGGAGCCTCGATCGCCACGTCGGCGGAAGGATCGGCGGCGAGCCGGCGCAGGCCCTCCAGGTTCTCGGGCTTCGCCTTGGAGAACTCGCCACCGCGGTACGAAAGGGTCACCTCGGCGCCGCACTGCGCCAGGGCCATCGCTGTTTCCAGGGCGCTGTCGCCGCCGCCGACCACCAGGACCTTCCGGCCGCGGAAATCCATCGGGTCGTGCAGCCGGTTATAGACCTTGTCCAGATCCTCGCCGGGCACGTTCAGCTTGCGGAAGCTGCCGCTGCGGCCGATGGCCACGATGGCCCGCAGGCCGCGCACCGGCGCGGCGCCGCTCACCGCGGCCTCCAGGAAGCCGCCGGCGCGCCGCACCCGCTCGACGTGCCCCTCTCGGATCGGCACGTCGCGCGTCTGGGCCAGGAGCTCTTCGTACAGCGCTTCCTTCACGTCCGCGGTTACTTGAAGGTCGCCGGCCGGCGTCATCCCCCGCGGATAGGTGTAGATCGGCTTGGCCTTCGGAAAGTCGGCGACCGTCTGGAACGGCCGCTTCGCCTCGAACAACACCAGGTCGAGGCCGGCCTTGCGGGCCTCGAGCGCCGCCGCCATGCCGGAGACGCCCCCGCCGACGATGATCAGGTCGTGCACCCCGGCGGGCTTGCCGCGCCGTTCGCGCGCGAAGCCGGGCGACGCCAGGATCGTCCGCACCGCCCGCGCCCCGGTGTCCGCGGCGAACTTGAGGAGCGGCACGCCGGCCAGATCGCCGGCGATGTACAGCCCCGGCACCGCCGTGCTTCCGTCGGCGCGCGTCTCGGGCAGCCTCTCGATCGTGCCGGCGGGCCAGCGCGTATGCAGCCAGCGGGCATAGCGCTTCAGGGGCGCGGTCAGGGATCGGAGCATCGGTTCCTAGCGCGCCGTTTCCAGGACGACCTGGTACAGCATCCGGGTCCCCCAGGTGAAGGCATCGACGGCGATCTTCTCGTCATTGGCGTGCATGGTGCGCAGGTCCTCCTCCTCGATCGGGAACGGCAGCAGGCCGTACGCCGCGATGCCCCGCTGGCGCAGGACCTGCGAGTCGGTGCCGCCGGGAGACATGTAGGGCACGACCGCGATGCCGGGGGCGACGCGGCGGGCGACGGTCTCGATGGCGCGGTAGAGCGGCGAATCGGTGGAAGACGGCCCGGGCGAAGGCCTGGGGTCCCGCGCGAAGATCACCTCGACCTTCGGATCGGCCGCCCCCTCGCGCAGCCCCGCCAGGAAGGTGTCGAGGTCGGTCCCCGGCAGGATGCGGCAGTTGAGGTTGGCTCGCGCCTCGGACGGGATGACGTTCTCCTTGTAGCCCGCCTTCAGGATGGTCGGCGTGCAGGTGGTGCGCAGCATGGCGTTGAAGTTCGGGGCCGCGGAGAGCGTCTCGAAGCAGCGCGGGCCCGCCTGCGGGTCCTCCAGGCGGCCCACGCATCCCGAGAGCTCGGGGGGCAGGGCGCTCACCAGGCCCGTGAAGAAGGCGCGGGTCACCGGGTTCAGCCGGGGCGGGAACGCGAGGGTGCCGATCCGGTCGAGGGCGCGCACCAGGCGGTCGATCGGGTTGTCGCCGACCGGGATCGATGAGTGCCCCGCCGTCCCGCGGGCCACGACGGTGAAGTCCTGGTAGATCTTCTCCGTCGTCTGCACCGCCACGTAGCGCGGCTTCCCGTCGCTGCGGATGACCCGGCCGCCCTCGTTGAGGGCCAGCTCGGCGTCGAAGAGGTCGGCGTGGTGCTCCAGGAGCCAGTCCATGCCCTTCGCGCCGCCTGCCTCCTCGTCTGCCTCGGCCAGAAACACCACGTCGCGCGAGAGCCTCACCCGGTTGCGCGCCAGGAGGAGCATCGTCTCCAGCTCGGCCGCCGCCATCCCCTTGTCGTCGAGCGTGCCGCGCCCCCACAGGAACCCGTCCTTGACGATCGCGTCGAAGGGCGGCACGCTCCACCCTTCGCGCTCCACCGGCACGACGTCGATGTGGGACATGATGAGCAGCGGCCTCTTGGTCCCGGCGCCGCGGTAGCGCACCAGAAGGCTCCCCCGGCCCGGCTCCGACTCGAGGATGCGCGGCTCGAGGCCGGCCGCGCGCAGCGTCTCCGCCAGGTAGGCCGCCGCCCGCGACTCGTTCCCCGGCGGATTGCTGGTGTCGAGTCGGACCAGCGCCTTGAGGTGCTCCAGCCCCTCGGCGCCCGCCTTCGTGAAGTCGATCTCCTGCGGCGCGCCGGAAGGACCCGGGGCCGAGGAGGCCAGGACGAGGAGCACGGCAGCCAGCAAACGCGGGGGTCGCATGAGGGGGCTCTCCTTCATCAGTGGTCGATCCGGGGTGTGGCGGGCTGTCATACCCCCTGACGCGGCCACCGTCAAGAGGGATCCGCCTCCGGGGGATTCCCGCTCTCACGGCCGGCACCCGGCGCGCGGCCGCGACTCCGACGGATTGCCGCTTCCCGAGGCGCTGTACTAAGATGACGCGCCCGCGCCCGCCGGCGATGGATCGCGCCGCGCCCGCGGTCCGAGGAGCCGAGTGACCCCGCGTCTCTCCCCACCCGGAAAACGACGCTCGTCGAGCGTGCCGGCGGTGCGCATGGAGCGGCTGCCGAACGGGCTGACCGTGCTCCTGCGCGAGATGCGCGCCATCCCCGTGGTCTCGGTCTGGTGCTGGTACCGGGTCGGCTCGCGCGACGAGAGGCCCGGTGTGACGGGGATTTCGCACTGGGTCGAGCATATGAACTTCAAGGGATCGCGCAGCATTCCGAAGAGCGAGGTGACGCGCCGGGTCGAGCTGGCCGGGGGCGTCTGGAACGGCTACACCTGGCTCGACGTCACCACCTACTTCGAGACCGTCTCCAGCGACGCCCTCGATGCGATGCTGCGGCTCGAGGCCTCGCGCATGACGGAGTGCCTCTACTCGAAGCAGGAGGTCGAGCGGGAGCGCTCGGTCGTCATCTCGGAGATGCGGGGGGGCGAGAACGACCCGCGCTCCTACCTCGAGAGAGAGGTCAGCGGCACGGCGCTGCAGGCCCATCCCTACCGCTGGCCGACGATCGGCTACCTGTCCGACCTGCAGGCGATCACGCGCGAAGACCTGTACGCGCATTACCGCCGCTACTACGTTCCGAACAACGCGGTGCTGGTCCTGGCGGGCGACTTCGAGACGCGCGCGGCCATGCGGCTGGTGAAGCGTCATTACGGCCGCATCGCGCGCGGCGCGGAGCCGCCCCCGGTGCGCACCGTGGAGCCGCCGCAGTCGGGCGAGCGGAGGGTGCTCCTGCGCCGGCCCTCGGGCGCCTCGTATCTTCAAGTAGCGTTCCCCGCTCCGGCCCTCACCGACGGGGACTTCCCGGCCCTGCTGGTGCTGGACGGCATTCTGGGGGGCGGACCGTCGATCAACGCCTGGGCCGGGGGGCGGGGGGCGGGTCCGAGCAAGTCGGCGCGCCTGTACCGGGCGCTGGTCGAGGCCGACCTCGCCACCGAGGCCGACACGCAGATCATCCCGACCCGTTTCCCCTATCTCTACCGGATCCAGGCGACGGCCAAGGCCGGGGTCGACCCGGAGCGCATCGAGCGGGCGGTGTACGCCGAGATCGGGCGCCTGGCGGGCGGCTCCGTCGAGGCAAAGGATCTCGAGCGCGCGCGCAACCAGTTCCTGGCCCGCTATGCCCTGGAGAGCGAGAGCGTCACCGACGCCGCGCACCAGCTCGGCTTCTTCGAGACCGTCGCGACGCATAGAGATTACCTCGCGCTGCCGGCGCGGGTGAGGGCGGTGACCGCCGGGCAGGTGGCGCGCCTCGCCGCGGAGCGCCTGAGCGAGCGCACGCGCACCGTCGGCGTGCTCGTCCCGGACGCGGCCGGGGCGGGCGGCGCATGACGCGCCGCCAGGAGCTCGACAACGGCCTCGTCGTTGTCGCGCGCCCCAACCGCGCCGCGCGCTCGATCGCCGCGCGCCTGGTTTTCGAGGCTGGCGCGGCCTTCGATCCTCCCGGCAAGGCGGGGACGTCGTCCCTGGTGGCGCGCCTGCTCGACCGGGGCGGCGGCGGATTGAGCGCCGAGGCGATCGCGGAGGGGTTCGAGCGACTCGGGGTGTCCTACGTCGCGCGGGCCCAGGGCGACACGCTCGACGTCGAGGTGCGCCTGCTCGCGGAGCACCTGCCCGAGGTGCTCCGGCGCCTCCGCCCGGTCGTCGCCGAGCCCGCCTTCCCGGAGGAGGAGGTGCGGCGCGAGGTGGGACAGACGCTCTCCGCCCTCGCCGAGCGCGAGCAGGACACCGGCGCCGTGGCCGAGGACGCCCTCGCCGCGGCGCTCTTCCCCCCCGGCCATCCCTACCGCGAGCCCGCCGTCGGCACGCGCGCCTCGGTCCCGCGGATCGGCGCCGCCGACCTGGCCGCCTTCCACCGTGAGCGCGTCGGTCCGTCCGGATCGATCCTGGCCCTCGCCGGGGACATCGATCCCGATCGCGCCATCGCCCTCGCCGCGGATCACTTCGGGGACTGGACGACCGGGCGGGGCGCCACGGGGCGTGCGACCATCCCCGATCCTCCGATGCCCGAGCGCGAGGTGACCCTCGTCCGTCGGGTCGAAGGGAAGACGCAGGCCGACCTGGTGCTCGGAATGCTGCCGGGGCTGCGACGCAACTCCCCCGATCTGCCGGCGGCCCTGGTGCTCAACAACGCCCTGGGAGAGTTCAGCATGGGAGGCCGCCTCGGCGCGGCCATCCGCGACCGGGAGGGCCTGGCGTATTACGTCTACTCGACCTTCGAAGCGGGGCTGGGCGCCGGGCCGCTGGCCGTGCGCGCCGGCGTCGCCCCAGACGCGGTGCGGCGCGCCCTCGATCTGATCCGCCGCACCCTCGAGGCGGTCCGGCGCAGGGGTCTGAAGCCGTCCGAGATCCGGGATTCGAAGCAATCCCTGGCCGCCTCGGTGCCTCGCCGCCTGGAGACCAACCCGGGGGCGGCGCGCACCCTCGCCGACTGCGAGTTCTACGGTCTCGGTCTCGACTATCCCGAGCGGCTGCCGTCCCTCATCCGCGCGGTCGAGCGCGACCAGGTGGCCGCCGCCGCCCACCGGTACCTGACTCTCGGGCGCCACGCGCTGGTCGTGGCAGGCCCGGCCCTCAAGGAGGCCTTGCGATGACGCACCGACCCGGCCCGCCCCGTCCCCGACCGCCACGGGCGCTCCGCCTGACCCAGGTGGCCGCCCTGTGGGCGGCGCTCGCTCTCGCCGTTCCCGCCCCGCTGCCCGCGGCCGGAGCCGCGCCGCCGGCGCCCTCGCCGAAGGCCGAGACCTACGACCTGCTGCTGCAGGGCGGGAGGATCGTCGACGGCACCGGCAACCCGTGGGTCGAGGGCGACCTGGCCATCAGGGGAGACCGCATCGCCGCCATCGCCCCCCACCTCGACCCCGCCGGCGCCCGGCGCACCCTCGACGCGCGCGGCCTGGTCGTGGCGCCCGGCTTCATCGACCTGATGGGGCAGTCGGAGTACACGGTGCTGGTCGATCCCCATGTGGCCAGCAAGATCACCCAGGGGATCACGACCGAGTTCACGGGCGAAGGCGGCTCGGTGGCGCCGCAGCTTCGAGACCTACTTCCGCCGCCTGCGCGCGCGCGGCACGGCGGTGAACTTCGCGCACATGGTGGGCGCGGCGCAGGTGCGCGAGGCGGTCCTCAAGAGCGACAACCGCCCTCCGGACCCCGAGGAGCTGGAGGCGATGAAGCGGCACGTGGCGCGTGCCATGGAGCAGGGGGCCTTCGGCCTCTCCTCCGCGCTGATCTACCCCCCCGGCGCGTTCGCCACGACCGACGAGCTGATCGCCCTGGCGAAGGTGGCCGCCTCCTACGGCGGGATCTACGCCTCGCACATCCGCAACGAGGGGGACGACCTGCTGGCGGCGATCGACGAGGCGGCGCGCATCGGCGAGCAGGCGAGGATCGCCGTCGAAGTCTGGCACCTCAAGGCCGCGGGCGAGGAGAACTTCGGCAAGATGGCCGACGCCGTCAAGGCGATCGAGGGATATCGCGCGCGCGGCGTCGACGTCACCGCCGACATCTACCCCTACCCCGCCTCGATGACCGGCCTCTCCGCCAGCCTGCCGCCCTGGGCGTCGGAGGGCGGCAACGAGGCGCTGGTCGCGCGCCTCAAGGACCCCAAGGAGCGCAAGCGCATCCGGAAGGAGATCGAGGAGCCGACGACGAAGTGGGACAACCTGTACCACGGGGCCGGCAGGGCGGACAAGATCCTGATCGCCGGCGTGCGCACGGCGGCGAACAAGGAGTTCCAGGGAAAGCGCCTGTCGCAGGTGGCCGACCAGCGCGGCGTCGACCCGCTGGAGGCGATGTTCGACCTGCTGGTGGAGGAGAACGGCGTGGTCGACGCCGTCTACTTCGAGATGTCGGAGGACGACGTGCGGCGGGCGATGATCGTGCCGTGGGTGGCCTTCAACTGCGACGCCTCGGGCGTGCGGCCCGACGGCGTCCTGGGGGCGACCATGACGCACCCGCGCGCCTACGGCACCTTCCCGCGCATCCTGGGCCACTACGTGCGCGAGGAAAAGCTCCTGGGCCTGGAGGACGCGGTGCGCAAGATGACCTCGCTGCCGGCGCAGCGGATCAACCTGCGCGACCGGGGCGTGCTGCGCCCCGGCCTGTACGCCGACGTCACGGTGTTCGATCCCCGGACGGTCATCGACCGCGCCACCTTCGACAAGCCGCACCAGTTCTCGGAAGGGATCCGCTTCGTCTTCGTGAACGGGCAGGCGGTGATCGAGGACGGCCGCATCACCGACCGCCTGCCGGGACGCGTCCTGCGCGGCCCCGGCTACGGCCGCGCGCCGGCGCGTTAGGGGGGTGTCCGGGCGTTTCCCGCGCGGGTCGCCGCTCTCAGGCCGCGCGGCGCTGGGTGGCGCGCAAGGCGTGGATCGACAGGCCGAAGAGAAGGACGATCGGCGCGATCAGGCTCCAGGGGTGCGGCAGCTTCCACCACAGCACGCCGGACAGAATCGTCACCAGGGCCGTCAGCACGCGCAGGTGCGTCGGGAAGGGTGAGACGCTGCCCGCCAGCCGGCTGTGCCGGTAGCCGTAGAGCGTGTAGATCACCAGCCCCATCGCCAGCCATCCCAGGAAGCGCCACCAGGTGATCGCCGGCAGCCCGCGCATCAGCCAGATGCAGCAGGCGACGCCGGCCAGGGCGAACTCGGTCTGCACCAGCTCCGGCACGGGCAGCCCCCGCGCCTTGCGGCCGATGCCGACGGCCGAGAAGCCGGCGCCGAGGAGCGCGGTCGCCAGCACGATCACGTATTCCAGGCGGCTCCCCCAGTCGGTCGCCCGAACCAGGTAGGGCGGCAGCATGATCAGGATCGGCAGCCAGATCGGCAGCAGCGGGATCCAGGGCGTCTTGAACGGGCGGTGCCGGTCCGGATCGGTGTGGCGCAGGACCATGACGCCGATGCAGACCAGGACGAAGGCGAACAGGGTGCCGATGTTGGTGAGCTGGATGATCTCGTCGAGGCTCGCGAAGGCGGCGAAGAACGCCACGAAGATGCCGGTCCAGATCGTGGTGACGTGCGGCGTGCGATAGCGCGGGTGCACCCTGGCGAAGATCTTCGGGAGCAGGCCGTCGCGCGACATCGAGAAGAAGATGCGCGGCTGCCCGAGCTGAAAGACCAGCAGCACGGCGGTCATGGCGATGACGGCCCCGAAGGAAAGCACGCCCGCGGCCCGGTCCTCCCCGATGAACGCCAGGGCCTTGGCCAGCGGGTCGGCGATGCCCAGCTGGGTATAGGGGATGATGCCGATGAGCACCGCCGCGACCGCGACGTAGATCAGCGTGCACAAAAGGAGCGACCCGATGATGCCGATCGGGATGTCGCGCTTCGGGTTGCGGGTCTCCTCCGCGGCGGTGGAGACGGCGTCGAAGCCGATGAACGAGAAGAAGATGATCGCCGCCCCCGCCTGCACTCCGGCCCAGCCGCCCGGGAAGAAGGGATGGAAGTTCGCGGGCTTCACATAGCTGAAGCCGACCCAGACGAACATGATCAGGATGAGGATCTTGATGCCGACCATGATGTTGTTGAAGATCGCGCTCTCCTTGACGCCGATCACCAGCACCCAGGTGACCAGCGCGACGATGGCGACGGCGGGCAGGTTGACGATGATCGGGTGCCCGAACAGATGGGGAGCGCCGGCGGCGATCTCGGGCGTGCTCAGCCCGGTGCGCAGGTCGGTGACCAGCCAGCCGGGGATGGTGAAGCCGAACGCGTGCTTCAGGATGTCGTTGAAGTACCCCGACCAGGAGATCGCCACCGCGATATTGCCGACGGCGTACTCGATGATCAGGTCCCAGCCGATGATCCAGGCGATCATCTCGCCCAGGGTGGCGTAGGCGTACGTGTAGGCGCTGCCGGCGATCGGGATCATCGAGGCGAACTCGGCGTAGCACAGCGCCGAGAAGATGCAGGCGACGGCCGTCAGGACGAACGACAGGATGATCGCCGGTCCGGCCGCGGGCCGGTCGGCGTCCCCGGCCGCGGCCGTGCCGATGGCGGCGAAGATGCCGGTCCCGATCACGGCTCCGACGCCGAGCAGCGTCAGGTCGAACCAGGTGAGCGCCCGCTTCAGGCCGTGCTCGCGATCCTCCGCCTCCCGCGTGATGCGGTCGACGCTCTTGGTCCGGAAAAGCGCACCCAGCTTCACGGGCGTGGCGTCCTCGGTCTTTTCGGTTGGATGGCGTCAAACGCCCGCGCACTATATGAAAAGGGTCCGGGGGTGTCAACCGGCCGCGCGCTCCCATGTAGAATCAGGATCCATCGGGGCGGCGACCGTCGCCGAGGAGGCGGCGCATGGCGAGCCAGCGGGTGCGGGTCCGAACGGCCGGGGCGGCCGACGCCGACGCCGTGGCCGATCTCTCGACGCAGCTCGGCTACCCGACCACAGGGCCGGAGGTCGCCGGGAGGCTTCGCCTCCTCCTGTCGAGCCCGGAACAGGCCGTCCTGGTCGCGGAGGACTCGGACGGGGCGGTGGTGGGCTGGCTGCACGCCTGTGTGCACCATTTCATTGGGGGGGAGCCCTACGCCGAGATTGCCGGGCTGGTCGTCCACGAGCGGCATCGCGGAGGCGGCATCGGACGCCTGCTGATGACGGAGGCGGAGCGCTGGGCGGCCAGGCGCGGGCTCAAGACCGTGAACGTCCGCTCGCGCGTCGAGCGCGCCCTGGCGCACCGGTTCTACGAGGATCTCGGCTACGGCCGCGTCAAACAGCAGCAGGTGTTCCGCAAGACGCTTCAGGATTGACGGCCGGGCCGGGCGGCCGAGAGGATCGCCCGGACCTGCTCCGCCGCCCGCAGGCCGCTCCTG
This sequence comes from Acidobacteriota bacterium, assembly GCA_003223165.1. Lineage (GTDB taxonomy): Bacteria > Acidobacteriota > Polarisedimenticolia > Gp22-AA2 > Gp22-AA2 > QHXZ01. The sequence goes on from QHXZ01000086.1 coordinate 44,169, forward strand.
AGCGCCCCCTCCATGGTGCCGGACTCCATTCCGGCCGTGTGCTCGCCTGCGAAGGCCAGGCGGCCGGCGGGGCGCGACAGGAGGTCGGTCCGGTCCCACGAGGGGTTGTCGAAGGCGCTGTAGCAGCCGCGCGCCAGCGGATCGACCGACCAGTCCTTGAGCAGGGCGTCCCCCTCGAAGGCGAGATCGGGGTTGAGGGCGCGCAGGCGGGCCAGCCACGGTCCGGGGTCGCCCTCGGCCGTCCGCAGGGTCTCGAGCGGCGCCCGCGAGCCGGCGAAGGCCGTCAGCGCCGACCGAGCATGGCCGTCCGCCCCCCGCCCCGTCCAGCACCAGTACGGGACCGCGACATCCTGGCGGGCCCGCAGCGGCGGGGGCGCCGCGGTCGCGACCGCCAGCTTGGCCGCCACGCCCATCGGCAGGGCGGCGAGGGCGCGACCCAGCGCCTCCGGCAGCGCGGGCCGGAACTCCAGCCGCGCCAGGATCGTGTGCGGCACGGCGAGGACCGCGGCCTCGGCCTGCAAAGCCTCCGTCCCGCCCTGAACCCCTTCGCCCCCGGCGGCCAGCACGCTGACGCCGCGTTCGCTCCAGCCGACCGTCACGACCTCGCGCCCCAGGCGCAGATCGCCGAGGCGGCGGGCCATCGCCTCCCCGAGCGACTGGTTGCCCGCCGCGGCCCTCAGGTAGCCCGCGGACTCCTCCGTGCCGAAGCCGCCTCCCAGCGAGCGCAGGGCGATCGTCCCGAGGTCGGCGCCGTACGAGCCCTGCAGCCTGGCCCGCAGCAGCCGGCGCTGCGGATCGCGCAGAGGCAGGTTGTCGACGAAGGGGCCGAGCGTCAGGCGCCTCGCGGTCACGTCATCGAGACGCGCGAGCGCTTCCCGGGTGACGCGCTCCGCCTCCTCCTGCTCGGCCTCCGCGACCGGCGTGCCGGCGGCGACCTCGCGCCGGATGAAGCCGATGCCGACGGGCGCCAGCGCCACGCCGAGGTCGCGCGCCAGGTCCCGGACGGTCCGATCGCGCTCCTCGACCCACTCGGCGCCCAGCTCGACGACGGCGCCGTTGGCGAGCGTCGCCGAGCGCACGCGCCCTCCCACGCGCCGCCGTGCCTCGAGGACCGTGACCTCGAGACCCGATCGCTGCAGGTCGCACGCCGCCGCCAGGCCTGCGAAGCCGGCCCCGACGACCGCCACGCGTGGCACGCTCAGGTCTCCCCGGACGGCGCGAGCACCGCCGCCCCTCGCACGCGCCCGTCGCGCAGGGCCTGCAGGGCCTCGTTGGCGCGCGCCAGCGGGTACACCTCGACCTCGGTGCGCACCGGGACGCGAGGCGCGAGGCGCAGGAACTCCTCGCCATCGCGGCGCGTGAGGTTGGCGACCGACCTGACCACGCGCTCTCCCCAGAGAAGGGCGTACGGGAAGGACGGGAGGTCGCTCATGTGGATGCCCGCGCAGACGACCGTGCCGCCTTTCCGGACCGCCCGCAGCGCGGCCGGAACGAGCGCGCCGACCGGCGCGAAGAGGATGGCGGCGTCGAGCGGCTCGGGAGGCGCCTCGTCGGAGCCTCCGGCCCAGGCCGCCCCCAGGTCCATGGCGAAGCGGCGCCCCGCGTCGTCTCCCGGGCGGGTGAAGGCGAAGACGCGGCGCCCCTGGTGCCGCGCGACCTGGGCCACGATGTGCGCCGCCGACCCGAAGCCGTAGAGACCCACCCGCTCCCCCGCCCCCGCCGCGCGGAGCGCGCGGAAGCCGATCAGCCCGGCGCAGAGCAGGGGCGCGGCGTGCCGATCCTCGTAGGCCTCCGGCAGGGCGAAGCAGTAGCGCGCCTCGGCCACCGCGTACTGGGCGTAGCCGCCGTCGATCTGGTATCCGGTGAAGCGCGCCCGATCGCACAGGTTCTCGCGCCCCCCGCGGCAGTCGGCGCAGAGGCCGCAGGTCCAGCCGAGCCAGGGCACTCCCACGCGCTGTCCCGTCGACCAGCGCACGGCCTCCTGGTCGGCCGCCGGCGTTGCCTCCCGGCCGACCGTCGGCCCCGCCTCCGGCCCGGCCTCGATCACCGTGCCGACGATCTCGTGGCCGGGGACGAGCGGCAGCTTCGGACCGGGAAGATCGCCGTCGATGACGTGCAAGTCGGTGCGGCAGACGGCGCAGGCCCGTACCCGCAGCAGGACCTGTCCGGGCCCCGGCTCCGGCCGGTCGATCTCGGCCTCGCGGAGGGGACGTCCCGGAGCGTCCAGGATCATGGCGCGCATGGCGCCCCCATTGTCGACCGAAACGACCGCCGGCGCTGCCTCGTCTTGCCGGGCCCGCCGGCCCGCGTCGCCGGTTCTCGGGTAGGATCGAGCGCGACCGGGGGGACGGTGGGCCTCGACGATCGCTCATTTAGGAGACAACTGATGACGGCCATCTCGGCGCGGCTACGGGACCTCGTGGCCCGGGCGGGCCGGCTCGTCGCGCTCACGGGAGCGGGGATCTCGGCCGAGTCGGGCGTGCCGACCTTCCGCGGGCAGGACGGCCTCTGGGAGCGGGAGCGGGTCGAGGAGCTCGCCACGCCGGAAGGGTTCGCGCGCGACCCCCGGCGGGTCTGGGCCTGGTACGATGCCCGCCGCGTGCAGATCGCCGCCTGCGATCGCGGGCGTGATCACGCAGAACGTCGACGGCCTGCACGGCGCCGCCGGCAGCCGCCGGGTGCTGGCGCTGCACGGCGACATTTTCCGGGTGCGCTGCACGCGCGAAGGCACGTCGCGCGAGGATCGGCGGGCGCCGCTGCCGGAGGTCCCGCCCCGTTGCGCCTGCGGCGCCTTGCTGCGGCCCGACGTCGTCTGGTTCGGGGAGATGCTGCCGGGGCCGGACATGGACGCGGCCGCGGCGGCGGCCAGGCGCGCCGAGCTTTTCCTGTCCATCGGGATCTCGGCGCTGGTGTATCCTGCCGCGGGGCTGGCGGAGGTGGCGCGCGACGGCGGCGCCTATCTCGCCGAGATCAACATCGAGCCGACTCCACTCTCGCCTCTGGTCCACGAGGTGATTCAGGGGCCGGCGGCGCGGGTGCTGCCCGATCTCCTGGGGATCTCGATCGCATAGGGGCCACGGGATGCGCGGACTCTACCTCGACTGCTTCTCCGGGATCAGCGGGGACAAGCTGCGGAAACTGCCCGTCAAAGGGTACGACCTGCGCGTCTCGCGCGTCACCCGGGGCGACCTCGGCGGCGTCAAGGTGGACGTCGCCATCGGCGCCGCGAAGCAGAGCGGGCGCGGGCTGCGCGAGCTCCGGCGCACCATCGAAGGCAGCGGCCTGTCGCGCGCCGTGCGTTCGCGGGCGCTCGCGGCCTTCGAGGCGCTGGTGGACGCCGAGGCGCACGTCCACCGCATCCCGCGGGAGAGAGTGCACCTGCATGAGGTCGGGGCGGTCGACGCCATCGTCGACATCGTCGGCGCCATGATCGGGCTCGAGGCGCTGGGGTGGCCGCGGGTCGTCTGCTCGCCCCTGCACATCGGCAGCGGCATGGTGACCATGGAGCATGGGACCTTCCCCGTCCCCGCGCCGGCGGTGGCGGCCCTGCTGTCGGGAAAGCCCTGCTACGCCACGGAGGTCCAGGGCGAGCTGGTGACGCCCACCGGCGCCGCGCTGGCGGTGACGCTGGCGGAGGACTTCGGGCCGCTTCCCTCGATGCGTCTGCAGAAGGTCGGATACGGCGCCGGCTCGAAGGAGTACGACCATCACCCGAACCTGCTGCGCGCGCTCCTGGGCGATCTTCTGGACGAGGGGGCGGTGCGCGAGACGGTGCTGGTGCTCGAGACCACCATCGACGACATGAATCCGCAGCTGTACGGCCATCTCATGGACCGGCTCTTCGCGGCGGGGGCGCTCGAGGTGTTCTACACGCCGATCCAGATGAAGAAGAACCGCCCCGGCACGATGGTGACCGTCATCTGCCCCCAGCCGCGCCTCGAGGAGGTCACGGCGGTGATCTTCCGCGAGACCACCACCATCGGCTTCCGCTACCTTCCGATGGGCCGGATCGAGCTGGGGCGGCGCATCGAGACGGTGACGACGCCCTGGGGCCGCGTGCGCCTCAAGGTCTCGGTGCACAATGGCGAGGTCGTGCAGGCGACGCCCGAGTACGAGGATTGCCGGGCGGCCGCCCTCAAGGCGCGCGTGCCGCTGAAGCGCGTGCAGCAGGCGGCGGTGCACGCCTTCGAGCACGCGGGTCGCGAGGGGCGCGCCGTGGCGCGCGCGCGGCGGTCGCCGGGGCGGCGCGGCGGGGCCGGGAGGAAGAGACGGCGGCGACGCGCCTGACGGTTTTCGCGTCGGACAGGGGCAAGGCGAGCGGCATGCGGGCAAAGTGAGGGGGCGGCGGACATGGTCTACGACAAAGTGAAGGCGGGGCGGATGCTCCGGGTGGTGCTCGACGTGAGCGAGGGGGCGCTGGACCAGGCCGGCGGCCCGACCGGGTCGCCCAGCCTGCGCATCCCGGCGCTCGAGAGCGAGAAGATCATGCGCACGCTGGCCGCCAAGGGAGACGTGGACGCGATGTACCACGAGTACCTTCGCGTCCTGCAGGCGAACCCGGCGGTGGGCGAGACGTTGCACCGCCACCACCGCAAGAGCTTCGAGTCGGAATTCTACCGTTTCGCGTCGATCTACTGGGAGCGCGACTGATGGCGCGGAAGTTCTACCTGACCACCCCCATCTACTACGTCAACGACACGCCGCACATCGGCCACACCTACACGACCGTGGTGGCCGACGTGATCGCCCGGTTCCGCCGCATGACGGGGCAGGACGTCTACTTCCTGACCGGCACGGACGAGCACGGGCAGAAGATCGAGCTCGCGGCGCGGGCGAAGGGGATGGCGCCGATCGCCCTGGCGAACCAGGTCGTAGAGCGCTTCCGCTCCCTCTGGACCACCCTCGGCATCAGCAACGACGACTTCATCCGCACCACCGAGGAACGGCATCGGCGCGGGGTCGAGAAGCTGTACCAGAAGATCCAGGCCAAGGGGGACATCTACAAGGACGCCTACAAGGGCTGGTACTGCACCTCCTGCGAGTCGTTCTACCCCGAAAGCCAGATCGTCGACGGCCGCTGCCCGGACCAGGGGCACAAGGTCGACTGGACCGAGGAGGAGTCGTACTTCTTCCGCCTGTCGAAGTACCAGGAGCCGCTGCTGCGCCTCTACAAGGAGCATCCCGACTTCGTCTTCCCGGAGACGCGCCGCAACGAGGTGGTCGCCTTCGTGCAGGCGGGGCTGAAGGACCTGTCGATCAGCCGCAGCAGCTTCTCGTGGGGCATCCCGCTGCCGGGCGACCCGAAGCACGTCCTGTACGTCTGGTTCGACGCGCTGAGCAACTATATGACGGCGCTCGGCTACGGCTCGGACCGCAAGCTCTATTCGCGCTTCTGGCCGGCCGACCTCCACCTGGTCGGCAAGGACATCCTGCGCTTCCATGCCGTCTACTGGCCCGCCTTCCTGCTGTCGGCCGATGAAGCGCTGCCGAAGCGGGTGGTGGCCCACGGCTGGTGGCTGCGCGACTCGGCCAAGATCTCCAAGTCGCGCGGCGGGGTGGTCGATCCGCTGCCGCTCATCGAGGCCTTCGGGGTCGACGCGCTGCGCTATTTCCTGCTGCGCGAGATGGTCTTCGGTCAGGACGCGAACTACTCGGACGAGGCGTTCATCGAGCGGGTCAACACCGACCTGGCCAACGACCTCGGCAACCTGATCAGCCGCACGCTGAAGATGATCGAGGACTACTGCGGCGGCAAGGTGCCGAGGACCGACCCGCGTTTCCGCGGCGACGAGCCGCTCAAGACGGCGGCCCGTGACGCGTGGGCCGCCTACGTGAAGGACTTCGAAGGGCTCGATTTCAGCTCGGGGCTGTCGCGCGTCTCCGACTACGTCGGCGCCCTGAACCGCTTCATCGTGCAAAACGAGCCGTGGAAACTGGCGCAGGACGCGGGGCGCCGCTGGGCCCTCGATTCGGTGCTCTACACCGTCGCCGAGGGGTTGCGCATCGTCGCCATCCTGCTCGCTCCGGTCATCCCGCGCTCGGCCGGAGAGATCTGGAAGCGCCTTGGGCTCACGGGAGACGTCACGGCCTCCAGCCTGGAGCACTTCCGCTGGGGCGAGCTGAAGCCCGGGCGCGTCATCGCGCGCGGCGAGTCCCTCTTCCCGAGAATCGACAAGGCGGCGTACCTGCGCGACGCCACGGCCGCCAAGGAGCCCGGCATGGATCCCCAGAAACCCGCTCCGACCGCCCCGTCCCAGCCGCCCGACCCGGATCCTGCCGCCCCGGCCCCCGCCGCCCCGGCCCTCGCCGCCGCGGGCGCGGCGGAGGTCGGCATCGACGAGTTCGCCCGCATCGAATTGCGCACCGCGAAGGTGCTGGCCGCCGAGAAGGTGGAGGGGGCGGACAAGCTGCTCAAGCTGACGGTGGACGTCGGCGACGGCACGCGCACCATCGTGGCCGGCATCGCCACGCGCTACGCGCCCGAGGCGTTGGTCGGTAAGACCATCATCGTGGTCGCCAACCTCAAGCCGGCGAAGCTCCGCGGCATCGTGTCGCAAGGGATGCTCCTGGCCGCCTCCGACGCCACGGGCACCCCTTACATCCTGACGACCGAGGAGCCCGTCCCGGGCGGCTGGCGCGTGAAGTAGCGGCCCGGGCCCGCGCGCATGCCGGTGCACAGCGACAGCCACGCGCACCTCACGATGGAGCCGTTCGACGCCGACCGCGAGGCGGTGATCGAGCGCGCCCGCGAGGCGGGCCTCCGGCACGTGGTGACCGTCTCCTCGTACCTGGGGGACGCCGCGCGCTGCGCCGATCTGGCTTCGCGGCACGACTTCATTCACTTCACCGCCGGATTGCACCCTCACGAGGCCAGCGCCTGGACTCCGGAGGTGGCGCGGGACCTCCGCGAGGCCGCCCGCCGGCCCAAGGGAGTGGCGATCGGCGAGATCGGGCTCGACTACCACTACGACCGCTCGCCGCGCGAGGCGCAGCGATCCGTGTTCCGCGAGCAGATCGCCCTGGCGCGCGACCTGGGGCTGCCGATCGTCATCCACACGCGCGAGGCCTGGCCGGACACCCTCGCCATCCTGCGCGAGGAGCGGGCCGAATCCATCGGCGGCGTCTTCCACTGCTTCTCTGGCGGGCCCGAGGAGGCCCGGCGCTGCCTCGATCTCGGCTTCTACCTGTCGTTCGCCGGACCGGTCACCTTCAAGAACGCCGGCGGCGTGGCCGAGGCGGCGGCCTACGCGCCGCTCGGACGGATCCTGACCGAGACCGACGCCCCCTTCCTCACCCCGCACCCGCACCGGGGCGCGCGCAACGAGCCGGCCCGCGTCGTGCTGGTCGCCGCGCGGGTCGCCGCCCTGAAGGGAATCGCCCCCGAAGCGGTCGGGGAGGCGGCCACGCGGAACCTCGAGACCGTCTTCCGGCTGCCGGTCTCCTGAGGGACGGGTGCCGTTCCGCCTTGGCCGCGGTTGACGGTGTCCTCGCGGGGGCGTAGCAACGGATTGTTCATGCACGGCGCGGGACTGATGCTGCCGATCACGACCGCCTTCGGCGTCTTCGTCCCCGAAGACGAGGCCGACGAGTCGACAGAGGTCCTCCAGGACGCGCGGCGGGCTCTCGAGAGCGAGAATGCGGGCAACGCCTGACGTCCGGTGCGGCGCGACCTCTCAGGCCGGCGGACAGGTCAGGACGAGGCTCTGGCAGGTGCCGCCGGTCCCCAGCGCGTTGACCAGGACCGAGGCGAGCCGGCCGGGCCGGGCCGCGTGCCGGACGCAGTCGAGGCCCAGCGACGGATCGGGGTCGACGAGGCCGGCGACCGGCGGCACGAGGCCGTCGCGCAGGGCGATGGCCGCGACCAGCGCGGCGCAAGCGGAAGCGGCGCCCGATTCCCCCACCGCCCCCTTGACCGAGGTGACCGGCAACCGCGCGAGATCCGGTCCCAGGGCCTCGCGCAGGGTGCGAGCCTCGAAGGCGTCGAGCCGCGGCGAGGCGTTGGCGCTCGCGACCACGCAGCCGATGGCCCCCGGCGCGAGGGCGGCGCGGGCGAGGGCCTGCCGCAGGGCGCCCGCCGCCGCCCCGATCTCGGACGGCCAGCCGTGCGCCGGCCCCGGAGCGTGGGCGGCCGCCGACCCGGCGATCACCGCCCAGGGTCGCGCGCCGCGCCGGCGCGCCCGGCCCGCGTCTTCCAGCAGCAGCACGTAGCTCCCCTCCCCCGGCGCGAAGCCGTGGCGCCGCCGGTCGAAGGGGCCACGGAACGAGCCGGCCCCGCCCCGCGCCCTGATCCCCCAGCGCTCCCAGGCCGCCTCGATCGGCCCGGCGTGCGCGTCCACGCCCCCCGCCAGGACCGCTTCGGCGTGGCCCTCGCGCACCAGCGTGGCGGCCGTGGCGATCGCCGACAGGCCGGAGGCCTCCATGCGGCAGATCGTCAGGTTCGGGCCGCGCAAGCCTAGAAGGATCGAGCACTGCGCCGCGGGGGCGTTCTGCACCGTGAAGGGGAAGTCCATCGGCGAGACCGCCTCGGGGCCCTCCCGGAAGAGCGTGCTGAGGAAGCCGGCGAGCGGCGCCGTGCCGGCGCTCATGGTCCCGAGGACGACGCCGATCGCATCGCCCGCCGCGCCGGCGTACCGGCCGCCGAGGGAGCCTCCGTCGAGACCGGCCGAAACGAGGGCTTCCGAGGCGGCCAGCGCCGCCATGCGCGAGGCCCGGTCGAGCCGGCGCCAGGACTGCGCCGGGAACGGGCCGGGGCCGATCGGGTCGCGCACCGCGGCCGAGCAGCCGCCCGAGAGCGCGGGACGGCCGGCCAGCATCCCCTGGCGCAGAAGATCGACCCCGAGGCCGAAGGGGCCGAGCGCCCCCGCGCCGGAGATCACGACGGCGCCGGAGGGATCCCTCACGACCGTCTCGCGCCCCGCGGCGCGCCAGGCGGCCGGTCGGGCCGGACCCTGGCAATCAGATCCTGGATCTGCCCCTCCAGCCGCTCGCGCACCTCACGGAACGCCCGCCGTACCGCGTCCGGCCCGCCCTCCACGAACGAGGGGTCGGGAGTGGACCAGTGCTCGTACGGGTAGGCGCCGATCCAGCGCGGGCAGCTCGAGGCCGCCGCATCGCACAGGGTGATGACCAGGTCGAAGGGAGGCGGCACGTCGTCCAGCCCCTTCGAATACTGTCTCGAGATGTCGATGCCCCGTTCCTCCATGACGGCGATGGCATGACGGTTCACTCCCACGGGGATCGTCCCCGCGCTGTGCGCCTCGATGCGCCCCTCGCCCAGATGCGTCGCCAGCCCCTCGGCCATCTGGCTGCGGGCCGAGTTGCCGGTGCAGACGAAGAGCACCTTGAAGGGAGGGTCCTGCGCCGCAACGCTCATGCCTGGGGATCCTTCAGGACGAGGACGCCGTTGTTGCCACCGAAGGCCAGGGAGCTCGAAAGGGCGACGCCCACGCTCAAGCGGCGGGCCGCGCCGGGGACGTAGTCCAGGTCGCACTCCGGGTCGTGGGTGCGAAGCCCGGCGGTGGGCGGCACGATACCCTCGCGGATCGACAGGGCGGCGGCGAACGCCTCGATCGCCCCGGCGGCGCCCAGGCAGTGTCCGACCATCCCCTTGATCGACACCACCGGGACGCGGTCGGCGCGCGCGCCGAGGACCGACCTGAGGGCGCGCGTCTCGGCCCGGTCGTTCTGCGCGGTGCCGGTGCCGTGGGCGTTGACGTGGTCCACCCGCGCAGCGTCGATCCCCGCCGCCCGCAGCGCCGCGCGCGCCGCGCGCGCCATGCCCTCACCGTCGGGGTCGGGGGCCGTCGCGTGGTGCGCGTCGGCCGCCATGCCGCATCCGGCGACCTCGGCGTAGACGCGCGCCCCGCGCGCGCGCGCCGCCTCGAGGTCCTCGAGGACCAGCACGGCGGCGCACTCGCCCAGCGACAGCCCGCGGCGCTCGCGATCGAACGGGCGGCAGGGATCGGGATCGACCAGCCGCAGCGCGTTGAACCCGGCATAGGTCGTGCGTGACAGCGTCTCGACGCCCCCGGCCAGCACCACCGACTGTTCCGCATGGGCGATGCGCGCGGCACCGAGCCCGATGGCGAGCGTGGCGGACGAGCAGGCCGTCAGGAGCGTCTGCGCCTCACCGCGGAACCCCAGGTGCGAGGCGATGAGGTCGGCGGTCGAAGCCGGGAAGAAGCCGAGCGCGGCGGACGGCCGCGGCACAGCACCCCGCAACGACGCGGCGAGGAACGCCTCTCCCTCCAGAAGGGCCCCACCCCCCCCCAGAAGGACGGCGGCCCGCTCGCGCTCGAGACGCCGCGCGTCGAGCCCGGCGTCCGCCAGCGCCTCGAGCGCCGCCCGCAGGCCAAGAAGATCGGCCCGCGACGCGCGCCGGCGCTCCTTCTCCTGCAGCACGCCTCGCGGCAGCAGATCCCCGTCGGGTATCCGGATCTGGGCCGCCGTCTTCGTGCGTTGCTCCGCGACGTCGAAGAGCGTGACCGGCCCGATCCCCACCCGGCCCGCGACCAGCCCCTCCCAGGTCTCGCGCGCGCTCGCGCCGATCGCCGAGATGACGCCCGCGCCGGTCATCGCGACCCGTCGCCTCACGTCGGGCCGCCACGCGGCCCGGCGCCGCGTGCTCCTCCGCCGGAAGCCTCCGGCTCGACCATCCCGCCGATGGCGATGCTGAACTCCCCCTCGGCGACGATCACGCCCTCGACGTCCGCCTGGCTGCGCACGCGCACCAGATCGCCGAAACGCTCTGTGACGCGGGCGCTGATCCGCAACCGGTCCCCCGGGCCGACAGCCCGAAGGAGGCGGGCTTCGTGAATGGCGACGAGCATCCCGGGGACGCCGGCCGCGTGCCGCGGGCCGGCCAGGGGCAGGGCGGCCTGTGCCATGGCCTCGAAGACCAGCGCCTCCGGCGCGCGCTCTCCGGCGGTGACCGCCTTGATCACGACGCGGCGATCGAGCGGGCCGTCGACGACCCGATCGAGAAAGCGGAAGGGATGGGCGTGCTCGCCGTTCATGCTCGGGGCCCCCGTTCGGGAAATGAGTGTAAGCGAGCCGTTCCGGTCCTTGCAACCCGCTCCGAATCTCTGGTATAAGCGCACGGATCCTATGCCCGGCAACCATCCGGCTCTCCGCAGCGAGCTCAAGCAGTTCATCGTGCGCCGCCTGCGTCTCGAGCAGGTCGATGCCGCGTCGATCGCCGACGACGCGCCCCTGGTCGGCGGCGGTCTCGACCTCGACTCCATCGATCTGCTGGAGCTGGTGGTCGGGCTGGAGAGGGAGTACGGCATCAAGATCGCCGACGTGGCCGAGGGGCGCCGCGCGCTCGCGTCGGTCGAGAGCCTCGTCGAGTACGTTGCGGCCCGGCGCTCCGAGGCCGGGCGTCCCGAAGCCTGAGGTGGCCTCCTGCGGCGGCCGCCGCAAGATCCTCCTGATCTCCTCCTCGCATTGCCTGCCCGGCGGCGGCGTGGCCCGCGTCGAGCGCTACTGGACCTCGGCCTTGACGCTCGTGCACCTGCAGGCGCTGACGCCGCCCGGGTTCGCCTGCGAGCTCGCGTGTGGGGTGTCCCGCCTCAGAGGGCGGTGCGCGGGGACTCGGCGGCGTCGAGCGTGCCGATTTCGGCAGGCGCCGCCTCCAGGGAGCGCTCGAGCGATCGGCACACGAGGCCGGCCACGACGCGCTGGCGGGCCTCGTTGAGGAAGGTCAGGAGGGCGGGGACGCCGAGCACGGCCCCAGGCAGGAGCGCGGCGGCCGCGAGGTAGTTGACCGGGTTCATGCCGGCGCGTTCTGAGGGCAGGCGCATCTCGGCGTAGTAGCGTCCGATCGCCCGATAGACCTGCGACAGCAAGGAGGGGAACCCGATCGGCCGCGTGTGGTAGGAGCAGTCGCCGCGCGCCACGCTGGCCAGCCAGGCCTGGGGTGTCGCGCCCGGGGCCTCGGAGAACGACGAGCCGGCGTGATCGGGCACGTGCGCGTCGCTCCCGCCCACCGCCGCCTTCTTCAGCCCGAGCGAGCGGGCATAGGCCAGCATCGCCTCCGTGGCCGCGGCGTGCGCCGGGGCGAGGGTGCTGTTGCCGGCCTCGAAGTGATCGAAGAGCGCCAGGATCGCTTCGACGTAGGCCTGAAGTGGAGTTTGGAAGCGGAAGCTGAGGAACGGGTGGTTGAGGACGTGGAGCAGCCCCCGCGACCGGAGGTACCCCACCAGCTCGTGCACGTTCGGCCGCAGGCGCTGCACCTCGCGGTGCGCCTCCTCGTCGAGGCCGAAGACGTTGACGTGCACCCATTGGCGCGTCTCCGGGAAGCGGGTCTCGACCTCCTCTCCGACGATCAGCCGCCCGGCGGCATCGGGCCGCGCCTCGAGCAGCCGCAACGCGCCCTCGATCGACTCGTGGTCGGTGATGGCGACGAAGTCCATGCCGGCGGCGCGCGCGCGCTCGAAGACCTCGACGGGATCCGAGTAGGAATCGCGCGCCCTCAAGACGCGCAGGTGCTTCCAGGCCGAGTAGCGCGTGTGCAGGTGCAGGTCGCAGCGCTGGGTCGTCTTGCTCACGGCCGGTATCCTCCGCCAAGGCCGGCGGATGATACCACTCGGCCGGAGTTGCGGGCCTTCAGTTCACCGACCCCGCGCCAATATAATTCCCCTTATAATGCCGGGCCATGTCCGGCCCGGGCACCAAGGCCCTCTACGAACATCTGATCGGCGTCCTCGCTTCCTCCCCGCGGCGCCCCGTGGCGCGGCTGCTGCCGGGGGGAGGGGCGCTCGATGTCGACTCGTTCGAGCGCCGGGTGGTCGGCGCGGAGCGCCGTCTGGTGCGGCTGGGGGGCGGGCCGGGGCGGCCCGCCGTGGCGCGGCCGGGCGCGGGCGACCTGGTCCTGCTGTCGGCGCGCAACCGCGATTCCTACCTCGTCGCCCTCGCGACCCTGTGGAAGCGAGGCCTCGTGCCCCTCCTGGCCGACGCCGACCTGTCGCGCGTGGAAATCGCCGATCTCGTGGCCACCTTCCGTCCCGCCGCCTGCCTGCTCGACCGGCGGGCCTTCCCGAACGGTGGATCGCCGGAGGACTTGGGAGAGGCCCTGCCGGGGCTGCACGCCTGGGTGCCGGGACCGCGCCCGGGCCGGCGCGCCGAGCCATCGCCCTCCTCGGCGACGCTGGCCCGCGCCGCGATCGTCCGGCTGACGTCGGGCTCCACCGGACGGCCGCGCGGCGTCGCGGTGACGTCCGAGCAGCTGATCGCCGACTCGCGGAATATCTGCGCCACGATGGGCCTCCAGCCGGGCGACACCCTGGTGGGAGCGATCCCCCTGGGGCACGCCTATGGCTTCGTGCACATCCTGATGGCGCTCGCCCTGCTGGGGTCACGGGTCGTCCTCCTCGAGCAACCGCTGCCGGCCCTGCTGTCCGAGGCGCTGTCGGGCCCGGGGCCGCTGGTGCTTCCGGGAACGCCGTACCTGTTCGACCTCCTGTTGCAGGCGGCGGGACGCCGTCGCTTCAAGGGCCTGCGCCTCTGCCTGTCGGCCGGCGCGCCGCTGCCGGAGAGGCTGTCGCGCGCTTTCAAGGAGCGCTTCGGCCTGCCGATACGAACGTTTTACGGCGCGAGCGAGTGCGGCGGGATCTGCTACGACCGTTCGCGCGACGGGATCCTCCCCGACGGCTGCGTCGGCACGCCGCTCGAGGGGGTCCAGGTCGGCGTGCGCCCCGAGCGCGGTCTCGAGGAGGGCGCGGGCCGCATCGTGGTGACCAGCCAGGCGGTCGCGCTCGGCTGCTTCCCGGAGGCGCCGGCGGGGGGCGATCCGGGGGACGGCGTTTTCGTGACCTCCGACCTCGGCCGGATCGACGGCGACGGGCGCGTGCACCTCGCCGGCCGCATCGATCGCCTGATCAACGTCGGAGGGCGCAAGGTCAACCCGGCGGAGGTGGAAGCCGCGATCCGGCGCCTGCCGGGAGTGCAGGGCGTCGCGGTCTTCGGCGTGCCCGACAGGCACCGCGGCCAGGCGGTCTGCGCCTGCGTGGTCGCGACGAAGGGACTCACCCGGGAGGCTCTCCTGGCGGCCTGCCGCCAGCGCCTGGCTCCCTTCAAGATCCCGCGCCGGGTCGAGTTTGCCGGCCGCCTGCCGCTCACCGCGCGCGGCAAGACCGACCGGCGGGCCCTGGCCGCGCTGGTCAGCCCGCGCGCGGCGACGACGGCGAGCCGCCCGGCGTGACCTCCCAGACATCGTAGAAGTTGAACCACTGGGTCGGGTAGAGGCGCACCACGCGCTCGACGCGGCGCGCGAAGTCCATGAGCGCCGCGTCGATCGCCTCGGCGCCGGGGCCGACGGCCAGCGGTCCGTCGAGGTGCATGAGGTAGCGCGAGTGTCCCCGGATCGGCACGCAGACGAGAAGGAGCGGCGCGCCGCTCGCCTGCGCCAGGGCGAACGGCCCGGACGGCAGGTCGACCGGGGCGCCGAAGAGGGGGAGGCGCCGCGACTCCGCGCCGAACGACCGGTCCCCCTGCATGGTCACGATCTCCCCCCGACGCAGCGCCAAGAGCAGCTCGAGCCCGTTCCAGGCTGAGCCGCCCGCGGCCACCGTGCGCACGCACGGGTGGGCGCGCGCCCGGCGCGCGAGGGGCGCCGCATCGTGCTCCTCGGGCAGCAGGACGACGCTCACCGGCCGTCCGAGCAGGGACAGGCAGGCCAGGCCGACCTCCCAGCTTCCGAGGTGCAGCGTGA
>QHXZ01000087.1:0-9123 GCA_003223165.1 Acidobacteriota bacterium
TTGACGCGCCCGGCGAAGAAGCGCACGAAGGCCAGCGCCAGGTCGGGGATGTCCTCCCGCCGCGAGGCCAGGGGCGGGAGGGTGAGCCAGAAGACGCCCAGGCGGTGGTAGAGGTCCTCGCGGAAGCGGCCGGCGGCGACCAGAGCCTTGACGTCCTGGTTGGTGGCCGCCACCACGCGCAGATCGACGGCGATCTCGCGCTCGCCCCCCAGACGGCGGAAGCGCATGCTGTCGAGGAACTTCAGGAGCTTGACCTGCGAGCGCTGCGGCAGCTCGGTGATCTCGTCCAGGAAGAGGGTCCCGCCCGCCGCCATCTCGATCAGGCCGCGCCGCATGGTGCGCGCGTCGGTGAAGGCGCCCTTCTCGTGCCCGAACAGCTCGCTCTCGACCAGCTCGTCCGGCAGGGCGGCGCAGTTGACCTCGAGGAAGGGGGCGTTCGGGTCGCTGCGCGACCAGGTCAGGGCGTGCAGGAGCTCGGCGGCGCGCTGCTTGCCGACGCCCGAGGGGCCGTCGACGAAGACCGGCGTGAGCGGGCTCTGGGCGACGCTGGCGAGCCGCCCGACCACGTCGCGCATGGCGGCGCTCTTCGGCTCGACCATTGGCGGCCCGGCGGCGCTGCTGCGCGCGATGGCCAGGCGGTCGCGCAGGCCGCGGGTCTCGAGGACCTTGCGCAGCTTGACGACCAGGTCGGTGAGCTGGACCGGCTTGGTGAGGTAGTCCCAGGCGCCGGCCTTGAGCGCCTCGACGGCGTTCTCGACGTCGCCGTAGGCGGTCACCACGATCACGATCGGGCCCGACCCGTCGGCGGTCCCGCCCGCGTGCTCGGCGCGCAGGGCCTTGAGGAAATCGATGCCGTCGCCGTCGGGCAGGCGGCGGTCGAGGATGACGACGTCGGGCGCGCCTCGGTCGAACTCGGCGCGCGCCTTCTTCAGGCTCTCCGCCGTCCGCACCTCGAACCCCTCGGACGACAGCGCCTCCTCGGCCAGCACCCTGAAGACCGCCTCGTCGTCGACCACCAGCACGCTCGCGTTCAAGCCGCCTCCGCGGGAAGGGTGAGAAGGAACGAGGCGCCGGGGCCGGAGCCTTCCAGCTCCAGCTCGCCCCCGTGCGCCCGGGCGATGCGGCGCGACAGGGCGAGGCCGATGCCGACGCCGTTCGGCTTGCCGGTGACGAACGGCTCGAACAGCCGCGCGCGGAGCGGCGCGGGGATTCCCGGGCCGTTGTCGCGCACCCGCACCCGCGCCTGCGCGCCCTGCGTCTCGACCGTCACCACCACGCTCGGTCCGGCCACGTGGTCCCCGGCGAGGGCGTCGAGGGCGTTCCCGACCAGGTTGGCGATGACCACGTGGATGAGAGACGGGTCGGCGCGCACCGGCACGCGCTCTCGCGGGGCCACCAGGCTCAGCGACACGCCCAGGCCGTCGGCGCGGCCGCGCGCCAGGTCGGTCACCTTGCCGGCGAATTCCGCCAGGTCGAGGCCGACCGGCCGCGGCACGACCCCCTTGGAGAAGCTCAAGAGCTCGGTCGTGAAGCTGGACAGCCGCTCCATCTCCGTGCGCAGGCCGCCCACCGCCTGGCGATGGCGCGCCTCCAGGCCGCTCTTGTCGCCCTGCAGGATCAGGTCGAGCCCGACCCGCAGGCCGTTCAGCGAGTTCTTCACCTCGTGCGCGATCAGGTTGACCGCCTCGCCGAGCATCCGCAGCCTCTCGCCGCGCAGCGCCTGGTGCTCGGAGCGCTCGAACACCCGGAAGGAACGGCGCAGCAGGAAGACCAGGAGCACCACGGGGACGAGCGCCAGCGCCAGCCCCAGGCTGAGGCGGGTCACCAGGCGCGTGCGCGCGGGGCCGAAGAAGAGGTCCGCGTTGACCAGCGACAGGAGCAGGAAATCGGTCCCCTGCACCGGGGCCCCGGCCACGACCGTGCGCGTGTCCGCCGGGGAGTCCTCGTCGCGCAGCGTCGTCTGCGAGAAGAACGGCTCCCCGGAGGAGCGGCCGACCAGGGCCCGCCAGCCGGGATCGGCGGAGAAGGCGGGCGGCCGCGGGGGGTAGATCACCACGCCGGTGCGCGTGGCCAGGACGTTCGCGCGGTGCGCCCCGGGGTGCAGCTCGGTGCCGAGGGCCCCCTCGAACGCCAGGTCGATCGCCCCCACCAGCACCCCGGTGAACTGGCCGGCGCGCAGGATGGGGGAGACCATGAAGAGCACGGAGTCCTTCTCCCGCTCGGGCTGCACCGGCACGATCATCACGCCGCGGGTGCGCAGCGCGGCCTGGAACCAGGGCGCATCCTGGAGCGACACGCCCGACTTCAGGAAGTCCTGCGGCTCCGACCAGAGGGTCATGCCGTCCGCGCCGATGACCGCCACGCCGACGTTGAAGAAGGTGCTCTTCTCGTGCGCCAGGCGCAGGAGGCTGCGCTCGGGCTCGATGTTCTGGTCGAGGAGGTTCACCTCGGACCGCAGCCCCAGGCGGGTCAGCTCGCCGGCGAGCAGGTGCAGGTGGCGCCCGAGGTAATAGGCGCGCACCTGGGTCTCGAGCAGGAGGGTGTCCCTGGCCACCTCCTGCTGATAGGACAGGTCGGTGGCGAGCGCCACCACCAGCAGGACCACTCCGACCGCGGCGGCGCCGAGGTAGATCAGGATGACCGCGCGCGCGAAGCGCGCGTGCACCGCGGCGAGGCTCGCCTCGCCGGCCAGGGGGTCGCTCTTGCCGCCGGCGTTGACGCGGCCGGACCGAGCCAGCGCGCGGCGCGCCCGAACAGGCGCTCCCGCGCGCGCGTCGCCCAGTAGTAAGTCACCGGCAGGATGACGAGCGTCAGCGCGGCGGACGATAGTGTACCACCCACGACGACGACGGCGATGGGCCGTTGGGTCTCGCTGCCGATGGCGTGCGACAAGGCCGCCGGGAGGAGCCCCAGGGAGGCCAGAAGGGCGGTCATCAGCACGGCACGCAGCCGGTCCCTGGTCCCGGCCACCACGGCGTCGTAGAACCCCTCGCCCCGCTCCAGGCGGCCGCGGATCGACGCCACCACCAGGACGCCGTTCAGCACCGCCTGGCCCAGGAGGGCGATGAAGCCGACGGCGGCCGAGACCGACAGCGGCATGCGGGCGGCCGCCAGGCCGAGCACGCCGCCGATCAGCGCGAAGGGGACGTTCAACAAGATCAGCGTGCAGTCCCACACCGACCCGAAGGCGGAGAACAGCAGCAGGAAGGTGATCAGCAGGGAAAGGGGGATGACCAGGCGCAGCCGCGCCATGGCCCGCTCCTGGTTCTCGAACTCGCCTCCCCAGGTGATCTCGTACCCGGGCGGCAGCGTGACCGCCGAGGCGACGCGCGCCCGGGCCTCCTGCACGAACGAGCCCATGTCGCGGTTGCGCACGTTCATGCGGATGCCGACGTAGCGCCGGCCGTTCTCGCGCGTGATGGCGGCCCGGCCCGTGGCCATGCGCACGTCGGCCACGGCGGAGACCGGGATCAGGTTCCCGTCCTTCAGCGGCAGCATGATGGTGCGAATCGAGCCGACGTCCTCGCGCGTCGCCGAGGGGAGCCGCACGGTCACGTCGAAGCGCTTCTCGCCCTCCCACAGCTCGGAGGCGACGTGGCCGCCCATCGCCGTCTCGATGTAGTCCTGCACGTCGGCCAGGTCGAGGTCGTAGCGCGCCAGGGCCTGGCGGTCGAGCTTCACGGCGATCTGCGGCATCTCGCCCGACTTCACGATCCCGAGATCGGCCACCCCGGGGACCCCCGCGATCGTGTCCTCGGCCTTCTCGGCCGCCCCCTGCAGCGTGTCGAGGTCGTCGCCGTAGATCTTGACGGCGATCTGCCCGAACTGGCCCGAGATGTTCTCGTTGACGTTGTCGCGGATCGGCTGCGAGAAGTTGTATTCGATGCCGGGGATCTCGCGGATGGCGGACTCCATCTCGGCCACCAGGTCGTTCAGCGTGCGCTTCTGCGGCCGCCAGGCCTCGAGCGGCTTCAGCTTGACGAAGATCTCCAGGTTGTTCGACAGCGTCGGGTCGGTGCCGTCCTCCGGGCGCCCGAGCTGGCTCAGCACCTCGGTCACTTCCGGCGTGCGCCGGAGGCGCTCCTTGAGGGCCGGCACCAGCCGGCGGCCGGCGGTCAGCGACAGGTTGCCCGGCAGCGTGAAGGTCACGTACAGGGCCCCTTCGTTCAGCTCGGGCAGGAACTCCGATCCGAGGCGCGGCAAGAGCGTGAAGGCCGAGAGCAGCGCCCCGGCGGCGAGGGTCAGGACGATCTCGGGGCGGCGCATGGCGAACAGCAGCGACGGCTCGTAGGCCCGGCGCGCGGCGCGCAGGAGCGGCGAGTCGGGCAGCGGCCGGGCGTGCCGCAGTGAGAAGAGCGCCAGGACCGGCACCAGCGTGAAGCTGACCAGGAGCGCCCCCACCAGGGCGCTGACCACCGTGTTGGCCATCGGGTGGAAGATGCGCCCCTCGACGCGCTGCAGGGAGAAGATCGGCAGGTAGGCGGCGATGATGATCAAGAGCGAGAAGAGGGTCGGGCGCGCCACCTCGCGCGCCGCGCGCAGGATGCGGTCGGCGAGGCGGGCGGTATCGCTGCCGGTGTGCCGCGGGTCCTCCAGGTCCTCGCCGTGCACGCGGTGGAACAGGTGCTCCACCAGGATGACCGCGCCGTCCACGATGATGCCGAAATCGACCGCTCCCATCGACAGCAGGTTCGCCGACATGCCGCGCGAGTAGAGATAGAAGAAGGAGGCGAGCAGCGACAGCGGGATGACGGCGGCCACGATGAGCGAGGCCTTGAGGGACAGCATGAACAGGAAGAGCACCAGCACGACCAGGAAGGCGCCCTCGGCCAGGTTGTGGAACACCGTCCTGAGCGTGGTGTCGACCAGCTCGGTGCGGTCGTAGAAGGGGTGGATGCGGATGCCCTGGGGCAGCACGCGCTCGTTGAGGTCGTCGATGCGGTCGCGCAGGGCCTTGAGGACCAGCGAAGGGTTCTCGCCGCGCCGCATCAGGACGATCCCCTCGACGGCGTCCTCGTTGGCGTTGCGCGTGACGATCCCCTGGCGCGGCGCGTACCCGACGCCCACGTTGGCGACGTCCTTGACGGTCACCGCCACGCCGCCGTGGTAGCCGACGCGCACCTGCTCGATGTCCGACAGGTCCTTGAAGATCCCCAGGCTGCGGATGACGAACATCTCCGAGCCGCGCTCGACGTAGCCGCCGGTGGCGTTGTCGCTCGCCTTGCTGAGGGCCGCGAAGACGTCCGACAGGCTCACCTCGAGCGAGGCCATGCGCGCGGGGTCGGGCTCGACGTGGATCTCGCGCAGGAGCCCGCCGTAGGAGACCACGTCGGCGACGCCCGGGACGCGCAGCAGGTTGGGGCGCACCAGCCAGTCCTGCTGGGTGCGCAGGGTCATCGGGTCGGCGTTGCTGCCGTCCAGGGTGTAACGGTAGACCTCGCCGATCGGCGTGGCCAGCGGGCCCAGCCCCGGTTGCACCCCCTCGGGCAGGTCGGCCTGGGCGATCCGCTCCAGCGTCTGCTGGCGCGCCAGGTAGGGGTCGACGCCGTCCTCGAAGGTCAAGGTGACGAACGACAGGCCGAAGAGCGAGATGCTGCGCAGCCGGAACAGGCCGGGGATGCCGTTCAGGGCGCGCTCGAGCGGGATCGAGACGCGGCGCTCGACCTCCTCGGTCGGCTGGCCGCGGTACAGCGTGATCACCTGCACCTGCGTGTCGGTCGGGTCGGGGAACGCCTCCACGGTCAGCTTGGTGAAGGCGTAGTAGCCCCCCGCGGCGATCACCGCCGCCAGCACGAACGGGGCGATGCGGTTCTTGAGCGAATAACGCAGGAGGGCTTCGAGCATGCCGGGTCGAACGGCCGCGGCGGGCGGCGTCTCCTCGTCGGGCTAGGTGCCCAGGCTGATCTGGTTGTCGAGCAGGACGCCTCCCTCGGCCACGATGGTCTCGCCGGGCCTCAGGCCGGACAGCACGGGCACGCGCCCGTCCTGGGCCGGGCCCGCCACGATCTCGCGCCGGGCGAAGCGCCCCGCGTCGTCCTGCACGTACACGTACTGGTGCGTGCCGTCGGTGATCAGGGCCGTGGCCGGCACGTCCACCAGCCCCGCGCGCGCCGCCGCCGCGAAGCGGACGCGGGCGTAGATGTTGGGCCGCAGCGACCCGTCGGCGTTGGCCAGGCGGACGCGGATCGGCACGGTGTGGCGGCTGGGATCGACCACGGCCGAGACCATCTCGACCCGCCCCTCGGCCGTCAGGTCGGGGATCGAGGGGCTGGTGACCTGGGCCGCCGACCCTTCCCTGATGGATGTGGCCATCGACTCGAAGAGATCCGCCACGACCCAGACCGACGACAGGTCGGCCACGACCATCAGGGCGGCGGCGGCGTCGGGGGCGACCGACTGTCCGACGAGCACGTTCTTCTCGACCACCACGCCGTGACGCGGGGCGGTGACGGTGAACTCGTTGTCCGCGTCCCCGGTCACCCTCAGGGCGTCCAGCTTGGCGCCGGCGATCCGCAGGGTGACCTCGGCCTCCTTGAACTGCTGCTCGGCCGCCAGCTCCTCCTTGGCCGGCAGGGCGCGCGTGGCCACGAGGGCCCTCACGCGCTCGAGGCTGGAGCGCGCCACCTCGAGATCGAGCGAGGCCTTCTCCTTCGCGGCGCGCAGGTCGCCGATCTCGGGGCTCGAGACCGAGAAGAGCGGGTCGCCCTCCTTGACCCTCTGGCCGAGCTGCACGAAGACGGCGGTGGCGCGGCCGCTCAGCGGCACCTGCACCTTCGAGGCGCGCGTCTCGTCGATCACCACGCGCGCCGGGACCGGGTCGGTCCAGCGCGCCGTGGAGGTGGCGACGACGCCGAGCTTCAGCACCTGCCATTGCGGCGCGCCGGCGGTCAGGGCGATGCCGCTCCCGTCCACCGTCATGCCGGGTGGCTTGGACGGAGCCTCCGGCTTGTCGCGGGTGAATCCGGTGGAAAGCCAGACCGACACGCCGCCCACGAGCATCGAGGCGGAGACTCCGATCATGCGGGGCCAGCGGTATTTCATGGTGAAACCTCCAGGGAGGCCTGCCGCGCGGTGTCCGCGTCCAGGCCGAGGGCGCGCCGCAGGTCGTTGCGCACCGCGAACAAATCGAACTGCAGGTCCATCACCTTGAGCAGCAGATCGGTGTGGGTCCTGCGGGTGAGGAGCAGGTCGGTCATGCTCATGCCGCCCTGGTTGACGGCGGCGAGGGTCGCCTCGAGCACCCCCTTCGATTTCGGCACCGCCTGGCCGGTGAGGGCGGCGAGCGTGGTCTCCAGCGACGCCTTGCGGCTCAGGAGCGCGGTGACCTCCGCCCGGCCGCGCTGGCGCGAGGCCAGGGCGGCGCGGTCGAGCTCGAGGGCGCGGCCCTCGGCCCTGGCGGCGTCGTGCTGGCCGCGGTCGAAGACCGGCAGGGGGATGCCGAGCGAGAACAGGAGCGTGTTCGGCTGATCGCCCGAGATCGTCAGGTTGTCGTGCGTGTAGCCGACGCTCAGGCTGGGGTCCGGGATACGGCGGCGGCGGGCCAGCAGCGCCTCCTTTTCCGCCGAGTCGCGCTCGAGCGCCAGCGCCTGCAGGTCCGGGCGGCGCGCCAGGGCGGTCTCGACGTCGGGCGCCGGAGGCAGCGGGGCGGCCTCGGACAGGCGCGACGGGTCGGCGCCGGCGAGATCGCAGGGCGCGAACAGGACCGCGCCGCAGGCGGCGACGGCGGCGTCGAGCTCCTGCCGGTTCCCCGCGACTTCGGATTCCAGGATCATGGTGTCGACCAGCAGGCGGTCGTAGTCGTTGCCGCTCAGGTCGCCGTGCTCGGCACGGCTGCGCTGCAGATCGACGTTCTGCCGGGCGGCCCCCAGGCTCTCCTCCAGGACCTCCTGCCGCGCCGTGAGGTAGGCGGCGCGGGCCAGGGCATGGCGCGCCTCGGCGGTCTTGCCGCTCAGGGTGTCGAGGTACGACTGGCGCTCCGACTCGAGGCGCAGACGCGCCGCGGCGATGCGCGGCCCGCGCTTGCCGATCTCGACCGTCTCCGACAGGGTGGCGCCGGTGATCGACGTGTCGCCGTATCGCAACCCCGGCGGGTTGGTCTTCCCGACCGTGACGTCGCTCAGGCTCCCTTCGAGGGATGGGTTCAGCAGGAGGCGGCTCTGGGCCAGCCCGGCCGCGGCCTGGTCGACGCGCGCCGCCGCGGCGAGTACATCTTTATTGTGCTCCCTCAGCCAGGCGACCAGGGCCGCGGCGTCCCCGAGGAGGGCGCCCGCCGCCACGGAGGTGTCGGTTGGCAGGGGGCGTTCTTCCGACAAGGCCTCCGTGGCGGGGGTTGGTGCGTCCTCAGGAACTCCGGCGAGGGCCGCCGTCGTCATCAGGGCGAGGAGGGGACAGGCCCGGATGACGGCGGCGCCCCCGCCGGTTATGAATGACCGGAAGGTGATGCCTGGGCTGACCTGGGATGAATACCGCCGATCCATGTCCCCCTGCCCGGCGGCCACAAGGCCGACTCACGGTTCCCCTGCACGCCCCATGCCATCCCCACCTGGTCGAGTATCCGGCGCGAAAGCCATGATTTCGGCCCCGGCCATTCCCTTTGACCAGGCCGTTCATGAAAGAACCTTTCATCTTCACTTTCAGAACTGGCGTTCCCCGCAACGCAAGGGTGGGTTGCCCAGAATCGCCGGAGGTCACTCATGGGGCGCTGGCACGTCGGGGTTGCCTAAAGTATCCTGTCGCGTTCATGGCACGCGTCCGCCGGCGGGGAGAGGGCGATGGCCGACAAGTACTTCCGCGATCCGATCCACGGCTCGATCAGCTTCGACAAGGAGCGGGAGAAGCTGATCATCGACCTGATCAACACGCGGGAGTTCCAAAGGCTGCGGCGCATCCGCCAGCTCGGGGCGCTCTTCCTGACCTTCCACGGCGCCGAGCACACGCGCTTCACGCACTCGGTGGGCGTGGCCTTCCTGGCCAAGCGGATCTTCGACGCCCTCCTGGCCGCCGGGCAGATCCCCGGGAGACGCCGGGCCGTGGAGCGCACGCGGCTGGTGGCCATCGCGGCGGCGCTCCTGCACGACGTCGGGCACGGTCCCTTCTCGCACCTGTACGAGAAGGTCTTCAACG
>QHXZ01000087.1:9128-34151 GCA_003223165.1 Acidobacteriota bacterium
CATCGTGCGCGACGCCGGGGGGGAGACGGGGCGGCTGCTGAGGCGGGCCGGCCTGGTCGAGGAGATCCTGGCGGTCTATGCCCATGCCTACCGCCCCTCGTTCGTCGCCGACATCGTCTCCTCGCAGCTCGACGCCGACCGGCTCGACTACCTGCTGCGCGATTCGTTCATGACCGGCGTGGCGTACGGGCGTTACGATCTGGAGTGGATCCTGACCAACCTCAGGTTGGCGCGCCGCGGGAAGGACAGAGACTTGAGGTTGGCGATCAACGGGATGAAGGGATACCACGCGGCGGAGCAGTTCGTGATCGGGCGCTACCTGATGTACCAGCAGGTCTACTACCACAAGACCAGCCGCGCCGCGGAGCAGATGATCCGCACGGCGCTGCAGCGGCTCGTCGACGCGCACAAAGAAACGGGCGGGTTCCCCGAGCCCTGCCCCGCGCCGATCCGCCGCCTGATCCAGACCGGCGGCAACCTCCCCGTCGAGGACTACCTGCGCCTGGACGACTGGCTCTTCCTGTCCGCCTTCGAGGAGTGGTCGCTGGCGCCGCGCGGCGCCGTCGATCCGATCTTCAAGACGGTGCGCCTCAAGGCCGACACCCGGCACAAGCCTTTCGGGCAGGCGCTGGAGGGGCTGACCCGGATCTTCCACACCAAGGGCTTCGACCCCCGCTACTACCTGCTGGAGGACGACGCCTCCGACCTCCCGTACCGCGATCTGGCCTATTCCGACCGCATGGGCACCGCCCCGGAGGACATCGGCCTGGCGGTGCGCGGCAAGATCGTCGGCTACATGTCCGAGCGCGGCGTCTCCCCCCTCATCGACTCGATCCGCAACGAGCCGCGCAAGCTGCAGCGGCTCTGCTTCCCGGCGGCCATGCGGGCCGAGGTGGAGCGCCGGCTGAAACCCTTCATCTCCGACGAGCGCCAGTAGCCGGTCCACTTGACGCGGACTGTCCCGCGGGATACTTTCATGCACGGGGGACGCGAGGATGAGACGCTGGAACCTCTTGTTGCTGGTGATGGGGGCCGGATTGGCCTGCGGCGGGGCGCTGCGGGCGCCGCTTCTGGCGCAGGTGGGGTCGCCACCGTCGAACCTGCCGCCCGCCGAGGAGACGCCGGCACCGGCCGCTCCGCAGGCGGAGCCGGGCGAGGCGGTCGTGCCGCCGCCGGCGGCGGTCGACGAGCGAACGCGCACCGCTGGCGGGGCGCTGGCCGCCTTCATGGCGTCCCGGAACTACCACTCGATCCGGGCGCTGAAGTCGGTCATGACGCCGCGCCTGCAGGCGCGCTTCGACCAGGACTCGGTCCCCTTCAATGGCAAGCGGGGAGCGCGCATCGCCGCCTTCGATTTCCAGGAGAGCGATCTCAAGCTGGTCCCGCCGCCGCGCCTCAAGGGAGCGGCCGCGGCGGCCAAGACGACCCCCCCGGTCCCCGCGCCACCTCCCGAGGAGACCTACGTCGCCACGGTGCGCACCCTGTGGGAGGAGCAGGGCGAGGCGGTCGAGCAGCGGGTCGAGTCGCTGCGCGTGACGCGCCAGGAGGACGGGTCGTGGCGCGTCGGCAGCCTGGACAAGGTGAGCGCCGACGGGCTGCGCTTCACCGACCAGGTGCCCGGGGTGACCACGCTGCGCATGGCGCTGCGCGCCTGGCACCGGCGCGACCTGGCCGCCGCCCGCTCTCTCATGAGCGCGGCGCTGCTGAAGAAGTACCAGGGGCGCGAGGAGACCCTGCGGGCCATCTTCGTCGGGGGCGACGATCCCCGGCACGCCGCCTTCCAGATCCTCGAGCTCAAGCCGGAGGGGGCGCTGGACGAAGTGGCCAAGGTGCGTCTGTTCGAGACGCACCCTGGCCAGCCCACGACGATCGCGGGGTCGCCGGTGACCGTGCGGCTGCTCAAGAAGGGCCCGCGCTGGCTGCTCGACGCCTGGGACTGAAACCGCCCGCTCGGCCCGGCGCCCATCCGACGTATAATGCTCTCTTGAGGAGGGACTCTTTGGCGCCTGGCAGACTGGTGTCCCCGCACGACGACCACTTCCGTGAAGAGTGCGGTGTGTTCGGCGTCTTCGGGCACCCGGAGGCGGCGAACCTGACCTATCTCGGCCTGCACGGCCTGCAGCACCGCGGGCAGGAGTCGGCCGGCCTCGTTTCGTCCAATGGCGACAGGCTTCTGGAAGAGAAGGGGATGGGTCAAGAGGCTCAAGGGCGACCTGGCCATCGGCCACGTGCGCTACTCGACGGCCGGCAAGAGCAGCCTGGTCAACGCGCAGCCCTTCCGCATCGACTCCTGCAAGGGCGAGATCGCCATCGCCCACAACGGCAACCTGGTCAACGCCTTCAGCGTGCGGGGCGAGCTCGAGCGGGCGGGATCGATCTTCCGCACCTCCTCGGACACCGAGGTCATCCTGCACCTGATCGCGCGCTCGCCGCACGCCGATCTCGAGGCCGCGATCGTCGACGCCCTCAAGCAGGTGCGCGGCGCCTATTCGCTGATCTTCATCGCCAAGGACCGCATCATCGGGGTGCGCGACCCGCGCGGCTTCCGGCCGCTGTCGCTCGGGCGCCTCGGGCCGGCCCACATCCTCACCTCGGAGTCCTGCGCCCTCGATCTGATCGACGCCGAGTTCGTGCGCGACGTCGAGCCGGGCGAGATGGTGGTCGTCGGCGCGGCCGGCGTGAAGTCGTACCGGCCGTTCCCGGCGGAGCCGCCGTCGCAGTGCATCTTCGAGTACGTCTATTTCTCGCGCCCGGACTCGCTGGTGTTCGGACGCAGCGTGCACGAGGTGCGCAAGCGTCTGGGAAGGGAGCTGGCTCGCGAGCAGCCGGCCGACGCCGATGTCGTCGTGCCGGTCCCGGACTCGGGGGTCTACGCCGCGCTCGGCTTCTCCGAAGAGTCGCGCGTGCCGCTCGAGTTCGGCCTGGTGCGCAACCACTATGTCGGCCGCACCTTCATCGAGCCGCGCCAGTCGATCCGCCATTTCGGCGTCAAGCTGAAGCTGAACCCCGTCAGGACGCTCTTGCAGGGGAAGCGGGTGGTGCTGATCGACGACTCGATCGTGCGCGGCACCACCTCGCGCAAGATCGTCTCGATGGTGAGGGCCGCCGGAGCCCGCGAGGTGCACCTGCGCATCTCCTCGGCGCCCACCGTAGGCCCTTGCTACTACGGCGTCGACACCCCGCGCCGCGCCGAGCTCATCGCCTCGTCGCACACGGTGGACGAGATAAGGCGCTACGTCCGGGCCGACTCGCTCGGCTACCTGTCGCTGCAGGGCATGTTCCGTGCCGTGCGCGAGGAGAGCTCGTTCTGCACGTCCTGCTACACGAACCGGTACCCCGTGCCGTTCCCCGAGGAGGAAGAGCTCCAGAAGGCCGCGGTCAAGCGGCAGTCGTAAGCACTGGCAAAAGACATCGCCCACGCGTCCCGCACCTCCGCGGGCGCTCTTGAGAGGAAGGTTGACCCATGACGAACGGATCAACGCACGCCACCGCACACGACGGCGGCCACGCCGGAACGCGGCCCTACGTGCCTGCCCACCCGACCATCCCGATCGACTCCGGGCAGCTGGCCGAGCGCTTCGAGAAGTTCGAGCAGGGCGCACGCAAGATCCGCTGGGACAGCGCCGGGCCGGTGCGGGTCGACTGGACGATCTTCGACCGCGGCAAGCTGACGCTCGACAACCTGTTCGTCGTCAAGCTCGTGACCTTCGTGGAGTCGTACGCCGACGTCTATACCGCCCTGCTCCTCGACCGCTTCTGCGTCAACGACACGATGTCCACCTTCTTCCAGCTCTGGGAGCGCGAGGAGCAGAACCACGCCGACAAACTGGTGGCCTACCTGCACCTGGTGGGGCTCGACCCGGAGGACCTCAAGATCTCGTTGCAGCGTCCGCGGCAGCGCAAGTTCGAGGTGCCGTATGTGAAGACGCCGCTGCAGGCGAACGTGTTCACCTACTGCCAGGAGCTGCTGACGGCGTTCTTCTACCAGATGTTCCGGCGCACCGTGCAGGAGCCGCTGTTGAACGAGCTGCTGACCAAGATCATCGCCGACGAATGGCGCCACTTCCACTGGTACGAGGGCGTTGTCAAGCAGCACCTGGCGACCGATCGCAAGAGCACGCTCGAGGAAGCGATGCCGGTGTTCGAGAACTTCGCCATGCCCGGAAACCAGATCCTGGGCTCGGAGTACGAGATCCTCACCGACGAGATCATCAAGCAGATGCGCTTCTCGACCGGGGAGATCTTCGCCATCGGCCGGCACGTCACCTCGACCTTCGGCCTGATCGAAGGGGGCCGGCTGATCGCCCGATCCTCCTACGCGCGCGACATGAAGGACGTGGTCATGCGCAGGAAGCCGCCCAAGCCCCAGGCCGAGGAGGTGGTGCGGGCGTTCAGGGTTGACATCGAGAAGGCGCTGACGGCCGGAACCGCCTGAGCAGCGAGGAGCCGCGGCGCGCATGCCCTCGACGTCTCCCGACGCCGCCCTCACCCGGCTGGCTGTCAACACCATCAAGACCCTGGCCATCGATGCCGTCGAGGCGGCGAAGTCCGGCCACCCCGGCTTGCCGATGGGGATGGCCGACTGCGCCTTCGAGCTCTGGACCCGCCACCTGCGCTTCGATCCCAAGGATCCCGCCTGGCCGGACCGCGATCGTTTCGTGCTCTCCGCCGGCCACGGGTCGATGCTGCTGTACGCCCTGCTTCACCTGTCGGGGTTCGACCTGCCGCTCGAGCAGCTCAAGCGCTTCCGGCAGTGGGAGAGCGCGACACCGGGCCACCCGGAGCACGGCTGCGCGCCCGGCGTCGAGACCACCACCGGCCCGCTGGGCCAGGGCGTCGGCAACAGCGTCGGCATGGCGATCGCGGCGAAGATGCTGGCCGAGCGCTTCAACACGCCCGAGCACCTCATCGTCGGCCACCGCGTCTGGGGGATCGCCAGCGACGGCGACATGATGGAGGGGGTCGGCTCGGAGGCGGCCTCGCTCGCCGGGCACCTCGCGCTCGGCAACCTGACCCTGATCTACGACGACAACCACATCACGCTCGACGGGGAGTCGCGCCTCTCCTTCTCGGAGGACGTGCTGCGTCGCTTCGAGGCGTACGGCTGGGCGACGCAGCGGATCGACGGCCACGACCACGCGCAGATCCAGGCGGCGCTGCAGGCGGCCGCGGCCGAGAGCGCCCGGCCCATGCTGATCGCGGCGCGCACGCACATCGCCCAGGGCAGCCCCAACAAGCACGACACCTCCGAGGCGCACGGCGCGCCGCTCGGGCCCGAGGAGACGATCGCCACCAAGAAGAACCTCGGCTGGCCGCTCGAGCCGGCGTTCCTGGTCCCCGACGAAGTGCGCCGCCTGTTCGCGGCCCGCGCGGAGGAAGGGCGCCGCGCCCGCGACGCCTGGCGGGAGCGCTTCGAGGCCTGGAGCAAGGCCCATCCCGGCAAGCGCGCCCTCTACGAACGGTACCGCGGCCGGGCCGTCCCGGACGACCTCTTCGAACGCCTGCTCGAGGCGCTGCCGCAGCCGGCCAAGGCCGAGGCGACGCGCTCGATCTCCGCGCGCCTGATCCAGAAGGTCGCCGATCTCGTGCCCTCCTTATGCGGCGGCAGCGCCGACCTCGAGACCTCGACCAAGACCCACATCGCGGCGAGCGAGGTCGTCAGGCGGGAGGCGTTCGCAGGCCGCAACCTTTACTTCGGCGTGCGCGAGCACGCCATGGGCTCGATCCTGAACGGCATGGCGCTGCACGGCGGTCCGATCCCGTTCGGCGGCACCTTCCTGATCTTCTCCGACTACATGCGGCCGCCCATGCGCCTGGCCTGCCTGATGGGCCTTCAAGTCATCTACGTCTTCACCCACGACTCCTTCCTGCTGGGCGAGGACGGGCCGACCCACCAGCCGATCGAGCAGCTCCCCAGCCTGCGCACGGTCCTGCACCTCAGGGTGATCCGCCCCGCCGACGGGCCGGAGACCGCCATGGCCTGGAGCCTGGCTCTGCGGCGCAAGGACGCCCCGACCGCCCTCGTCCTGACGCGGCAGAACCTGCCGCCCCTCAAGCGCCCGGCCGGATTGCAGCCCGATCTCCTGCTGCGCGGCGGCTACGTGCTCTCGGAGGCGATCGCGGAGGGAGCGGGCGGCGCGGCGCCGGGGAGCGCGACACCGCGCGGCGCGGCGCCGCTCGTCCTGATCGCCACCGGCTCCGAAGTCGCGACGGCCCAGGAGGCGCAGGGGATCCTGGCGGCGGGAGGGCTCGGCTCGCGCCTCGTGTCGATGCCCTGCCCGGACTTGTTCCTCGAGCAGCCCGAACCCTACCGCCTGTCGGTCGTGCCGCGTGGGGCGCGCACCGTGGTCATCGAGGCGGCGCGGCTGTTCGGCTGGGAGAGGGTTGCCGGGTGCGAGGCTCTCCTCATCGGCATGGAGCGCTTCGGGGCCTCGGCGCCCGACAAGGTCCTGGCGGAGAAGTTCGGTTTCACGGGCGCGCAGATCGCCGACCGCGTCCGGCGCTGGCTCGGGACCGCCTGACGCGTGGCCCGGAGCGTCCCGGCGGGGATCCCGGGAGGCGACCTCGAGGCGCGCCTGAAGACGGCGGGCCTCGCGTGCGGCCCGGCCCTTTCCCTGCTGGTCTATTTCCTGCACCCCGGAGGCCACCCGCCGGAGGCGCGCCGGCTGCTGGCGGTCCTCACCCTCAGCGTCGTCTTCTGGGCCACGGAGGCGATCCCGCTCCCGGCGACGGCCTTGCTGGCCTCGGCCCTGTCGATCATCCTCGGCGTCGCCCCGGCGCGCGCCGTGCTGCAGCCCTACGCCGACCCGGTCATCTTCCTGTTCGTCGGCAGCTTCCTTTTGGCGGAGGCGTTCAAGAAGTACGGTCTCGATCGGCGCGTGGCCTCCCGGCTCCTCGGCACCGGGCGCTTCGCCGCGAGCCCGCTCGGGCGCCTGCTCGGGATCGGAGGGTCCTCCGCCCTGATCTCGACCTGCCTTTCGAACACCGCGACGGCCGCCTTGATGACGCCGATCGCCATCGGGGCGGTGCGCGCCCGCCGCGCGGCGCCGGGGGCGACTCCGGGCTGGATCAGCGGCGCGCTCCTGATGGTGGCGTACGGGGCCTCGATCGGCGGCATGGCCACCCTGATCGGCACGCCCCCCAACCTGCTGACCGCCGGGTTCATCGAGCGGCTGTGCGGCGTGCGGGTGGGGTTCGCCGGCTGGCTGCTGTTCGGGATGCCGATCGCCGTCGTCCTGTTCGCGGCTTCGATCGTCACGACGCACTTCGCCCTGATCCGGGCCGCTGAGCGGGGCGGCGCCGGCGGGAGCGGACCCGCGCCCTGGGGGCCTGCGGGGCGCGGCGGGGCGGGCGGCCCTCCGGAGGACGACCTTGCCGAGGTGGCGCCGGAGGCGGATCCGGCGGCGCAGCGCCGCGGGGCCCGCCTGACCACGGCCGCCTTCGCCCTGGCCGCCCTGCTCTGGATGCTCCCTTCGGTGGCGGCGCTGGCTCTCGGCCCCGCGTCGGACCTGGCGCGCACCCTCGAGGGGCACCTGCCCGAGGCGGGCGTGGCGCTGCTCTGCGCCACCCTCCTGTTCCTGGCGCCGGTCGACTGGCGCCGGCGGCGCTACGCCCTCACCTGGGAGGAGGGGCGGCGGGTCAACTGGGGGATCATCCTGCTGTTCGGCGGCGGGCTGTCGCTCGGCACGCTGGCCGAGTCGACCGGTGTGGCGCGCTGGATAGGGGAGGGGCTGCGATCGGTCGGCTTCGCCCGTTCCGACGCCGGCCTGCTCTTCTGCGCCATCACCCTGACCATCTTCGTCAGCGAGTTCGCCTCCAACACCGCCGCGGCGACCCTCCTCGTGCCGATGGTCATCGCGGCCGCGCGGGCCGCCGCTCTCGACCCGGTCCGGCCGGCGATCGGCGTCGGCCTGGCGGCGACCTGCGGCTTCATCTTCCCGGTCTCCACCCCGCCGAACGCCATCGTTTTCGGCACCGGCCTGGTGCCGCTGCGCCGCATGATCCGCGCCGGCGTCCTCCTCGACCTCGCGTCGCTCGTGGTGATCTGGGGCGGGCTGATGCTTCTCGGGCCGGCCCTGCCACGCTGATCGCGCGGCCCCTGCCGTGTCACGATGCGGGCGGACCTTGCCGGCCGCGCTTGTCCCCGGGGGCGCGCTCTGCTAGGCTTCGCTTCTCCGATGCGCGGTCTCAAGAACACCCTCAAGCCGCTGCCGATCCTGTCCCCCGAGGCGGAGGAGAAGGTCCATCGCGCCTCGATGAAGATGCTGCGCGACCACGGCGTGGTGTTCGAGGAGCCGCGCGCGCTCGACCTGTTCCGCAAGGCCGGGGTGCGCGTGGACGACCCGGCGCAGCGGGTCTACATGCCGCCCGAGTTCGTGGAAGAGCAGATCCGCAAGGCCCCCTCCCAGTTCACCCTCCATGCGCGCCAGCCGGCGAACGACGTGGTGATCGGCGGGGACAGCCTGGTGCTCGCGCCCGTGAGCGGCCCGCCCTTCGTCGCCGACCGCGAGGGCGGGCGGCGCGACGGCACGGTCAAGGACCAGCGCGATCTCATCCGGCTGTGCGAGGTGATCGAGGTGCTGCACCACGGCTGCCCGGAGGTCGCGGTGAAGGACCTGCCGGTCGAGACCCGCCACCTGGACATCCTCTACGACCAGATCCGCTTGAGCGCCAAGGGGATGATCGGCGACGCCTGGAGCACGCTGCGCTCGCTCGACCACATCGAGATGATGGGGATCGTCTTCGGCGGCCGGGAGCGCATCCTCGACAAGCCGGTCCTGGTCGGGATCATCAACTCCAACAGCCCCTTGCGCTACGACTCCAACATGGCCGAGGGGCTGATCGAGTACGCCGCCGCGGGCCAGGTGAACATCATCACGCCGTTCATCATGGCCGGGGCGACGAGCCCCGTCACCCTGGCGGCGGCGGTGGCGCAGCAGAACGCCGAGGCGCTCGCGGCGGTGGTCCTGGCGCAGATGGTGCGGCCCGGGGCGCCGGTGATGTACGGGTCGTTCCTGACCGGCCTCGAGATGCGCACCGGCGCGCCGGCCTTCGGCCGCGCGGAGGCGGCGCTCGGCATCCTGGGATCGGCGCAGATGGCGCGGCGCTACCGGCTGCCCTGCCGCGGCGGCGGAGTCCTGACCAACTCGAAGATCCCCGACCACCAGGCCGGCCAGGAGAAGATGAACATGCTCTGGCCGCTCATCCTCGGGGGCGTGCACTACGTGCTGCACGCGGCCGGATGGTCGGACGGCGGGCTGACCGCCTCGTTCGAGCAGATCGTCATCGATGCCGAAATGCTCGAGATGACCGCCCGCTTCTTCTCGGGGGTGCCGGTGGACGACGAAACGCTGGCCCTTGACGTGATCGCGCGCGTCCCGGCGGGCGGGCACTTCCTGGGCGAGGAGCACACCCGCAGGCACTTCAAGAGCGAGTTCTACTTCCCGCAGCTCGCCGACACGGAGGCGTACGAAGCCTGGGTCAAGAAGGGATCGAAGGACGCCTACGCGCGCGCCACCGAGCGCTGGAAGAAGCTCCTCGATTCCTACCAGGAGCCCAGCCTCGATCCCGCGATCGACGAGGCGCTGCGCGATTTCATCGCCCGCCGCAAGCGCGAAATCGAAGCCACCCTCTAGGACGCGCGCGGGGACGTCCCCGGGGAGCCGGCCGAGCCGGCGCCGCCGCCCACCCCCGCGACGCCGCGGCGACGCCCCACGGCGTAGACCAGGGCGCCTCCCCCCACGTTCAGCACGGTCAACCCGATCACCTTGACGACCGCCAGCGTCTTGTGGGGCTCGTCGGGGGCGGGGAAGATCGAGAGCACGATCGCCACGCTGGTCGTGAGGAAGCCGACCGCTCCGAGCAGGATGGCGACGGGCCGGCCTCCGGGGACGCGGATGACCCCGGGCCCCGCGGGCTCGCGCTGCACCTTGATGACCGAGGCGAACAGGAGCAGGAAGGGAATCAGCAGGGAAATGACCGTCATGCTGACCAGGATGTTGTAGGCGCCGTGCACCGTCGTGCCCGCCTGGTAGAGCAGGACGCAGACCATGGTGATGATCGCCTCGGTCCAGAGCGCCACGTGCGGCGTGCGCCATTTCGGATGCAACCGGCCGAAGCTTTTGGGCAGGAAATGGTCGATGCCGGCCACGAAAGGCAGGCGCGCCGTCGATCCGAGCCAGGCGCCGACGCTGCCGAGCGCGCTGATGGCGATCACGCCCGCGGCCAGCGGCGTGATCCAGGCCAGGCCGAGGCGCGAGTCGGCGGCGGCGATCGCGTCGATCACTCCCTGCATGCTGCTCACCTCGCCGGCCGGCAGGGCCACCAGCACCGAGAAGGTGCCCAGGATGTAGATGAGCGCGATGAGCGGCGCCGAGGCGAAGATGGCGCGCGGGATGGTCCGTCGCGCGTCGCGGATCTCCTCGCCCATGAACGAGGCCGACTCGAAGCCGGTGAGGGCGAAGGCGATGGTGGCCCAGAAGATCAGGTCCCGCAGGTGCAGGCCTGGAGTGAGGCTCTCCAGGCTGAAGGTGGTGGCCGGTCCCAGCCGCAGCCAGGCGGTGGCGCCGATCCCCATCAGCAGGAGCGTGGCGACCCAGCGCGCGTGCGCGCCGGCGGTGTTCAGCCATTTGCCGACCTGCAGCCCGACGAGGTTGAGCCAGGTGCCGAGCGCCAGCCCCAGGGTCGAGGCCACGATGAAATAGGTCCGGCTGCCCGCCAGGTGCTTGAAGCGGTCGCCCGCGACGTAGAGCGCGTTCCCGGCGGCGAAGTAGAGCACTCCCGGGAAGTACGGGAGGTTGCTCATCCAGTAGGTCCAGCCGGTCATGAAGGCGGCGAAGTCTCCGAACGCCCGCTTGCTCCAGACGTACAGGCCGCCTTCCTGGGGATAGCGCGAGGAAAGCTCCACGACGCAGAACGCCAGGGGCAGCGACATGGTGGCGCACGAGATGAGCCACAGGGTGATGGCGCACGGCCCCGCGGCCGCGGCCGTGGCGACCCATTGCAGGTTGACCCCGGCGGTGATGAAGTAGAAGACGACGTCCCCGAACCCCATCGCCTGCCGCAGGCCCGGGGCGCCGCTCCTGCCCTCTCTCTTTTCCATGGGGTCTCCGGACGAAGCGGCGAGTCTATTCGGGCGCCGGCCGCGACGCAACCCCGTGCGAGACGGAGGCATCCCCGATGTGAAGCGCCGCGCGCTGCAGTCGCCGGACCCGTGCCCGGCGGACGCAAGGCCTGGCCCGCTCCGAGGGCTGTACAGGCCTAGGGGTTCCGGCCTGGTGGGATCGGTGTAGACTCGGCGCGCCCGTGGCGGGCGCTTGACTTCGGGGCGGGAGGGACGTATCCTACCGACCGGTCGGTAGGTCGGCCCCGCGGCCATCGGGGAGGCTGAGTGACAGGCGGGGCGCGCGTGAGACGCAGGACACGGAAGGAGCGGCCGGCACGGCAGGCCCAGATCCTCGAGACGGCCGCGCGCATCTTCTGCGAGAAGGGGTTCGACAGGGCTTCCATGGGCGATGTGTCCACCGCCCTGGGATTGACCAAGGCGGGGGTCTACCACCACATCCGGAGCAAGGAGGAGCTTCTCTACGCCATCATGGCCTACGGCATGGACCTCTTCGAGGAGAAGGTCCTGACCCAGGTGTCCGGGATCGAGGACCCCCTGGAGCGGCTGCGGGCCACGCTGCGCGGTCACGTCCTCCTGGTGACGCGCGACCGCCCGAAGGAGATCACGGTCATCCTGCACGAGAGCAACGCGCTGAAGGGCCGCTTCCGCGAGCGCATCAACGCGCGCAAGCGACGCTACGTGCGCTTCCTCGAGAAGACCTTCCGCGAGCTCGCGCGCGGCGGGCTGGCGCGCAAGGTCGACCCGGCGGTGGCGTCCTTCGCCATGCTCGGCATGATCAACTGGATCTACCAATGGTACCGGCCGGGAGGGAGGCTGAGCGAGGAACAGCTCGCGGACGCCCTGGCCGACCTGCTGCTGCAGGGTGTCCTCAAGGGGCCCGCCGAGGCCTGAAGGCGCGGCGCGGACGGGTCCCTGCCGGAGGGAGGGCCGATGAAAACCACGCAAGAGGTCGGCATCGTCGGGTACGGGGCCTACGTACCCCGGCCGCGCGTCCCGACGCGGGCGATCGCCGCGGCCTGGGGCAGGAGCGACGAGGCACGCCTGCCGGTGCGCGAGAAATCGGTCCCCGCCCTCGACGAGGACAGCATCACCATGTCGATCGAGGCGGCGCGCTCGGCCGTGGCCCGCGCGCGCGTGGCGCCCGATCGGATCCGGGCGGTGTGGGTGGGCTCGGAGTCGAAGCCCTACGCGGTGAAGCCCTCGAGCACGGTCGTCGCGGAGGCGATCGGGGCCACTCCCTGGGTGAGCGCCGCCGATCTGGAGTTCGCCTGCAAGGCCGGCTCCGAGGCGATGCAGGCCGCGTATGCGTTCGTCGGGTCGGGGATGGCCGGGTACGCCCTGGCGATCGGCATGGACGCGGCGCAGAGCAAGCCCGGCGACCAACTCGAGTTCACCGCGGCGGCGGGCGGCGCGGCCTTCCTCTTCGGCCCGTCCCCGGAGGCGGTGGCGCGGGTCGAGGGGTCGCTCTCCTACGTGACCGACACGCCGGACTTCTTCCGCCGCCAGCACATGCACTACCCGGAGCACGGGCATCGCTTCACCGGCGAGCCGGCGTACTTCGCCCACTCCCGCGGCGCGGCGCAGGGCCTGCTCGAGTCGCTGGGCCGCAGGCCCTCCGACTACCGCTGGGCGGTCTTCCACCAGCCCAACCCGAAGTTCATGCGGCGCATCGCCGCCGAGATGGAGTTCACGGAGCAGCAGATCGCGCCGGGGGCGGTGGTCGACCGTATCGGCAACACCTACTCGGGGGCGTCCCTCCTGGGCCTGGCGGCGATCCTGGACGTGGCGAAGGACGGCGACCGGATCTTCTTCTGCTCGTACGGATCCGGGGCGGGGAGCGACGCCTTCTCGCTGCTCGCGACCCGGCGGCTGGAGGAGGTGCGCGAGGAGGCGCCTTCGGTGCGGGACTACCTGGCCCGGCGTCACGAGATCGCCGACTACGGCACGTACCTGCGCATGTCCGGCAAGATAAGGCTGCTCTGATCCCGCGCGCCGCCCGGGCGCGCGCTCGACGCGAGGACGCGACCGCATGAGAGACGTTGGCATCATCGGCATCGGACAGACCCCGGTGGCGGAGCACTGGGGGCGATCGATCCGCGATCTGGCCGTGGAAGCGGTCCAGGCGGCGCGCCAGGACGCGGGCGTCGAGCGGGTCGACGCGATCTACGTCGGCAACATGCTCTCGGGCGAGCTGGCCGGCCAGGAGAACCTCGCCACCCTGGTCGCCGACGCGGCCGGGCTGCTGCCGGTCGAGGCGCTCAAGGTCGAGGCCGCCTGCGCCTCGGGCGGCGCCGCGCTGCGGGCCGCCTGCCTGGCGGTGGCCTCCGGCGCCCACGACTACGTTCTGGCCGTCGGCGTCGAGAAGATGACCGATCTCCTGACCGACGGCGTGACCGCGGCCCTGGCCACGGCCGCCGATGCCGACTACGAGGCGGGGCACGGCATCTCCTTCGTGGCGCTCAACGCCATGCTGATGCGGCGTTACATGCACGAGCACAAGGCGCGCCACGAGGACTTCGCCCCCTTCTCGGTGAACAGCCACCGCAACGCCGCGCGCAACCCCCGCGCCATGTACCGGCACGAGATCACGCCGGAGGACTTCATGGCCTCGCCGATCGTCTCCGACCCGATCAACATCCTGGACTCGGCCGGCATCTGCGACGGCGCGGCGGCGCTCCTCGTCGCGCCGGCCTCCGAGGCGCGGCGGGGGCGGCGTCCCCCGGTGCGCATCGCCGCCTCGACGTGCGCCACCGACACCGTGGGGCTCGCCGAGCGCAAGGACCCGCTCGTCTGGCAGTCGGTGGCCGACTCGGCGCGCCTGGCCTACGCCCAGGCGAAGATGGCGCCCAAGGACATCGATCTCTTCGAGGTGCACGACGCCTTCACCATCGTCTCGGTCCTCAGCCTGGAGGCCTGCGGCTTCGCCGATCGCGGCAGCGCGTTGAAGCTGGCCGCCGAGGGGCGCATCGCGCGCGAGGGGGACATCCCGATCTGCACGCTGGGCGGCCTCAAGGGGCGCGGCCACCCGGTGGGCGCCAGCGGCGCCTACCAGCTGGTCGAGACGGTGCTGCAGCTGCGCGGCGAAGCGGGCGAGGCGCAGGTGAAGGGGGCGCGGGTCGGCATGGCGCAGAGCGTCGGCGGCTCCGGCTCGGTCGCCATCACGCACATCCTGACCGTCTAGGAGGCGGCGCGGGGCCCGCGCCGCCAGGGAGGCCGCATGGAACTTCCTCGCTATCACCGGATGCGCCGCGCGCTCTACCACCTCGAGGGGAGCGCCTGCGCCGCCTGCGGCGGCCGCTTTTTCCCGCCGCGATCCGTCTGCCCGTCCTGCCGCAAGGGAGATCTGGCGCCGTACCGCTTCAGCGGCCGCGGCACGCTCTACTCCTATACGCGCGTCGGCCAGGCCCCCCGCGGCTTCGCCTCGCTCGCGCCCTACGACGTCGGCATGGTGCGCCTGGAGGAGGGGCCGCTCGTCACCGCCCAGCTCAGCGACACGGAGGGCGTCGACCTCGCCATCGGCATGCCGGTCGAGATGGTCACGCGCACGTTGCGCGACGCCGCCGAGCACGGCTACATCGTCTACGGCTACAAGTTCCGCCCGCTGCTCCGGCCGTGAGCGACGAGCGCGCCGAGCGGGTCCTCGACGCCTCCGAGGCGGCGGCGCTGGTGCGCGACGGCATGGTGGTCGGGTTGTCGGGCTTCTCCTACCAGAACCCTCCCATGGCGCTGGTGCGCGAGATCATCCGCCGGCGCGTGAAGGGGCTGACGATCGTCTCGGGGCCGACCTCCGGCATCGAGACGGACCTGCTGATCGGCGCCGGCTGCGTGCGGCGGGCCGTCACCGCCGGCGTGGCCTTCGAGCAGGTCGTGCCGATGGCGCCCGCCTTCAGGCGCGCCGCCGAGAGGGGCGAGATCGAGGTCTGGGAGTGCGACGAGTGCCTCTGGCACCTGGCGCTCAAGGCCGCCGCCTGGGGCATGCCGTACCTGCTCTGGAGGGGCGGAGTGGGGACCTCGATCCCCGAGCTGAATCCGGATCTGGAGGAGGTGCAGGAGGGCGGGCGCCGGTACCTGAAGGTGCCGGCCCGGCCGCTCGACATCGTCTTCCTGCACGCCGCCGAGGCCGACCGCTTCGGCAACGTGCGGGCCGCGCGCCAGGCGTACCTGGGGCGATCCTTCTGCGAGCGCGCGCTGGCGCTGGCCTGCCGCGGCCCGGTGGTCGCCTCGGTCGAGCGGCTGGTCCCGGACGACGAGACGCTCGGGAGCCCGGAGAGAACGCTCGTGCGCGGCGCCTTCGTGGTGGAGGCGCCGTGGGGCGCGCATCCCGGCGGCACGAGCGGGCGGTACGCTCCCGACCTCGAGCACTACGCCGAATATGCCGCCGCCGGCGAGGCCCGGCGCAAGGGCGATCCGCAGCCGTACCAGCGCTACCTGGAGCGGCACGTCTACGGCCCGGAGGACCACGACGGGTACCTCAGGACGATCGGCGCCGGGCGGCTCGAGGCCCTGCGCCTCGGTGCGGCGTGAGCGGCGCGGGGAGCGGCCTGGGGCCCCTGCTGGCCTGCGTGCTGGCGCGGGAGCTCAAGGACGGCGAGGTGGTGGCCTTCGGCCTGCACGCCGAGCTGCTCCTGGCGGCGGCGCTCCTGGCGCAGAAACTGCACGCGCCGAACCTGGCGATCCGCCACGGCCTGCGCGTCGAGCGCGGCCCGGAGATCGGGCCGGCGGCCTGGACCGACGCGCGCCGGAGCCACGCCCACGAGGGGATCGAGTATCTCGAGTCCCACGACGCCATCCTCGACGTCGCCAATCCCGCGTCGCCGATGCGCTTCTGCGACGTCTTCCTGGTCGGGGGCCTGCAGATCGATCGGGAGGGGAGCACGAACCTGATCGGCCTCAAGGGGCGGGACGGACGGATGGCGCTGCGCGGGCCGGGATCGATCGGCACCACCTCGATCGGCACCCTGGCCCGGCACGTCATCCTCTTCTCGCCCGAGCACAGCCGGCGCCGCTTCGTGGAGACGGTGGATTACGTGTCGGTGCCCGGCTGGCGGCGGCGCGCCGCGGCGGGCCTGGAGGGAGGGCCGGCGCTCTGCGTCACGTCGATCGCGGTGATGGATTTCGCCGGCGGCCTCATGCGCCTGCGCTCGGTGCACCCCCACGCCACGGCGGACGAGGTGCGCCGGCGCACGTCGTTCCCCCTGCCCCCGGAAGGACCGGTGCCGGTCACGCTGCCGCCCACCGCCGCCGAGCGGGCCGCGCTCGAGTCGATCGACCCGTCCGGGCGGCTGGAGCGGATGCCGATCCCGGCCGGCGGGGAGGCGTCGTGAGCCGCAGCACCACGCTGGCCGGCGCCGCGGCGCGCGTCGCCGACGGGTCTCTCGTGACGCTCGGAGGCTTCCAGCTCAACCGCGCGCCGATGGCGCTGGTCTTCGAGCTGCTGCGGCAAGGGCGGAAGGGGCTCCGTATCGTCGGTCCTCCGAACCCGCTGCCGCTCGACCTGCTGGTGGGGGCCGGGGCGGCGTCGGAGATCGAGTTCGGCTTCATCGGCTTCCAGTTCGAGGACGGGTTCGTCGTGGCGCCGCAGGTGCGGCGCGCCATCGAAACGGGCGCCATCCGCTGGCGCGAGCGCGACGTCTACGAGATCGTGCAGGGCCTGCGGGCGGCGGCGCTCGGCCTGCCCTTCCTGCCGGCGCCGGGGGCGGAGGCCTCCGACTACCCGCGCGTCAACGGCACCCCGGTGGTGCGCGACGGCGAGGCGGGCGGGGAGGTGCCGATCGCCCGTCCGATACGGCCGGACGTCGCCCTGGTGCACGCCCAGGCGGCCGACCGCGAAGGGAACCTCTTCGTCTCCGACCTGTTCGCCGAGGACCTCCAGGCGCGCGCCAGCCGCGGCGTGATCGCGACCGCCGAGACGATCGTCGATCGCCTCGACCGGCCCACAATCCCCGCCTCGGCGGTGGAGGCGGTGGCGGAGGTGCGCGGCGGCGCCTTTCCGACCTCCTGCCACGGGCACTACCCCTACTCGGCGCCGCATCTGCGCGAGTACCTTGCGGCGGCCGCTTCGGGATCGCCGGCGGCCTACCTGGCCAAGCACGTGACGGGACCGGCCGACCACGCCGCGTTCCTGCGCGCCGCGGGAGGGCCGGGGACCTGGCAGGCGGCCCCGGCGGCGGGCCGCGCGGGCGGCGAGGGCGAGGCGGCGTTGCCGGCCGATCGGCTGCTGGTCGGGATGGCGCGCTGCATCGCCGAGGCCGACGTCGTGGTCACGGGCGTGGCCTCGGCCCTGCCGATGCTGGCGGTGGCGCTGGCGCGGGCCACGCACGCACAGCACCTGACCTACATCAACTGCGTGGGCGCGATCGATCCTGTCATCGCGCGGGCCTTGCCGACCTCGGTGGACGTGCGCCTGCTCGACCGCTGCAAGGGGACCGTGACCCTTCCCGACCTCTTCGACCTGGCGCGGCAGGGGCGGATCGATCTCATGTTCTTCGGCGGCGCGCAGGTCGACGCCGAGGCCCGCCTGAACCTGACCTGCATCGGCGATTACGCCCGACCTCGAGTAAAGCTGCCGGGGCCGGCCGGCTCGTCCTCGATGCGCGCCTACGTGCGCAAGGTCGTCGTCGGCGTGCCGCGGCACTCGACCCGCACGCTCGTGCCGCGGGTCGACTTCGCGACCTCGGTCGTCTCGCCCCGCAACCTGGAGACGACCGTGGTGAGCGACCTGGCGGTGCTGCGGCTGGAGGCCGGGCGGCTGCGGCTGGCGTCGCGGCACGCGGGGGTGTCGTCGGAGGACCTGAAGGCGAGGAGCGGCTTTCCCCTGGAGGGGGAGGCCCGGGCCACCACGCCCGAGCCGACGCGCCTCGAGATGGCGGCGTTGCGCAAGCTGGATCCCGACGGGATCCGTCACAGGCTGGCCTGAGTCCGGGCGCGGAGGGAGCGATGGGCAAGGCGATGATGCGGGCGGTCGTGCTGCGGGAGTTCGGAGAACCCGAGAACCTCCGGCTGGAGGAGGTCGAGGCGCCGGATCCGGCGGCGCTCCGGGGACGCGAGGTCCTGGTCAGGGTCCGCGCCGTCGGCATGTGCTACCACGACATCATCAACCGCGCCGGCAACCTGCCGCGCACCAAGCTCCCGTCGATCCTGGGGCACGAGATCGCCGGCGACGTCGCCTCCGTCGGGCCCGAGGTGCAGGCGTTCCGAGCCGGCGACCGGGTGGCCACAATCCAGCGCGTGCACTGCGGGCGCTGCGATCTCTGCCGCCGCGGCCGCACCACGCTGTGCAAGGAGGGGGTCTTCTTCGGCGAGGAGATCCCCGGCGGCTACGCCGACTTCGTGGTCTCCGAGGAGCAGGGGCTGGCGAAGGTGCCGGACGGGCTCGGCATCGAGGAGGCCTCGATCTGCGCCTGCACCATCGGCACGGCGATTCACGTGGTGCGCACGCGCGGGGAGGTGCTGCTCGACGAGACCGTCCTGATCACCGGCGCCTCGGGAGGAGTGGGGCTGCATGCCATCCAGGTCTGCCGCCTGATCGGGGCGCGGGTCTACGCGGTGACCTCCTCGCCGGCCAAGGCGGCCCGCCTCAAGGAGGCCGGCGCCGACGAGGTGATCGTGTCGCCCGATCTCAAGTTCGCCTCGGCGGTGCGGCGCGCCACCGGGGGACGCGGGGTGGACGCGGTGATCGAGATCACCGGGGCGTTGACGTTCGACCAGTCGATGCGCTCGCTGGCGCCGGCCGGCCGGCTGATCGTCGTCGGCAACCTCGAGACGCGCCCCGTGTCGTTCATGCCCGGGCTCGTGATCCTGAAGGAGCTGGAGATCCGCGGCTCGTTCGCCACCACCACCGCCGAGCTCTCGGAATCGTTCCGGCTGGTCACCGAGAAGAAGATCCGGCCGGTCGTCTCGAGGGTCATGCCGCTCGCCGAGGTGGCGAAGGCGCACCAGATCCTCTTCGACCGGGGCGCCACGGGACGGATCGTCCTGCAGATCTAGCGGCTCCCGCCGGGCGGGTCGCGCTGTCAAGCGCGCCCGGTTTGACAGGCGCGCGCCGCACTCTGCTATAATGCCGCACCCATAAGAGACGTTCCGACTATGAGTTGCGCCCATCGGCGGGGTTGGTGTCGATGAACGAGACGACGAAGGGAGCGGGCCGAGGCCGCGAGCGCCCGGCGCGGCACAGTGACGGCCCTGCGCGCCCGGCGCCGAAGGGATCCGCGTCCGTCCCGGCATCCGGCGACGCCAAGCCCCAGGCGACGCGCGGCCTGACCTATAAGGACGCCGGCGTCGACATCGACGCCAAGATGCGCGCCCTGCAGCGCGTCAAGCTGATCGCCCGCGGCACCTTCAAGAAGGGGGTCCTGAGCGACATCGGGGCGTTCGGGGGGCTGTACGAGCTGGCCGCCGCCGGGCCCTACCGCCACCCGGTCCTGGTCAGCAGCACCGATGGAGTCGGGACCAAGCTGAAGGTGGCCATCCAGACCGACAACCATCGCACCATCGGCATGGACCTGGTGAATCACTGCATCAACGACATCCTGGTGCAGGGGGGCGTGCCGCTCTTCTTCCTGGATTACATCGCCGTGGGGAAGGTCGAGCCCGAGGTCATCCTCGACGTGGTCTCGGGCCTGGCGCGCGCCTGCCGGGACGCCGGCTGCGCCCTGATCGGCGGCGAGACGGCCGAGATGCCCGACGTCTACCGCCACGGCGAGTACGATCTGGCCGGCTTCATCGTCGGCATCGTCGAGAAGGAGCACGTGATCGACGGGTCGCGCATCGCGGCCGGGGACGTGCTGATCGGCCTGCCGTCCTCCGGCCTGCACACCAACGGCTACTCCCTGGCCCGCAAGGTCCTGTTCGAGCGTCGCAACCTCAAGCCCGATTCGATCCTGCCGGAGCTCGGCCGCTCGGTGGGCGACGAGCTGATGCAGGTGCATCGCTCCTACCTGTCGGTGCTGCGCGGTCTGGTGCCGACCGGCGCGCTCTACGGCATGGCCCACATCACCGGAGGCGGCTTCACCGACAACATCCCTCGCGTCCTGCCGCGCGGCGTGTCGGCCCGGGTCGATCTCGGCTCCTGGCCGGTGCCGCCGCTGTTCCGCTACCTGCAGGCGGAGGGGCGGATCGCCGAGGAGGAGATGCTGCGCACCTTCAACCTGGGGATCGGCATGGTGCTCATCGTGCCGCTGCATCGCGAGGGAGAGGTCACGCGTCACCTCGACACCATGCGCGAGAAGCACTACCGCATCGGCGAGATCGTGCGCGGCAACAGGAAGGTGATCTACGAGCGGCAGGCGGCGCCTCCGGGGGGCGGTGCCGGCGACGTCCCGGGGCCGGCGTGAAGGCGGTGCGGCGGCGATGACGGTCTACACGGTGTACCTCACCTTCCTGTGCGGCCTGTTCGGCGCGAGCGCCGCCGTGCTGCTGCTCGTGGCCCTGAAGCAGGCCCTGCGCCGGCGCGTCCGTCGCGCGGCGGTCTACCTGGGGCTGACGCTCCTGGCCTGCGTGGTGGCGGCGGGATTCTACGCCGCCCGCCACATGATCTGACGCCGTCCGGTCCGAGGTCGTCCTCGTGGCGAGCCGCGCCCAGCGCCG
Source organism: Acidobacteriota bacterium (assembly GCA_003223165.1). Classification (GTDB taxonomy): domain Bacteria; phylum Acidobacteriota; class Polarisedimenticolia; order Gp22-AA2; family Gp22-AA2; genus QHXZ01. The sequence goes on from QHXZ01000087.1 coordinate 29,839, forward strand.
ATCCCCGTCTCCCCATCGCCTCGGCGTCCTGATCTCGGGCCGGGGGTCGAACCTTCTGGCCATCCTGGACCGCATCGAGCGCGGCGAGCTGGATGCGGCCGTGGCGCTGGTGATCTGCAACGTGCCCGGCGCGCCCGGCGTCGCCGCGGCCCGCGCCCGGGGCGTCGAGACCCTGGTCCTCGATCACCGGCGGAGCCCGACGCGCGAGGAGCATGATCGCCTCATGGCCGAGGCCCTCGAGCGCCACGGCGTCCAGTTGGTCTGCCTCGGCGGGTACATGCGGCTCCTGTCGGCGGAGTTCGTGCGCCGCTTCGAGGGGCGGATCCTCAACATCCATCCCTCCCTCCTGCCGGCCTTCCCCGGCATGCAGGCCCAGAAGGACGCGCTGGAGCACGGCGTCAAGATCAGCGGCTGCACGGTGCACTTCGTCGACGAGGGGCTCGATTCCGGCCCGATCGTCCTGCAGGAGGCGGTGCCGGTCGAGGATGGCGACACCTGGGAGACGCTCACGCTGCGCATCCTCGAGAAGGAGCACGAGACGTACAGCCGGGCCATCGCCCTCTTCTTCTCGGGTCGGCTGCGCCTCGCCGGCCGGCGCGTGCTGGGGGCCGGCGCGCCGCCGCGCGGCCCCCGCCGCGCGCGCTGAAGCGAACGCGGACGCCGTCCGCCGGCGAACGGTGCGGGGCGGCCGGAGCGTGCCCCGGCGTCGAGGCGGGCGCCGCTCGAGCCTCGCGGACCGCGGGCCGCGGCCGGCCGGGCTTCCCGGAGGCGGGCACGGCACGGGGCTTGCTTCTCCCCGGGGCGTGAGCGACGTCTCCTATCCAGCCGAGCCTTCGCCGGGCGGCGATCCGGCCCGCTCCCGGCGCGGGCTGCGCGAGCTCCCGGCCAGCGTGCTGCGCCCGCGGGACAAGCTGTGGCGGTTCGGCGTGCAGGGGATGAGCCACGCCGAGCTCCTGGCCGTCCTGATCGGCAGCGGCACCCGCGACCGCAACGTCCTGGCCATGGCCGAGGACCTGGTGGCGCGCTACGGCGCCCCGGGCCTGCCGGGGTTGACGCTCAAGGAGTGGACGGCCAACCATGGCATGGGGCGCGTGAAGGCGAGCCAGATGCTGGCCGCCTTCGAGCTGGGGCGCCGCCTGCTCGCTCCACCGGCCGACGAGCCCCGCGTCAGCTCTCCGGCGGACGCCTACGCCCTGGTGCGAGACCTGAAGAAGGCGCGCAAGGAACACCTCGTCGCCCTCTACCTCGATGCCCAGAACCGCCTGATCGTGCGCGAGACGGTCTCGATCGGCAGCCTCAACACCACCCGCACCCATCCGCGCGAGATCCTGCAGCCGGCGATCGTGCACTCGGCGCTGGCCTTCGTGCTGGCGCACAACCACCCCAGCGGCAGTCTCGATCCGAGCCGCGACGACGTTGAGTTCACGGGCACCATCGCCCGTGCCGGGGAGCTGATGGGGATCAGCCTGTACGACCATCTGATCGTCAGCCGGCGCGGCTTCGTCAGCCTGAAGGAGAAGGGGCTGCTCTAGAAACCTGTGCGCGCTCTGGACTTCGCCGGGGGCGCCGGGTAGGATGAGCCCCGCCGCGGAGGGGACGATGCCGGGAACAAGGAAGGCCGCGCCGAGGACCCGTTTCGCGCCGCCGCAGGAGCAGCTGGAGTACCTGCGCAAGGGCGCGGTGGACATCATCCGCCCCGAGGACCTGCTGGCCAAGCTGGCCCGCTCGCAGAAGGCCGGCTCGCCGCTCACCGTGAAGGTCGGCTTCGACCCCTCGGCCCCCGACCTGCACCTGGGGCACACGGTCGTGCTGCGCAAGATGAAGCACTTCCAGGACCTGGGGCACCGCGTCGTCTTCGTCATCGGGGATTTCACCGGCATGATCGGCGACCCGACCGGGCAATCGAAGACGCGCCCCGTCCTGACCCGCGAGCAGCTGCTGAAGAACGCCGAGACCTACAAGAGGCAGGTCTTCAAGATCCTGCATCCGAAGAAGACCGTGGTGGCGTTCAACAGCCGCTGGCTGGGGAAGCTCGGGGCGGCGGGGTTCATCAGGCTCGCCGCCAAGTACACCGTGGCGCGCATCCTCGAGCGCGATGACTTCGCCCGCCGCTACAAGGCCAACCAGCCGATCGGCCTGCACGAGTTCCTCTACCCGCTGGCGCAGGCCTACGACTCCGTGGCGCTCGAGGCCGACGTCGAGATGGGAGGCACCGACCAGACCTTCAACCTCCTGGTCGGGCGGGACGTGATGCGGGAGTACGGTCTCGAACCTCAGGTTGTGTTGACCATGCCGCTGCTCGAGGGGCTCGACGGCATCGAGAAGATGAGCAAGTCGCTCGGCAACTACATCGGCATCAACGAGCCGCCGCGCGAGATCTTCGGCAAGGCCATGTCGGTCAGCGACGCCCTGATGTGGCGCTACTGGGAGCTGTGCACCGACCTGTCGCTGGCCGACATCGCCGCGCTCCACCGGCGGGTCGAGGCGGGGGAGCTGCACCCCCGGCAGGCGAAGGCCGACCTGGCGCGCCGGATCGTGGCCGACTACCACGGGGAGAAGGCGGCCGGGGAGGCCGCCGCCGAGTTCGACAGGGTGTTCGCGCGCAAGGAGACGCCGGACGAGGTGCGTGAGGTGCGCCTGCCGGGGAGCCCGCAGCCGCTATGGGTGCCGAAGCTTCTCGTGAGCCTGGGACTGGCCAAATCGAACGGCGAAGCCCGCAGGCTCATCGAGCAGGGGGGCGTGTCGCTCGACGGCGAGCGCGTGGCGGATCCGGCGCGCGAGGTCGCGGCCGCCCCCGGCGCCTCCTACCTGGTCAAGGTCGGCAAGCGGCACTTCATCCGGGCGCGCTTCGACTGAAAGGGCCCCGCCCGGTCGCGCCGCGGCTCAAATCCGCGCGCCCGGGCTCCTCTGGATCGCCATGAGGGAAAGGTCGTCGCGCCGCGGCGCCGCCGCGCGGAAGCCCGCCAGGTCCTCGAGGATGGCGGCGACCAGCGCCTTCGGCCGGGTCGCGCGGGCCTCGGCGAGGAGGCGGGACACCCGCTCCGCGCCGTACTCGGCGCCCGAGCGGTCCCGCGACTCGGAGAGGCCATCGGTGTACAGAAGGAGCGTGTCGCCGGGCGCCAGGTCGACCGTGGTGGCCCCGAACTGAGTGCCGCAAAAGAGGCCGATCGGCAGCCCGGTGGCCGAGATGCCGAGGACCTCCCCCCCGCGCAGCAGCAACGGAGGGCAGTGGCCGGCGTTGGCGACTTCGATGCGGCCCGCACGCGACGCCTTGCCGCAGACCAGCGTGGCGTAATGCGACGGGGCGGCGCCTTCGCAGAAGAGCCGGTTGGCCCGCGCCAGAAGGTCGCCCACGGTGAGATCGGTTCCGAGGAGCGTGCGCACCGTGGCCCGCAGGCCGGCCATGAGCATCGAGGCGGCCACGCCTTTGCCGGCGACGTCGCCCAGCAGGAAGAACAGCGGCCCCGCCTCGTCCTCGGCCGGGACCAGGTCGCAATAGTCGCCGCTGACCGGGCCGGCCGGCTCATAGTGGTAGAAGACCTCCCAGCCGGCGGTCGCCAGGTCGCGCCGCGGCAGGAGGCCGCTCTGGATGCGGGACGCCAGGGCGAGGTCTTCCTCGAGCGCGCGCCTCTCCGGTTCGGTCAGATGATCGAGGCAGGTGCGGAGGAGAGGATCGCCGAGCAGCCGCTCGATCTCGATGGTCTCGTGGCAGCTGTCGCACAGGCCGTAGTTCCCGGCCTCCAGCCGCTCGAGAGCCTCGTCGACCTCCTCCAGGAGGCCCTCCAGCCGCGCGCTCTCGCCACCGGTGCTCAGGGCGGACTCGAGACGCTCACGCCGTGTCCGAAGCTCGCTCTTAAGCTCGGTCTCTCCCAGGGCCGGCATGCTGCCTCCGATCGTTTGCGCGCGGCGCGGCGGAAGGCGTCATTGTAGCACTGTGTTTATGGATGCGTGGCATCGGGGGATCGATTCGGGGCCTGTGCGGGCGTCGCCTCCGGCGCCGGAGAGCCGGGCCGCTCCTCCCTTAAGATAAGGTTGATGTCGTGCGTCTCGAGGCCGGTCGGTGCTCTCTCACGTACGCCTCCAGCTCCTCGCGCGTCGGCTCGGATCGCAGGTAGAAGGCCCGCTCGAGCAAGGCTTCGAACTCGTCCCTCTGGGCCGCCGGCTCCTTCTTTCCCGCCTTCAGCTCGAAAAGCACCTAGGTGCTGTCGAGGCGCGCGTAACCGGCCATGATGCTGCCGGCCATCGTGTTGACCGCGCTGGGCTGTGGGGTGATGTTGCCGCGCAGGTTTTCGGCCGTCCTCTGGTCCCGGTAG
>QHXZ01000136.1 GCA_003223165.1 Acidobacteriota bacterium
CCCCGCCTTCAAGAACATGCTGCTGGGGAGCGCCTACTACACCCTGTGGGACCTCGGAGGACGGCGCGATCCCGACGCCGAGAGCCGGGCGCACTGGCACCTCCTCAAGTCGCTCCTCATCCGCGCGAATGAAGCGCGCGACCGGCCGAAGGACTCTCCGGAGTACGATGTGTTCGCCCGGCACGTCCTGCTCTACCTCGACCGCTGTCTCGACCTGGCGGCCGCCTCGGCCAGCCCGGACGTCTACATCGAGCGCATCCGCGCCGCCGCACCGTGGGGCTTCGCCACGGCGTACGACGGCCGCTTCTGGCAGATCGAACGCCTGACCTACTTCGACGGCGGCAACATGAAGGCCGCGGCCCTCTGGCAGCGCGGCCTCGACGCCATGCAGGACCCGAAGGCCGAGGTGGACGACGTCCTCGCCCTGTTCGGCCAGGCCGCCGAACAGACGCGCCGCAGCAAGGACCGGGCCGAGGTCTACCGCCAGATGGCCGACTTCGCCTCGACGCTGGACACGCCGGCTCGCCGCATCCAGGCGTCGGACTTCGCGCGCAAGGCGTTCGCGCTCGACCCCGCCAGCCCGGAGATCCGCCGTCAGTTCGGCTCGGCGCTGCACCTGCTCTCCTACGGCTCGTACGCCAGCGGCCGCTTCGAGGAGGCCCTGGGACAGGCGCAGGAGGCGGTCACCTTCGAATGGGAGGGGATGGAGGTGGCCTTCTTCGACCTGTCGCGCGCCGCCGCCGAGCTGGGCCGGGAGAGCGACGCCTTGACGCACGGGGAGCGGGCCTACCGCATGGCCAAGGGGAAGATCGCCGGCGCGCCCCTGCAGCCGTTCGCGCAGAACTACGTCAACATCCTGCGCCAGTTCGGCCAGGACGACCTGGCGGCGCGCGTCCAGAGGGACGAAGCCGCGCTGGGGGTGCGCTGATGCGGGGACGGACGCCCGCGGCCCTGGTCCTGTGCGCCGGCCTGGCCCTCGCCATGGGACCCGCGCCCCGGGCCGCGGAGTCGATCGACGCGATCCTGGACCTGGCGCGCGGCTACTCCGACCTGATGCGCGCGGCGCTGCCGGCGCTCGGCCGCAATCCGGACGCCGCCACGGCGTGGGCCGTGCTGTACGACGCGCGGCGCTGCGTCGTGGAGATCGACCGGCTGACGGCGAACGCGTCGATCTACGGCGCCGCTCTGCGCGATCGGCAGGCCCTGCAGGACCTCGCGGCCGGGGCGCACCTGCGCCTCGCCCTGTACGAGACCGACGGCCTCGAGTTCGACAAGGCGCGCCAGGAGATCGCCCGCGCCCGGGCCCTCGCGGACAGCGTGGAGGCGCCCGAGTTCCGCGTGGAGTGGACGGCAAGCGTCGCCGGCGAGCCCGGCAAAGGGCTGGTCACGCGCTACCACCTCCTGAGCCTCCCGGAGTTCGAGGCGGCGCTCGGGTCGGTCTGGTCCCGGGCCCGGCCGGTCCCCTTCACGTTCAGCGGGTACCGTTCGGACGAGCTGTCGGCGCTGGAGATGACCCGCTCCCCGCAGGCCGCTCCCGGCAGCCTCGACGAGCGGTTGCTTTCGCGCGGCACGGCGATGCTGCGCGAAGCCCTCGACAAGGGTCAAAAGGCGCCGACCGTGCCCCTGCCTCCGGGCCTCTACCGCCTCAAGGGGCGCGCCGGCACCGACCTCGACCGATCCTTCGCCGTGCCCGAGGTGAGCGACCTCGACCCGGTCGTCGTGGAACGGGCGCGCTTCGCCCTCAAGGTGGATCCGAAACCCGGCCCCCGCGGGCCGCGCCTCTTCCTCAACGGCATCGAGGTGAGCGACCTGAGCGCCATGCCGTACGGTGTTTACCGCGTCAAGACCGACGAGGGATACCTGCGCGGGGCGCCCGAGGTGGTCCGCTTCGTCCTGGGCGAGGGGATCCCGGACAAGACCCGCACCGACTGGACCCTCTATGTTCCCGGGGGAGGCTCGGCGCTGCTCTCCCTCGAGCGCGTTCCGCTGGGCGAGCGTCTGTTCCGCAAGTAGCCTCACCCCGGGTGGGCGGGCCGTAAAATTCGTGCCACACTGGCGGGGCCGTTGCTCGCGCCCGCCGCGCGGGCCGCAGTCTCAGGGCCGCCCCGTGAAAATCGGCACGAAGCTCGTCCTCGCCCTCGCCCTGCCCCTCATCAGCATTGTTCTCCTGTTCGGCTATCTCAACCTGCGCCGCAGCCAGACCCTCCTCCGGCAGGAGCTGACGCGCGAGGGGCGCTCCATCGCCCGCATCGCGCAGATGGCGATGGAGGACTACCTGCGCGACCGTCAGCTCGAGGACGCCCGGCAGCTGGTGGACGAGCTCACGCGCTACGAGCGGGTGCTCGGCATCCGCCTCTTCGACACTGAGGGCAGGTTGATCTACCAGTCGGCGGGGCTGGAGCCGGGACCGGAGGTGGATGCCGCCGACCTGCAGCGGGTGCTGCGCGAGCGCCGGCCGGTCGAGATGCACCGCCTGGCCGGATCGTCCCCCGTCATCGCCTTCATCCTGCCGCTGACCGGCGCCGAGAACGTGCCGCTCGGGGCGGTGCAGGTCCTGCAGCTCGAGTCGTTCATCGACGAAGCGGCGCGGGCGGCGCGCAACTCGATCGCCACCATCACCGGCGTCATGATCCTGGCCACGGCCATCGTGATCCTGCTGGTCACGCGCGTCAGCGTCGGGCGCCCCATCGAGCAGCTGGTGCGGAGCCTGCGCGAGGTCGGTTCCGGCGATCTGCGGGCGCGCGCGCCCGCCGAGCGCCACGACGAGTTCGGGCGCCTGGCCCAGGAGTTCAACGCCATGGCCATGCGCCTGGAGGCCTCGCAGCGCTCCCTGCTGGCCGAGCAGGAGGAGAGGCGGCGCGCCGAGGCCCGGCTGCGCAACGCCGAACGCCTGGCGAGCCTCGGGCAGCTGGCCGCCGGCCTGGCGCACGAGATCGGCACGCCGCTCAACGTCATCGGCGGGAGGGCCGATTCGCTGCTCCGCAAGCTCGGCGATGAGGCGGCCGGGAAGAGCCTGCGGATCATCGTGTCCCAGATCGACCGCATCGCCCGCACCGTGCGCGGCATGCTCGACTTCGCCCGGCTGCGCCAGCCGCGCCTGGCGCCGACCGAGGTCGGGAACGTGATCGACAAGGTCCTGGAGCTGCTCGAGCAGCGCCTCGAGGAAGGCCGCGTGCGCGTGGAGCCGCGGCTCCCCGGCGGGCTGCCCGCCGTGCTCGCCGACGCCGACCAGCTCCAGCAGGTCTTCCTGAACCTGGCCACCAACGCCCTCGACGCCATGCCGCAGGGTGGCACCCTCCGCATCCGCGCCGAGAGGATCGAGCGGACGCACCCCGAGAGGAACGGCCCGCCCCGGCCCTTCCTGGCGATCGCCTTCGAGGACACCGGGGCCGGCATCGCGCGCGAGCACCTCAACCGCGTCTTCGACCCCTTCTTCTCGACCAAGGACGTCGGCAAGGGGACGGGGCTCGGGCTGTCGGTCTCCTACGGGATCGTGAAGGAGCACGGCGGCTTTATCGACGTGGAGAGCGAGGCCGGCCGGGGCGCCCGGCTCAGGGTCTTCCTGCCGCTCGAGACGCCGGCGGCCGCCGGGCGGGAGGCGCGGGCATCATGACGCGGCGTCCCACGCTGCTCGTCGTCGAGGACGACGACGCGATGCGGCAGTTCCTGCACGACGAGCTGCGCGAGGCGGGCCACGACGTGCTGAGCGCCGCGAGCGGCGCCGAGGCCCTCGACCAGCTGGCTCACGGGGCCGTCGACGTCGTGGTCACGGACCTGATGATGCCGGGCATGCGCGGCAACGAGCTCCTGAGGCAGGTGCGCGCGCGCGAGCCCGGGACGCCGGTGGTCATCATCACCGCCTTCGGCAGCATCGACTCGGCCGTCGAGGCGATGAAGGCCGGCGCCTACCATTACGTCGCCAAGCCGTTCCGCATCGAGCAGCTTCTCGCCACCCTCGAGAACGCCCTGCGCGAGAGGCGGCTCAGGCAGCAGATCGCCGGCTTGCGCGCCGCCCTGGGCGGACGGTCCCGCATCGTGGCCGAGAGCCCGTCGATGCGCAAGGTCATGGACCTGGTCGCGCGGGCGGCCGCGGCGACCGACACGCCCGTGCTGCTGCTCGGGGAGAGCGGCACCGGGAAGGAGCTCCTGGCGCGCTCCCTCCACGAAGAAAGCCCGCGGCGCCAGGGCCCCTTCCTGGCCGTCAACTGCTCCGCCATCCCGGAGAGCCTTCTCGAGAGCCTCCTCTTCGGGCACCGGCGCGGCGCCTTCACCGACGCGCGCGAGGACCGGCGCGGCCTCTTCCAGGAGGCCGAGGGCGGCACGCTGTTCCTCGACGAGATCGGCGACATGCCCCTGGCGCTGCAGGGCAAGCTCCTGCGGGTGCTGCAGGATCGCCGGGTCCATCCCCTGGGCGCTCCCGCCCCGGTGGCCGTGGACGTGCGGGCCGTCGCCGCCACGCACCGCGACCTCGAGACCCTGGTCTCCGAAGGGCGCTTCCGGCAGGACCTCTTCTACCGGCTGAACGTGGTCAGCGTTCGCATCCCGCCGCTGCGCGAGCGCCCGGAGGACCTGCTCCCCCTGATGGCGCACTTCCTCGAGAAGCACGGCCAGCGCCTGGGACGCACCGACTGCAGCCTGTCCCCCGAGGCGATCGCCGCCCTGCAGCGCCACGCCTGGCCCGGCAACGTCCGCGAGCTCGAGAACGCCATCGAGCGGGCCCTCGTGCTGGGTCGCGACGACATCGTCTGGGTGGAGGACCTTCCGGAGGCGCTGCGCGATCGACCCACGTCCGGCCCACCCGGCGCCGCGGCCAACCCCCGGCCGCTCGCCGACGTCGAAAGGGAGCACATCCTGCGCACCCTGCGTACCCTGCGTTGCAACAAGGCCGCCGCGGCGCGGGTGCTCGGCCT
>QHXZ01000137.1 GCA_003223165.1 Acidobacteriota bacterium
GGCTGCTCCGCCGTCCGCCTCGACGTTTCGCGGCTGGCGGGGCGCATCGCCGCGCGTGGCGAGGTGTCCGCGGGGCCGGTCGAGATCGACTCGCTCGCCGCGCTGGTGGTGCGCCTCATCCCCGCCGGATCGCTGGAGCAGGTCGTCTTCCGGGTCGATGCCTTGCACCTCCTGGCGGACGGCGGCCTGCCGATCGTCAACGCCCCGCGCTGCATCGAACGCACGGTGGACAAGCATTGGACCTCGCGCCTGCTGCACGACGCCGGGATCCCGACGCCGCGGACCGTGGCCGCCGAGGGGTTCGAGGACGCCTTGCAGGCCTATCGCGACCTCGGGGGGGACGTCGTCGTCAAGCCGCTCCTGGGCTCGGGCGGGCGCGGCATCTTCCGCGTCTCGGACGAGGACCTCGCCCGGCGCTCCCTGCGCGCCCTCGAGAGTTCGTCGCGGGGGGGCGCGTCGCGGCGGCGGCCCGGCGCGTCGCGCCCGGCTGGAAGACCAACGTCGCCGCGGGCGCGCGCGCCGAGCCGCACCGGCCCCGGCCCGAGGAGGAGGAGCTGGCGCTGCGCGCCTGCCGGGCGGTGGGCGCCGACTACGCCGGCGTCGACCTGCTCGAGGGCGAGGACGGCCGTCTCCTCGTGGTCGAGGTGAACGGCATCCCGGGCTGGTCGGCGCTGCAGGGGACGACCTCCATCGATCTCGCCTCGGAAGTCGCCCGCCTGGTCCGCGCCCGCGTGGCGGAGGGGCGCGCGGCGGCCTCGCGTGGCTGAGGAGGCCCGCCTCGCCGACGCCGGCCGCGTGGCGGCCGCGGCCCAGATCGCCTGTCTCCTGGAAGTGATGGCCCCCAAGCCGGGGAACGTCAGCCGCGGCCGCGACCTGCCCGGCCTTACCTACCGCGACTTCGTGATCAGCGCCACCGCCATCGGGGAGGCTTTCCGCCGCCACGCCGGCGGGCGCGTCGGCCGCCTGATCCTGGAGGCGGTGCGCGCCACGCGGCGCCAGGTCGAGACGAACACCAATCTCGGCATCGTCCTGCTGCTGGCGCCGCTGGCGCGTGCCGCCGCGAGCGGCCGCGGCGATCTGCGCTCCAGGCTGCGGGGCGTGCTGCATCGCCTCGACCGGCGCGACGCGCGCGACGCCTACCGCGCCATCCGCCTGGCCGAGCCGGGAGGGCTCGGCCGCGTGCGCCGGCAGGACGTGCGCCGCCCCCCGACCGTCTCGCTCCTGGCCTGCATGCGCCTGGCCGCCGGACGGGACGCCGTGGCCCGGGAGTACGCCAGCGGCTTCGAGACCACCTTCGGCGTGGGCCTGCCCTGCCTCCGGCGGCTGCGCGACCGGCACGTGCCGCTGCCGATCGCGGTCGGCCAGACCTTCCTGACGATCCTGGGGCGCCGGCCCGACACCCTGATCGCCCGGCGGCATGGCGCCGGGCGGGCCCGCGCCGTCTCGCGGGCCGCGGCGCGCGTCATGAAGGCGGGCGGCCTGCTCTCGGCGCGCGGGCGGCGCCTGGCGGAATTCCTCGATCGGCGCCTGCGTTCCGCCCGCCCCCCGCTCAACCCCGGGGCCAGCGCCGATCTGACGGCCGCCGCCCTCTTCCTGTGGCTGATCGAGCAGGGGGGCCCCGAGGAGGCGGCCCACGGTGTGACGGCCCTCAGGAGGACTCGATCGCCGCGCCCCGGTTCCAGCCCCGGGCGGCGAGCAGCACCGCGGCCGGGTCGGCGCGGCGGACGACCGCCTCGATCCGGGCCTGTTCGCGGTCGTCCGCCGCGAGGGCGTAGACTGCCGGGCCCCAGGAACTCTGCCCGACGCCGCAGCCGGCGGATTCCTTGAGGGCGTGGATCAGGCGCATGGCCCCGGGGTGGAAGGTGCCGTCCTGGACGGCGGCGAAGCAGGACCCCACCAGCTCCTGCGCCTCGGCCAGGCCCGCGCCGAAGGCCGGCAGGTCGCGCTCCACCAGGGCCGGCAGGAGCTGCATCAGGACCACCTGCGCGATCTGCTCGGCGGTTCCCGAGGGGGCGGGCCGCAGCCGGCGGAACGCCTCCTCCTCGGCCTCTCCGCTGACCCGCTCCGTGGCCGACGGGATGGCGATCACGATGTGCCAGTCCTCCGGAAAATCGTGCCGCGCCAGGAGCGGCGGGGCGGCGTCGGCGCGCCGCCGGTGCCCCCCCTCGACCACGAAGCCGCCGTTCTGGAACAGGTGGTAGCCGACCCCGGAGCGGCGCGCCCTCCCCATGGCGGCGCACAGCCCCGCGGGAGGCTGCTCGATCCCATGCAGGCGTCCGAGCCCTGCGGCCACCGCCAGCGCCAGCTGCGTTCCGGAACCGAGCCCGACATGCTCGGGGATCGCCTCCAGCACGTGCACCCGGCCGCGCGACGGCAGGCCGAACACCTCGTGGAAGCGCGCCGCCAGCCGCTCGACCCGCTCGGCCTGCTCCCCCTCGACCTGAAGCCGGCGCGCCGGCTCGAAGCGCAGGACGTCACGCGGGCGGGAGATCGCCAGGCCGAAGCCGCCGAACTCCCGGCCGCGCTGCCCCGAGAGGTCGAGGAAGCCGAAGTGCAGGCGGGCGTGCGAGCGCACTTCAACCTGCATCCTTCCACCCCCGCGCGTGCTCGTCGACCAGCGCGAACGCCTGCTGCTCCTCCGGACCCCCCGTCTTGTCGACCAGCGGCCGCAGCCTGTCGATCTCCCGCACGACCGCGTCCTTGCCGAGCAGGTGCAGGCGCGTCGCCAGGATGGTGGCCTCGATCACGGCATGCTTGGCGCGGTTGAAGCCGATGAAGTCGCGCTCGCGCCCCTCCGCCACCACCCGTGCCTGGAAGCGAGCCCGATCCTCGGAGAGGTCGCGCGACTCGACGACGAACTCCTTCCAATGGCAGACGTCGCGCAGGACCAGCCCCCGCACCGCGCGCGCCGGCCGGTTCTCGGGCACCGGCGAGTCGAGCGCGCAGCGCGCGAAGAGCAGGACGTTGTCGGTGACGTTGATCACGCCCTCCCCGACCTCCTGCAGGTTCTGCCAGGTGCGGGCGCCGCGGAAGGGGCGCAGGAGCACGCGCTCCCCCTCCACGGCGATCCCCATCGGGGCGAAGTTGGGGCGCCCCGCGGCGTCGAGCGTCGAGACGATCGTCTCCAGGATCATCGGTTCCTCAGGCCGGGCGGTCCCGCTCCATCTGCACCTCGACGTGCGCCACCTTCGGCAGGACGAACTTGCGCACCCGCACCACGGCGCGCGCCACGGGGAAGCGACTCAGGATCAGGTCGAGCACGCCCGTCGCGGCCGCCTCGATCAGGTGGAACGTGCCGGACTCGAGCAGGCCGCGCGCCGCCTCGCACACCTCGCGGTAGTCGATCGTGCGCTTCAAGACCCCGGTCCGCCCCGCCTCCTCGAGGTCGGCGAACAGCTCGAGGTCGACTTCGATCCTCTGCCGTTCGCGGCGCTCTTCCTCGGTCACCCCGATGTGGCACATGCAGAGGATGCCGCTCAGCGCCAGCCGGTCGGTCCTCATGGCGCACCCTTCGCCCGCGCACGCGCCGGGGCCCGGCGCCGGCGCGCCTGCTCCGCCTCCTCCTCGGCGTAGGTCAGGTAGCCCCAGTGCAGCGGCTCGCCCTGGATGTATTTCTTGCCGAGGCGCCGCGCCAGGTCGGCCTTCATCAGCTCGCGTCCCAGGTAGAAGGCGTGCGAGGCGTCGTCCTCGACGCCGAGCTGCGGGAAGATGTCGCGGATGTTCGAGCGCTTCACGAACCGCTCGGCGTTGAAGACGAAGATCGACTCGCCGTCGGTCTCGATGCGGAAGTTTCGATCGCCGAGGCTCCTCTGCATCGCGCGCAGCTCCGCTTCGGTGGGACGGCTGAGGCGCGCGTCCCGGGTGGTGACCAGCCGGTCGTCGAACCCCTTCGGCAGCGAACCGCGCCGGTGCGCGTGGTGCATCATCCGGCGACCGCAGTCGAGCTCGCGCACGCATCCCAGCGCCCAGGGCGCGACCTCGGTCGTGAGGGCATGGGTCACGCTCAGCTCGCTCATCACCCCCAGGAGCACGGCGTTCACCCCCGCCGAGTCGGCCTCCGTCAGCTCGGTCAGGTTCCCCACGCCCATCAGCATCTCCGCCTCGGGGAGCGCTTCGCGCGCCTCGCAGAAGCGCCGCAGCGAGGCCGCGAAGCCGAAGTGGATCGGGTCGATCACCGGGTCGACGATCAGCCGCTGGACGCCGCGCCGGCGGGCCTCCTCGACGTTGCGCAAAAGCGACGCCAGCCCCTGCCCGTGGTCCGGGATCACCACCGGCACCGCGGAGCGCAGCCGCCCCGCGAGGTCCAGGTTCTCGGCGTTGAGGCTCCCCGCCTCGTCGCCCGAGAGCGCCTCGCGCTCGTCGAAGGTGTCGACGCTGACCCGGAAGCCGCGCCCGCGCAGCATCCCGACGATGCGTCCCAGATCGGCGATCGGGCTCTCGGGAGAGCAGCCGAGATCGATGACGTCCGCGCCGGAGCGGCGGTAACGCTCCGCCCGCGCCAGGATCGCCTCGTCGTCCAGGCGGTGGAGATCGTTGATCTCGGCCAGGATGGTGAGCGCATGTTTCCCTTGCGGATCGTAGGCCTCCGCCTCGCCGCCGAAGAAGGCGGCCAGGTCCCTCAGGTCCTTGGGGCCTTTCTTGAACTCGACTCCAAAGATTGACATCAGGGCCGCCACGTCCGCCTGGCAGAGACCCGGCAGGTAGACCGCGTCGCAGTCCGGGCGCGGCAGCGTGGCCCGCAGGTAGTCCGTGGTCAGGAGGGCCGCCACCTTGATGCGCAGCGCCTCCACCCGCCAGTCGAAGGCGGCCCGCATCTCTCCGAGCGTGCGCTCGAGCGCTCCCTTCGCCAGCTGCCCGGTCACGAACAGGTAGCGCGGCCGCGCCGCCCCGGCCCCCGGACCGGCCGCTAGATCCACAAGCCACCATGGACGTGCAGCACCGTGCCGGAGACGTAGGCGGCCCGCTCGGAGGCCAGGAAGGCGACCGCCTCCGCCACCTCCTCCGGGCGACCGAAGCGCCCCAGCGGGATCTGGCCTCGCCAGCGCGCCTTCTCCGCGTCCTCCCAGTCCGCGTACCCTTCGGTCTCGATGAAGCCGGGGCTGACCGCGTTGACGCGGATGCGGTGGGGACCTTCGGCGCGCGCCATCGTCCTGGTGAGCATCGCCAAGGCGCTCTTGGCGACGAAGTAGGCCGGCGCCTCGTGGGTCATGCCGGGTGAGACCTCGGCGTTCAGCGCGGAGACGTTGACGATGCAGCCGCGGCGCGCGGCGCGCATCGCGGGGAGCGCGGCGCGCGCGCACCAGAAGGCGCTGCCGAGGTTGCCGTCCAGCATGAGACGCCATTCGGCGTCGCTCGTCTCGGCCAGGGGCCGCTCCAGGAACGGCCCGACATTGTTGACCAGCAGGTCCAGCCGGCCCAGGCGGTCGAGCGCCTCCGAGACCAGCCGCCCGCACCCTTCGGGCGTCGTCACGTCGGCGCGCACGGCGAACGACGCGGGGCCGTGCGAGCGCGCCTCCGCGAGGACCGCCTCGGCGGCCCGCGCGTCGTGGGCGTAGTTGAGTCCGACCGTGTAGCCGTCGCGCGCCAGGCGCAGCGCGATGGCGCGGCCGATGCCGCGGGAGCTTCCGGTCACCAGGGCCGTGGCGGAGGTGGTCATCTCGAAGCGCTCTCGTCCGAGGGTCGACGGCAGCTTACCATGTTACGCCATGGGCAGGAAGGCCTTGCCGGCGAAGGGTTTCCGCCGAAGAGAGCCGGCGGCGCGCGCGCACGGCGAGGGCGGCGAGCCGGGAGCGGCACGCGGCCGGGGAAGGACCCCGCGCCATGAGCGTGCAGATCGGCTGGCCCGGCGCGAAGAGCTCGCCGCGCACCGGGACGTCGCGGCAGCCGAGCGCGAAGAGCGCCTCCGGCGCCCCGGCGCGCACCGGGCGGTCGGCGTACAGGATCCCCTTCGCCAGGAACGGCCCGCGCGCGCCCTCGTCCGCCTCCGGCGCGATCCCCCGCCGAGCGGAAGGAAGCGGCCCGTCCGGCAGCGGTCCTCCCGCGATCGCCCCCAGGTGCAGGTCGAAGAGGTTTTGCCCCGCGAGCTCCTCGATCAGCTCCATCGAGGCGGTGTAGCGCGGGTTCACCTCGATGAGGCGCGGCTGATCCCCGACCAGCACGAAGTCGAGGCCGTTGAGCCCGCGGAGGCGAAAACGGCTCGTGATCGCCGTCGCCGCCTCGGCCAGCAGGGCGAGGGCCCCGGGGGTCAGCAAGGCTCCGGGCGGCCCGGCGATGCTCCCGCCGTAGCGGAACCCCGATCCGCCCAGCTCGGACCAGCCGACGATCTGCTCGCTGGCGCCCAGCAGCACGGCGCGCGCTCCGTCGGCGAGGAAGGCGACCGAGCCGACGGCGCCGCGCAGGAGTTCCTGGCGGTAATGACCGCGCGGACGGATCTCGCGCGCCTTGGCCTCCCTCACCCCAGCGCCCCCTCCCGATCGCAGAGGCTTCCAGAGGGAGCGCAGGCCCGCCTTCCGGGGGGGTCCGGCGCCGCCCGCCCAGGTGGCGGCGTGCGGCAGGCCCAGGCGGCGCAGGAACGGAAACAGGACGGCCGGGTCGCGCACGCGCTCGACGCTCGCGGGGCCGTTGCCGAGGATGCCGCCGCGCGCCTCGAGGCGGCGCAGCAGGCGCGGACGGTTCTCCAGACCGCCGGCATAGACCAGGTCATCCCAGTCGAGGTCGAGCGCGGCCCGGGCGAGGGCGAGGAGGGAGCGCGGGCGGCCGAGGTCGCGCGGCAGCGATAGGATCGTGAAGGAGCGCGGCCGGCGCCGCCCCTGGAGGTCGGCGTCTCCGAAGTAGTCCAGCGCCAGGACTCCGACAGGGAAGGATCCCGCCGCGAGGCGGCTCGCGGCCACCGAGGCCGCGAGCGCCCGTACGCTCACTCCGAGAAGGAGGAGGCGCCGCCCGGGAGCCCCGCCCCTGGCCCGCCCGCCGTCCGGCATCGCCGCCTCAGCCCGAGGCCAGGATCTCCTCCGCCTTCCTGCGGGCGGCGCCGCCGTCGAGCACCGGCGCCTTTTCGGCGGCGAGGAGGTCCTTGAGGAGCGCGGCTTCCACCTTGTTTTTGAGCGCGCCGACGATGAGGGCGCCGAGGCCGAAGATCCCGGGCGCGATCTCGGCGCCGTCGTCCTGGGGATTGAGCCCCTCGATGCCGGAGGGCGGCACGGCGTTGACGTCCGCCAGCACCTTGGGTCCTTTCAGGGAGGCGATCGACGCGCGCGACAGCAGCCGGGCGCCGGCCGCTCCCGTGGCGAGCACCACGTCGGCTTCGCGGGCCAGGCGCGCGAGCTCGGCCTCCGAGGGCGCCGGACGCGGCTCGACTCCGGCCTGGAACAGGGAGGTGATCTCGCGCACCGCTGCCGCGGCGGCCTCCGGCCGCCGTGACGTCAGCGTGACCCGGGCCCCGTCGCGCGCCGCCATCGCCGCCACGGCCTTGCCGACGCCACCGGTGCCCGCGGCGACCAGGACCCTGAGGCGGGCGATCTCCCCCAGCCCCCGCGCCTTCGCCAGCGCCGCCACCTTGGCCAGCATCGCCGCGGCGGTGGTGTAGCCCCCCTTGGGGTCGACCATCAGCCCGACTAGGAACGGCTCGAACAAGCTCCGGCGCGCCGCCGCGAGCATTTCCTCGGCCGCGGTCAGGTCGGATCCGGAGAAGAACACGGAGGAGAAGCGCGCGCCTTTCGGCCCGCGCGAGAACATGATGTCCTGCACGAGCCCCGTCACCGACGACACGTCGGCCCCCGCGTACGGGATGACGGCGTCGAAGCCGGCATCGTACGCCATGTTGATGTCGAACGGGCTGACGCGCGGGTCGGAGGAGATCAGGTAGAGGAGGCGCTTTCTCTCCACCGGGCGCCTCCCCTCAGGCGAACGGGTGCTTCGCCTTGTCCTTTCCCTCCAGGACGGCCTTCACCGAGGGCTCGCCGCGCATGGCGCGCGCGATGGACTCCTTCGTGGCCTTGTAGTTGTAGTCGTAGATCTTCTTGTTGTCCTTGGCGTCCCAGTGGATGAACACGCCGACGATGCAGACCAGGTTCTCCGCCTCACCCTGCGGTATGATGCCATCGGCGACCGAGTCGGCGACCGCCTTGGCGACCGCGGCCTGCGCCGGGCCGAACATCTGCAAGGCCTGGGCCGCCCCCTTGATCGTGACCTTGTTCATCATGATCGTCGCGGGCTTCGGGATCAGGTTGGGCGCCAGGACGGCCAGCAGCGCCGTGTGGCCTTCGTTCTGGTTCACCAGGGCGCTGGCGAAGGCGGCCCCGACCGGACCGTTCTTCGGCCCGATCAGAAGATCGATGTGCGCGACCTCGTTCCCCTCTCCGACCAGGGACTCGCCGACCAGAATGTCCTTCATGCGCCTGCCTCCTTTGAAAGTGGCGTCGTCGCGGCGCCCGCCGCGGGGCGGGCGGGGCCGGACCGTGACCGTGGTTTCACCT
The DNA here is from genome assembly GCA_003223165.1 of Acidobacteriota bacterium. GTDB lineage: Bacteria > Acidobacteriota > Polarisedimenticolia > Gp22-AA2 > Gp22-AA2 > QHXZ01. The sequence goes on from QHXZ01000137.1 coordinate 8,472, forward strand.
TGTGACGCTGAGGTGCGTTCCTTTCTAGCACAGGCCGGGAAGTGAGGTCAAACAGGGGGGGCGCGCGCGGCCGGCGGACCCTTCTCCTGGCGAGCGTGAAAAACGCGGACGAGGCCCGTTCCGCGCTCGAGGGCGGCGCCGACATCCTCGACGCCAAGGACCCGGCGGCGGGCGCGCTCGGGGCCTGCTCCCCCTCGGCCCTGCTGGCCATCGTGGCGGAGCGCGACGCCGCGTTGCGCGAGTCCGGCGCGCCCCGGCGCATCCCGGTGAGCGCCGCCCTGGGCGACGCCCCCGATCTCCCCGGCGCCCTGGCGCTGGCGGCGGCCGGTGCCGTGGCCTGCGGCGCCGACGATCTCAAGTTCGGCCTGCGCGGCGTGGCCGGCGAAGGCGAGGCGATCCGCCTGGGGCGCGCCATCGTGAGGGCGGCGCGCCGGTGCGCGCCGCCGGGGCGGCGGCTGCGGGTCGTCCTCGTGGCCTTTGCCGAGGCGGAGTCGATCGGGTCCCTGCCGCCGCGGGTGCTGCCCCGGGTCGCCGCGAGCGCCGAGGCGGACGGCTGCCTGATCGATACCGCGCTCAAGGACGGCCGCACCCTCTTCGATCACCTGGGAGAGGCCGACCTGGAGCCTTTCCTGCGCGCCTGCCGGCGGCGCGGGCTGCTGTGCGCCCTGGCGGGCTCCCTGGCCCTTGGCGATCTGCCGCGCCTCCTGGCGCTCGCCCCCGACCTGATCGGATTGCGGGGCGCACTGTGCGGCGACGGCCGCCAAGGGCGGCTCGAGGCGGAACGGGTCAGGCGGTTCCGG
>QHXZ01000142.1:0-3930 GCA_003223165.1 Acidobacteriota bacterium
TTCCGAGAGTTTCGTTCGCGGTGGCCGTCGCCGCCGCCCTGATGCTGGCCTGGGCCGGGAGTCGCGCGTGGTCCAGCCCTTCCACGCCGCACCGCCAGACAGGGAAGTCGCAAACGACGGCTTCGATCTTCCAGACGGACGTGATTCCCGCGCCGTGCCATCCGAATCCGCACGCGCAGGCCGACATGGCGGCCCTGGCGCGTCGCGGCGACGTCCGCCTGGTCCCGCCGCCCCTCAAAGAGAGGCTGCTCCGGCTGGCGGGGCGCCCTCACACCTTCCCGCCGATGCAGACCTTCGCGGAGGCCGACCAGCCCAGCCAGCTCTTCCAGTACTACCTGCTCGACACGCAGGGGTTCGAGCCCAACGTCTTCACGACGATCTTCCCCGGGATCAACGACGCCGTGATGCTGACGGTGACCGGCGCCGACTGCGGCATCCCCACGATCGGCTCGGTCCGTCTGGCCCTCGAGCCGAAGCCGGATCTGCCGACGGACCCGAACGACGTCCGCGCCTTCATCGACGTGTTCACCGACATCGACCCGATGTTCGTGATCAACAACGAGAGCGGCTGGTATGAGGGCTGGATGATCCACGACCTGCAGGTCGCGCCTGTCGGCCCGGCGCGCGCCGACGGCCATGCCCTGTTCGGGATGCTCCTGCAGCAGGACGCCGACCTGATCCGGGGGATGGGGACCGGCAATAACGTGCCGGGCCGCCTCTTCACCACCGACGGCCTGAGCGCGCGCTTCCCGAACGCGGCGGACCATTTCCCCGACATCCAGGGCAACACGGTCCCGATCTTCCTGAGCATGGGGGCTTACAACGCCATGCAGCAGAGCGACGTGCACAGCTACTGGGAGTTCAACTACACGACCAACTGGGTCTTCCCGCTGTATGAGATCCCCAACACGGGCGGCATCCCGGGCACGTTCGAGCTTGGCGATATCGGCCGGCGATCCAGCCTGGTGCCGGGCTCGGGACCTCAGGGCATCAGGAACAACCCGGCGATCTACGGTGACAACCCGTTCCTGCCCCGCGATCCGGACAAGTTCGACGGCGACGACGACGCGCAGCGGGAGTTCCGGAACCGGTTCATCCCGAGCGGCCTGGCCCACGAGATCTACCTGGACGTGTACGAGAGGCTGGCCTCGTTCGAGCCCGAAGCTCCCTTCCCGCAGCGCCTCTTCGACGCCTACGCCGCGGAGGTGGACCGCGTCGACCAGAACGGCGACGGCGTGATCTCCGCCGTCGAAGGGGACGTCGACAGCGCCTCCGACGGCTTCGCCGACAACGCGCGCCCCTTCCTTCCGGCGACCTCCTACGACCGCTTCGCGGTGACGCGGGAGATCAACGACGGCTACCTGGCGCCGCGCTTCGCCCCCAGCCAGAAGGCCTGGATCCTCACCGGATCCGCGACCGCGGTCTCCCCGGCGGTGCCGGCTTCCGAAGGGCGGGATGGGGATGATCGCTAGACTCTTGAAAGGAGAGCGTCCCATGAAGCGGATTCGTTCTGGAACCAGACGGCTCGCGTTGCCGCTCGCGCTCGCGGGGCTCGTGCTCGTCGTTCCCGCGGCTCAGGCCGCCACGCGGCCGGCTACGTTCTCGTTCGACCTGGTCCCTTCGGGCACGGCCGCCGCCTGCCTGCCGCACGCGCGCGGGGAGGTCAGGCTCACGTCGCACGGGTCGAACCAGCAGATGGACGTGAGAGTGTCGGGGTTGCCCGTCAACAATACGTTCACCGTCTTCGTGATCCAGGTCCCCCATGGGCCGTTCGGCCTGGCCTGGTACCAGGGGGACATCGTGACCGATCAGGAAGGCAACGGCCACGGAAGGTTCGTCGGCATCTTCAGTGACGAGACGTTCATCGTGGCGCCCGGCGTCGCTGCCGCGCCGGTCCTGCACCCTTCCGACGCGGCCACGAACCCGCAGACCCCTCCCGTCCACCTGTTTCACGTCGGGATCTGGTTCGATTCGACGGCGGAGGGCGCTGCGGCGGGATGCGGCGCCGGTCAGACGCCGTTCAACGGCGACCACACCGCCGGGATCCAGGTCCTGAACACCACCAACTTCCCCGACGGCGATGGGCCGCTGGGGCGGTTTGCTCCCTGACCGGTCGCCGCTTTCGCGATCCGGTGGTCCTGCCCGGCGCACCCCCGCGCCGGGCAGGATCTATGGAGTTACCTGGCGAGCTGGAAGAGCAGGGAGGAGACCCAGCCCTTCGTGCCGAGCTCGTCCGTGACCTCCCAGAGCACGTCGCGCTTCTCGCCCGTCGGGTAGAGCATCGTGCCGACCTCGAGCGACTTGATCACCTGGCCGTTCGTGTCGGGCGACGCGTACATGCGGCCGGGCTTGTTCATGACGACCGCCTGCGCCGCGTTGGCGGCGGAAGGGTTGTCCGACAGGCCGCCCAGCTGCTGGACCAGGTCGGTGTACGCCTTGAGGTACGCGAGGGTGATGACCTGCCCGATCTCGGTGTCCGAGTAGCCGGAGGCGCCGGCGCCGCCGAAGCCGCTCGACGAGAACAGGGTGCCGTGCCCTCCCCACCCGATGTCCGTCTTCTTGCCATGACCTTCGACCGTCGCGACCTCCTCCGACGAGCGCACGTCGGTGAGGGTCAGGACCACGTCGGCCGTTTTCTTCTTGGTGTTGATGCCGCCGATGACCGCGCCCGCCCTGCGGTGGCCCACCAGGCCGCCGATCAGGCCGCCGACCGCGTGCCACCCGGCCTTGTTGTTCGCGGCGACCAGGTCGGGCACCAGGACGTAGTCCGCCGCCCTGATCTGCCCCTGGCCGAGGTTCGAGCCGCCGCGCAGGTCGCCGCTGGCGGCCAGCGAACGCTCCGCCTGGATGGCCTGCATCCCCTTGCCGCGATCGACCAGGGTGAAGCAGTTCGACTTGCGGACGAACACCTTGATCAAGGCCTCCGGCGATCCGAGACCCTGATCGCGCCACCAGTTGTTCTCCGGCTCCACCACGGAGACGGCGCCGAGCTTCTTCGAGCAGACCGGGATCTCGGCGGACCTCTCATCACGGATGTCCTGCGCCGACCTGGCGAAGACAGGCATGGCTGCCGCAGCCAACGACAGCAGCCCCATGACCGACAACGACTTCAGCGCCCTGAAGCTCATCTCTGTCCCCCCTCGTGCGACGCACCATCGACCTGCCGGCCGCACCACGCGGCCATGCTCAAGATAGGTTCGCCGGGAAGGGTCGTCCAGAAGGGTGATGCCGTCCGCGACGCGAGAGGGGGGATGCGCGCCCGCCGTCGCATTCTTGACGGTCGGACTGGGCGATCGCTATCGGGCGTCTCAGTCGCCTCGAGCGGCCGGCCCGTGGCGCGCGCGATCAGCACGCCCGGCAAGCCGGGTTCGAGCTGCAGCGTCGCGGGCAGGAGAACCAGACACCCGGGTAAGGTCCTCCACCGGTTTTCGTGAGACATTTACAGCCGACTGATCCAGAATGAATGGTCCAACACCTCTGGAGGGATGACAATGAGCGAGCACTATCACGACGCGGCGGATCTTCGTCTCTTCAAGGAGATGCGCAAACTGGCGCCGCCGGAGTTCGAGGCCTGGCTGAACCTCGACAACATCGTGCGGCGCGCCGACGGGGCGATCCCGAAGAAGTACCGCGAGTTGATCGCCCTGGCGGTCGCTTGCACGACCCAGTGTCCCTATTGCATCGAGGCGCACGCCAAGGGCGCCAAGTCCGCCGGGGCGACCCGCGAGGAAATCGTCGAGTCCTCCTTCCTCGCGGCGGCGTTGCGGGCCGGAGGCGCCGCGACGCACGGCGCGATGGCCCTGAAATTCTTCGATCAGGACTGACCCCTGTGGTTCAACGAACAAGCCGAGGAGGCCGCGAAGTCCTATACTGCGATCTTCAAGAACTCGAAGGATGGTGAAGCTCGACATCAAGGCGTTACAAGAGGCC
>QHXZ01000142.1:3947-9634 GCA_003223165.1 Acidobacteriota bacterium
AGAAACACTGAAACCGCAGCAGCGAGGAGGACACCATGGCACGATACGTCGACGGCTTCGTGGTTCCCGTTCCGAGGAAGAAACTCGCGGCCTACCGCAGCCTGGCGAAGAAGGCCGGCCGAGTCTGGCGCGAACACGGCGCGCTCGAGTACATCGAGAGCGTCGCCGACGACGTCAAGCGGGGCAAATGGACCTCGTTTCCGCGCAGCGTCAAGCTGAAGCCCAACGAGACGGTGGTGTTCTCCTACATCGTCTACAAGTCCCGCGCCGAGCGCGACCGCATCAACGCCAAGGCGATGAAGGACCCGCGCCTGGCCAAGATGATGGACCCCAAGGCGATGCCCTTCGACGGCAAACGGATGTTCTGGGGCGGGTTCAAGACCATCGTCTCGCGCTGAGAACCCGCGCCACAGCAAAACGCCAAGAGGCTGCCAGATGCCCGGCGATGACGAAGCCTCGGACCGCCCACGGCCCGATTCCGTCCGCCCCAGGCCCGACGCGAAGCAACCGGAACCTCCTTCCGAGGGAACGGAGGATTTCGCCCGGATGCTCGAGGAATCACTCGCGCTGAAGTCCCACCAGGAAGGCGAAACGGTCTCGGGGACCATCGTGGCGATCGGGCCGGAGGTGGCGTTCGTCGACATCGGCGGAAAGGGCGAAGCGACCATCGACATCGCTGAACTTTCGGATCCGGACAGCGACGTCCAGGTGAAGGTCGGAGACACCGTCCAGGCCATCGTGGTCTCGACGGCCGGGGGCCTGAGGCTCTCCCACAAGCTCGCCCGGGGTGCCCTCACCCGTCAGCGTCTGAACGATGCCTTTCAGGCCGGACTCCCGGTGGAAGGGCGTGTCGAGAAGGCGCTCAAGGGAGGATACGAGATCCGGGTGGGCGGGCAGCGCGCCTTTTGTCCGATCTCGCAGATCGACGCCAGTTTCACCGCCGATCCGTCGGTCCACGTAGGGCAGACCTACACGTTCCGGATCATCGAATGCAAGGAGGACGGCAAGGAGCTGGTCGTCTCCCGGCGCGCCTTCCTGCAGGAAGAGGAGGCCGAGAAGGCCGAGGAGATCCGCAAGGCTGTGGTCCCCGGAGCGGTCCTGTCCGGCCGCGTCGCGTCGGTGATGGCGTACGGCGCGTTCGTCGACCTTGGGCTGGTCGCGCGTGGAGAATCCCTCGGAGCTGGTCCGGCCCGGCGACGAGATCACGGTCAAGGTCCTCCGCGTGGACGAAGACGGGAGGAAGATCTCGCTCGGTCTGAAACAGCTGCAGGCCGATCCCTGGTCGACGGTGGCGGAGAGGTACAGGGTCGGCCAGGTGCTGATGGGAAAAGCCACCCGGGTTGCCGACTTCGGCGTCTTCGTCGAGCTGGAGCCGGGGATCGAGGCCTTGGCGCACCTGTCCACGTTCGCACCCACGGGGAAAAAGGCCGGATGGAAGGCCGCCGTTCAACCCGGCGCCGCGGTCGCGGTCGAGATCCTCACGCTCGACCTGGAACGGAAGCGGATCGGCGTCGCGGTGCTGGAGGAGGGCTCCGCGAGAGCCGCGGGCGCGGGTGCCAGGGTCGAGATAGTGCCCGGAGCCCGACTCACGGACCAGGCGCAGGCCGAGGGGTTCGGCTCGCTCGCCGACAAGCTCCGTGCGGCGATACGGCCATCGAGAAAATTTTGATCAGCGCAGCCGACACGTCATGGATGCTGGTCGCGACGGCTCTCGTGCTTCTGATGACGCCGGCTCTCGCCTTCTTCTACGGAGGGCTGGTTCGATCGAAGAACGTGTTGAACACGATGATGATGAGTCTCGCCTCTCTCGGCGCGGTGGGCATCGCCTGGGTCGTCGCCGGCTACAGCCTGGCCTTCGCCCCGGGGAATGGATGGATCGGAGGCGGTGCCCACCTCTTCCTGAACGGCGTGGGCCTCGAGCCGAGGGGGTCGATCCCCCACCTCCTCTTCATGGCCTACCAGGGAACGTTCGCGATCATCACCGCGGCGCTGATCTCGGGGGCCATCGTGGAGCGGATGCGCTTCGGTCCGTATCTCGCGTTCATCACGCTCTGGGCCCTGACCGTCTACGCGCCGGTCGCTCACTGGGTCTGGGGAGGCGGCTGGCTGGCCCGGCTGGGGGCGCTCGACTTCGCGGGCGGGACCGTCGTGCACGTCAACGCCGGCGTGGGGGCGCTGGTGGCAGCCGTCCTTCTGGGACCGCGCAAGGATTATGGACGCCAGGCGCTTCTGCCGCACAGCGTGCCGTTCGTGCTCCTGGGATCGTCCCTGCTCTGGTTCGGCTGGTTCGGTTTCAACGGCGGGAGCGCGCTCGGTGCGAACGCCTCGGCCGCCCTCGCCTTCGTGAACACGCTGCTCGCCCCCATGGCCACGCTCGTCGTCTGGATGCTCCTCGACCTGGCGCGGACCGGCAAGGCGACCGCGGTGGGCGCCGCGACCGGCATCGTGGTCGGTCTCGTGGCGATCACTCCGGCCGCGGGGTTCGTCCCCCCGATGAGCGCGGTTGCGATTGGAGCCCTCGCCGCGCTTCCGAGCTACTACGCCATCCAATGGCGCTCCAGGACGCGGCTCGACGATTCGCTCGACGTCCTCGCGGCCCACGGCGTGGGCGGTGCCTTCGGGGCGCTGCTCACGGGCGTTTTCGCCGCGCGGGCGTGGGGTGGAACGGACGGGCTCCTGTCGGGACATCCCGCGCAGCTCGCGCGGCAGGCCGCGGCGGTGCTCGCGACGGCGAGCTACAGCGCGGCCGGCACCTACGCGCTCCTCAAGCTGGTCGGCCTCATGGCGACGATGCGCGCCGGAAGGAAGGAGGAAGGAGTGGGCATGGACGTGCCCCAGCACGGAGAGGAGGCCTATACGAGCGGCGAGGGCGCGATCCTGGTCATGACCGACCGCGCGCCGGCCATGGACGTGCAAACCCGGGAGGGTCGGCCATGAAGCTGATCGTAGCGATCGTGCGCCCCGAGAAGCTGAACGACGTTCTCGAAGCCCTGTACAAGGAGGAGGTCCGGGGACTGACGATCACGCTGGCCCGCGGTCACGGGGGCGAGCTCGAGAGCGTCGAGACCTACCGCGGGACGACCGTGAAAATGGCCCTGGTCGACAAGGTCCGGCTGGACATCGGCGTCTCCGAACCGTTCGTCGAGAGAACGGTGCAGGCCATCATGAGGTCGGGCCGGACCGGCGAGGTCGGCGACGGCAAGATCTTCGTGCTCCCGGTGCAGAAGGTCTATCGCATCAGGACGGGCGAGGAAGACGTCGAGGCCGTGACGCCCCTGGTCTGAGTGAGAGGAGAAGAAGATGAAGGAGCAGACCGCCGAGGCATCGAACGTGTCGCGGCCGCGGGAGGTCGTCGTCGAGGGGAGCGCCAAGGGCTTCGCGCAAATGATCGCCGTCGGCGGCCACGTGCTGGCCGCCGACGAACCGGTCGAAGCCGGCGGTACCGACACAGGTCCGGGACCGTACGACCTGCTGCTCGCGGCGCTGGGCTCCTGCACCTCGATGACGGTCACGATGTACGCGCGGCGCAAGGAGTGGCCGCTCGAGACGGTCCGGGTACGTTTACGGCACTCGAGGATCCACGCGGCCGACTGCGAGAACTGCGAGACGAAGGTCGGATGGCTCGACCAAATTGAGCGCGACATCGAGCTCGTGGGATCGCTCGACGAGGCTCAGCGCGCGCGGCTCGTCGAAATCGCGAACAAGTGCCCCATCCATCGAACCCTGACCTCCGAGCTTGTCATCCGGACGAGGCTGGTCGGGGAAGGAGGACCCCGATGAGCGTCACGCCGGTGATGGAGCCGATCTGCTCGAGCCCGCCGTCGGGCTCCGCCGTGGCGGCGATCATCGACGCGCGAAACCGCGATGTCGGCGGCTACGCCGTCCGCCGGCTCCTGCCGTCGAGAGCGCGCCGCCTCGTGGGACCGTTCATCTTCTTCGATCACATGGGGCCCGCGGTCTTCGCTCCCGGCGAGGGGATCGACGTGCCACCGCATCCGCACATCGGCCTCGCTACCGTGACCTATCTCTTCGAGGGCGAGCTCCTCCATCGCGACAGCCTCGGCTCGCAGCAACTCATCCGCCCCGGGGACATCAACTGGATGACGGCCGGTCGCGGGATCGTTCACTCGGAGCGTACGACCCCGGAGCGCCGGCGGCAGGGCTCTCGGCTCCACGCCCTTCAGCTCTGGGTCGCGCTCCCGATGGCGCTGGAGGAGAGCGAACCGTCGTTCGTCCATCATCCGGGCGCGACGCTGCCGGAGCTGAACGTCGCCGGTGCGCGACTCCGGGTGCTCGCCGGTACGGCGTACGGGGTCACGTCGCCCGTCCGAGCGTCGTCGCCGCTCTTCTACGTGGACGCCGCGATGCCCGCCGGCTCCGAGTTGACGCTCCCCAGCGAGCACGAGGAGCGGGCCGTCTACGTGATCGACGGCGCGCTCGGCTGCGGCGCCGAGCGCGCCGAGGCAGGTCGGATGCTCGTGTTCGCGCCCGAAGCGAAGGTGGTCGTGCGAGCCGAGCCGGCCACCCGGGTCGTGCTCGTCGGCGGCGCACCTCTCGAGGGCGGGCGGCACATCTTCTGGAACTTCGTGTCGAGCTCGCGAGAGCGCATCGAGCAGGCGAAGCGGGATTGGAAGGAGGGCCGCTATCCGAAGGTGCCCGGCGACGAGGTCGAGTTCTCTCCGCTTCCGGAGTGAATCGAAGCTCTTGGTCGGCCTGCGTCTTCCTCGAGGCGATCTTGCCGTGCCGAAACCGTAATCCGGTTCTCGGCCGGAATTCCCCACCCGGTATCACCCCCCCATGCTGGCGGAGTCACGGTGACGGCAACTAAATTCTCGGCCGGAGGCCAAGCGCATGGATCCGGCAGTCCCGCCCACCCCTCAGGCACCGCCGCCGCGGCCAGGCCGCTGGCTGGCCCGATGGCTCGCCCTGTTCCTGCTCGGGCTCGCCGCCTACCACGGCTGGGTCTTCTGGCGGGTATGGCGGCTGCGGGAGCACGACCCGCAGACGACCTCCTTCATGCAGAACGGCCTCAAACGCCTGCAGTCGATCGATCCCAAGGCGCGCCTCCAGCACCGTTGGGTGCCGTACGAAGAGATCTCGGTGCACCTGAAGCGGGCCGTCATCGCATCGGAAGATCAGAAGTTCCTCGACCACGATGGGTTCGACGCCGAAGCCATCCAGGAGGCCCTCGAGAAGAACGTGCGCGGGGGGCGCATCCGGCACGGAGCCTCGACGATCAGCCAGCAGCTCGCCAGGAACCTGTTCCTTTCACCACGACGCACCTACCTGCGCAAGGCGCAGGAAGCCCTGATCACGATGACGATCGAGCACGTGCTCGGCAAACGGCGCATCCTGGAGATCTACCTGAACGTGATCGAATGGGGTGACGGCATCTACGGCGCCGAAGCCGCCGCGCAGCACTACTACGGGAAGACCGCCGCCGACCTCGAGCCCGAAGAAGCCGCGCGGCTGGCGGCGATGATTCCGAGCCCGCGGTCCTACACCCACGACCCGAGCACCCCGTACCTCGAGCAGCGGACGCAACTCCTGCTCAGCCAGATGGAGTACGCCCGCGTTCCCTGAGCCCGCCACGATTAGTCCTTGTACCAGACGAGCGAGGCGATCTTCCAGGCACCGTCGATCCGCCTCAGCCGGACCGCCATCGTCGCGGTCGACGCGGTGCGGTC
>QHXZ01000143.1 GCA_003223165.1 Acidobacteriota bacterium
GGACGGCGAAGGAGGCCAGGAGCGCCTCGGTCCGCGTCAGGCGTCGGGGCGGGGGCGGCTCCGGCTGCAGCAGGGAGAGGACATCCATCGGGACCTCGCGTGCCTTTCCGGAGCGACTAGATGGTCGCTGCGACCTCGTGAAAGGCCCGCCTGACGGCGTTCATGTCGATCTCCTGGAAGCGGGGGTGGACCCGGTTGGTCAGGAGAACGTGGATCCGGCGTGCCTCCGGATCGATCCAGAGTGATGTCCCCGTCGTCCCGACGTGCCCGAACGAAGCGCCGGCGAGCGCGCTCCCCGCCGAGCATCCTGGAGTGGTGGCCAGCTGGAACCCGACCGCACGCGCCTGCGAGAGGCCGGGGGTCCGATCCGTCCGGAAAAGGTCCAGGTCGTCCTTCCCGTCGATGAGGGCGCGCGGCATCAGGAACTCCCGGGCGAGAGCGTGCACCGCCCGCGCCGTGCCGAACAGCCCGGCATGGCCGGCCACGCCTCCGAGTGTGTGGGCGTTGTGATCGTGAACCTCTCCCCAGATGACACCGGTGCGCCATTCATTGTAGCGGCTCGCCTCCTCCCCGGCGAGATCCATCTCCCTCCGGTTGCCCTTCTCGGTCGCGGCGATCCGCCTCTTCAGGGACGCAGCAGGGCGGTACTGGAGGGCCGCCAGGCCGAGGGGGCGAGCCACTCGCTCCGCGAACTGGCGATCCAGAGGCGCGCCCCCGGCGCGCTCCAGCGCGAAACCGAGGAGGATGTACCCCAGGTCGGAATAGACAACCTCGCTCCCCGGAGGGCGCGCCAGGGGCAGCCGGTTGATCCGGGCGATGCGCGTCTCCCGGTCGGCGGCGTGGATGTACAGCGGGTCCCAGGCCGGGAGACCCGAACGGTGCAGCAGCAGGTCGAGGAGCGTGATCGCGGAGCGCTCGTCGGCGGCGTCCCAGCCCGGCAGATGGTCCGCCAGACGGTCCTCGAGGCGCAGGCGGCCCTCGGCTCGCTGAAGGACCGCGAGGAGGGCACAGGACAGCGGCTTGGTCAGGGACGCCAGGTCGTAGATCGTCTCCGGGCCGGCGGGGATCCGCTCGGGATCGACCACGGCCATCCCGAGGGCCCCCTCGGCCAGGATCCGATCGGGGTCCGCGATGAGGTAGACCGCGCCGGGAAAGGTTCCGGAGGCGATGTGGGAGCGGAGGAGCTCCTCCACCCTCGGAGCCGGTGGCATCATCCCTCCGAGGGGCCGCCGCCTCCCGGGCCCATCTGCGCCAGGATCTGGTGCGCGACGCGCAGGGCCAGGAGCCCTTCCTCGGCCGTCACGCCCGGGGCCTCCTCCCCTGCCATGCGCCGCAGGAAGGCCCGCAGCTCCGAGACCAGTGGTTCCTCCCTGGACACGGCGATCAGCTCGCGCACGATCTCGGGGCGATCGTCCACGTCGCGTCGCAGCGAGTAGGCCACCGCCTCCTGCCGCGCGTAGTCGATGGAGACGTAGGAATCCGGCTCGAAGATCCGCAGCTTGCGGACCCGCTCGCTGCTCACCCGGCTGGCGGTCACGTTGGCGACGCAGCCGTTCTCGAAGCGCAGGCGGGCGTTGGCGATGTCCACCTTGTCGGTGAGGGCGTTCACACCCACGGCGTCGACCGCCGCCAGCTTCGCCGGCACCAGGCTCAGGATGACGTCCAGGTCGTGGATCATCAGGTCGAGGACCACGTCGACGTCGGTGCTGCGCGAGGTGAACACCCCCAGGCGGTGCGCCTCGATGAAGCGGGGATTCCGCAGGCGGCTGACGATCGCCCGCACCACCGGGTTGAAGCGCTCCGTGTGGCCCACCAGGAGCGGCCTGCCGGCGCGCCGGGCGGCTTCCGCCATCGCCTCGGCCTCGGGAAGCGTCGCGGCCATCGGCTTCTCCACCAGCACCGCCAGGCCTCGCGCCAGGCAGTCGCGGACCACCGGGGCGTGCAGCGAAGTCGGCACCGCCACGCTGACGGCCTGCACGTCCTTGGGCAGGTCGCGCGCGTCGGTCAAGGCCGGAACGCCGTGACGGGCGGCGATGGCCAGGGCGCGCGCGCGGTCGCGATCCACGACCGCCACGAGCCGCGCCTCGGGCAGGCCGGCGAAGATGCGCGCGTGGTGCTGGCCGAGGCTGCCCACGCCGATCACCGCCACGCGCAACGGTCCGTCGCGCGGACCCGGCACGCCGCTCAGCGGATCACCCCGCGCTGGCTGCCGCGGATGAATTCGACCAGGGCCCCCACCTCGGGGGTGTCGGGGATTTCGCGGGAGAGGCGCTCGAAAGCAGCCTCGAGGGTCAGCCGGGAGCGGAACAGGATGCGATAGGCCTGCTTCAGCGCCCGGATGGTCTCGGGGACGAACTGCTTGCGCTCCAGCCCGATGACGTTGATGCCGAAGCTCCTGGCGCGGTTGCCAACCGTCAGGACGTACGGCATCGCATCCTGAGTGATGACCGAGTAGCCCCCGATGTAGGCGTGCCGGCCCACACGGCAGAACTGGTGCACTCCGGAGAAGGCGCCGATCGTCGCCCCATCTTCCACCATGACGTGCCCCGCGAGAGTGGCGGCGTTGGCGAAGATCACCCCGCTGCCGACCTGGCAGTCGTGCGCCACGTGCGTCCCCGTCATCAGCAGATTGCTCGAGCCGATGCGTGTCACGCCTCCGCCGCCCACGGTCCCGCGGTTGACGGTCACCCCCTCGCGAAAGGTGTTGTCGTCGCCGATACGCAATTGGGTCCTCTCCCCCCCGTACTTGAGGTCCTGGGGAGCGGTGCCCAGCGACGCGAAGGGGAAGATCCGGCAGCGGGCGCCGATCTCGGTGGGACCCTCGATCGTGGCGTGCGGTCCCACGACGCATTCGGGACCCAGCACCACTCCCGGACCGATGACGCTGAAGGCGTGCACGGCCGTCCCCGGGGCCAGGGAGGCGCCTGCATCGACCTCCGCGCTCGGGTGGATCGTGGCGCCGCCGCTCAAGGGACCTCCACCTGTGCCTGGGGCGTCCCGTCGCGGTCGACCATCGACGAGAACAGCTCGGCCTCCGCCACCAGGACGCCGTCGACGAAAGCCTCCCCCCGCAGGCGCGCCGAGCGCGAGCGCACCTTCAGCACCGTCACCTCGAAGCGCACCTGATCGCCCGGAGTGACGGGACGGCGGAACTTGGCCCTGTCGATGCCGGCGAAATAGACCAGCTTGGCGTCGCGATCCGGGACGCCGCGCAGGAGCAGGACCGCCCCCACCTGCGCCATCGCCTCGACGATCAGAACGCCGGGCATGATCGGGTTGCCGGGAAAGTGCCCCTGGAAGAAGGGTTCGTTGAAGGTCACGTTCTTGATCCCGACCGCCCGCTTGCCCTCCTCCATCGACACGATGCGATCGACGAGAAGAAACGGGTAGCGATGCGGCAGGATCGCCAGGATCTGCCGGATGTCGAGCGCTCCGCCTGCGTCCTCCATGCTCCCCTCCGCGCGTCCGGCTTCAGGCCGGCCGCCGTCCACGCGTCCTCGCCGCTCCGGCGCGGACGCTCGCGCCGCCCGCCGCGCGCCGCGGAGGCCGCACGCGCGCGGGGGCGGCCGCACGCGCCTGCAGGGCCTTCTCGAGCCGGGCGACCCGGTGCAGCAGCTCCGGCAGCCTCTCCAGGGCGGCCTGGGCCCGCTTCCAGGTGCGATGGTCGACCGCGGGGTGGCCGAGGACGAACGACCCCGGCGCCAGGTCCTTCAGCACCGCCGACTTGGCTCCGACGATCGAGCGCTCGCCGAGGACCAGGTGCCCCGCCGCGCCCGACTGTCCCGCGAGGATGACCGCGCGACCCAATTGCGTGCTGCCGGCGATCCCGGACTGCGCCACCAGGATCGATCCCTCGCCGATCACCACGTTGTGCGCCACCTGCACCAGGTTGTCGATCTTGGCGCCGCGCCCCACGATCGTGCTGCCGAACGTGGCCCGATCGATGGTCACGCAGGCGCCGATCTCGACGTCGTCCTCGATCACGACGTTGCCGACCTGCGGGATCTTCGCGTGCGCGCCGCCCGCCTCGGTGTAGCCGAAGCCGTCGCTTCCGAGGACGCTGCCGGCGTGCACCGTGACGCGGGCCCCCAGGACCGAGCGCGCGTAGACGACCACGCCCGGGTGCAGGACGCCGCCGGGGCCGATGCGGACCTCGTCACCCAGGATGACTCCGGGCTTGAGACAGGCCTTCTCGGCGAGAACGCACCGCCGGCCGATGACCGACAGCGGGCCGATCGACACTCCTTCGCCCAGCGCCGTCCCCTCGCCGATCACCGCAAGCGGGCTGATCCCGCCGGCCGCCTGGTCAGGCGCGAAGAAGAGCCCCATGGCGGAGGCCAGAGCCGCGTAGGGGTTCTCGACCAGGATGAGGTGGCGGCCCGGAAGCGCCTCCGGCTCGCTGGCAATCAGGGCCGCGGCACGCGAGGCCGTCGCGGCCCTGCGGTATCGGGGGTGGGCCAGGAAGCTGAGGTCGTCGGGCCCGGCCTGATCCAGGGGCTTGATGCCCGCCACCCGGAGGCCCGCGTCTCCCCGCACCGTCCCCCCGACGCGCGAGGCGATTTCCCCCAGCGTGTAGCTCACCACGGGTGCGACCTCCAGGACGGCACCCCGGGGAGCCGCCCCGCGGCGGAGTCCCTCGGCCGCGGGCGCGCCGGGGGCCTAGTTTTTTGGAGTTTCCTTCGGAGTCTCCTTCGGCTTTTCCGCGGGCTTCTTGGCCGGCGGTTTGCTCGCGGCCGGCATGGCGGAGACCTTGTGCATCTCGTTGAACTTGGCGATCAGGTCCTTGGTGATCTCGACCTGGGGCGAGTTGTAGTCGGTGACGCCCTTGTTGAGCACAAGCGTGAAGTTTTTCTCCTTGCCGAAGATCTCCAG
>QHXZ01000088.1 GCA_003223165.1 Acidobacteriota bacterium
TCGATGCCCTGGCGCTTGGCGAGACGACACCAGGGCCGCTCATCTCGATCGGCATCTTCGTCGGATTCCTCGCCGGGAATGGGGCCGGTGTGCCATGGCTGGGCGCGACCGCGGCGACCTTCTGGTTGTTCCTGCCCTCGTTCGTCTTCGTGCTGGGCGCAGCGCGGCACATGAACTGGTTGACGTCCAGGCCAGGCGTGAAGGAGTTCCTGAAGGGCGTGACGAGTGGCGTCGTGGGCCTCATGTTCTCCATCTCCATGCCGCTTGCGAGGGTCGCGTTCATGCCGAGGGGAGAGATCGACTGGATTACAATCGCCCTGGGCTTGGCGGCGTTCGCGGCGCTGACTTTCTGGAAGTGGCGACTCAACGTGGTCGTCGTGGTCCTGGCCGGCGGCGCGCTCGGCCTCTTGCGCGCGTTTGCCCCGGGGCTGTTCGGAGGGACGCTCTCATGAAATGGATCACGCAGCGACTCCATCTGACGAGGTTACTCGCACTCGTGGCCGGCATGCTCGCGCTCGGCGCACTGGGATGTAAGGGTGCCGGGCAAGAGGTCGTGGTCTACACGTCGGCCGATCAGCCGTTCTCGGAGCCAATCCTGAAAGAGTTCGAACGTGAGACGGGGATCACCGTCAGGACCGTCTTCGACACGGAGGAGGCCAAGAGCACCGGCGTCATGAACCGCCTCCTGGCGGAGAGGGACAACGCGCAAGCCGACGTATACTGGGCCAACGAGGCGATCCGGGCGGAGTTTCTCAAGCTCAAGGGGGTGGCAACACCCTATCCGTCCCCGAATGCAGAGGGGATCCCGGCGGCCTTCAAGGACCCCGAGCACTACTGGACGGGGTTCTCCGCCAGGGCCCGAGTCCTCATCATCGGGAACAAGGTCTCGCCGAAGCCCAACTCGGTGACGGCCTACCTGGACCCCAGGTTCAAGGGCCGGGCCGCCATCGCCAACCCGTTGTTCGGCACCACCACAGCCTACGCGGCGGCCCTCTTCACTCTCTGGGGTGACAGAAAGACGAAAGCGTTCTTCGAGGCCATGAAGGCGAACGGCGTGAGGATCACGGCCAGCAACGGCGACAGCGCCGACCTTGTGGCTGCAGGAGAATGCGACTTCGCGCTCGTGGACAGCGATGATGCCTTCAACCTCCAGAAACAGGGCAAGCCGGTCAGCATGGTCGTCCCCGACCAGGAGGAAGGGCAGACGGGCGTGCTTCTCCTGCCCAACGCCGTGCTCCTGGTGAAGGGCGCGCCTCACGCGGCGAACGGCGAGAAGCTCGTTGACTATCTCCTGTCCAACGAGACGGAGAAGAAACTCGCCTTCGCGGATTGCGCTCAGATCCCCCTTCACTCCGGAGTCGAGTCGCCCGCCCACGTCCCCCGCATCGAGGCACTCAAGCTCATGGTGCTGAATATCTCCGCCGTGGCCCGGGACATGGAAGCCATCCAGCCTTTCCTGAAGGCCTGGGCCGGATACTGATGGGCCGGCGGTCGACACTCCGCCTCGTGTTCGCAGTGTGGGCACTCATCGCGCTTCTTCCGATGCTGGCGATGCTCCAGCGGAGCCTGATGCCCGACGGGCGCATCACCCTGTCGACTTACACGCAGCTCTTCGCGTCGGCCAGGGAATGGACACTGTTGGGGAACACGCTGCTTCTTGCCGGAGCCACGGCGATCCTGGCCGGTCTCCTCGGGCTTCCACTTTCGGTCTTGCTCGCGCGGACCAATCTTCCGGGACGGCGTGCTCTCTTCGCACTCTTCGTCCTCCCGATTCTCCTGCCGCCGAGCGTGCTCGCGTATGGATGGGTCGCCCTGCTGGGACGCGACGGCCCTCTCGGAGGGCTCCTGGGATCGTCGGGCGGCACGTTCCTCTTCGGCCCGGCCGGCTGTCTCATTGTGTTCGTCGCCTCGTTCCTTCCGGTGGTGCTGTTGTTCACGGCAGCCTCGCTCCTTGCGGCGAACCCTCGCCTGGAGGAAGCCGCCCGGCTCTGCGCGACGCCATCAAGCGTGCTCCTCGGGATCACGATCCCGCAGGTTCTCCCCGCCTTCGTCATGGCCGTGCTTCTCTTGTTCTGCCTCGTCCTCGGAGAGACGGGGGCGCCTACCTTCCTGAGGGTCAACGTCTACGCGGTCGAAAGCCTCGCCCAGTTCGCGGCCTTCTACGATTTCTCGTCCGCGACGGCGGCGGCGTGCCCTCTCTTGCTTGTCGTCCTGCTGGCTTTCTGGGGGCTCCATCTATTGGGTGTCCGACCCAGCGCCGTGCTCCAAGCTCCGTCGACCGGCCGGGCCCCGGAGCCTTTCCAGCTCGGTCGGTCCGGTTCCCGACTCGCCGTTCTCGCCGGCGCCCTGTGGGCGGGGCTGGCCGGTCTGCCGCTGGCCGCGTTGTTCTTGCGGTCCGCCGCGCCGAGGGCGTACGTCGCGGCACTGGCGGCCGCTGGTGCGAGCTTCGGCAGGAGCTTCTCATTCGCGGCGCTCGGCGCCTCGCTGATCGTCCTGTTCGGTCTGCTCATTGCCTACGGCCGGATGATCGGGGCGCTGAGGCAGGGCACCGAGATGCTCACACTGTTTCTCTTTGCGGTGCCGGGACCAGTCCTGGGCATCGGGCTGATCAGCCTGTGGAACCGGCCGGCGACGAACGGCATCTACCGTACTCCTGTCATTCTGCTACTTGGGTACCTTGCCCAGTACGTGGTCTTGGGCGATTGGATCACCAAGGCCGCTCTGGCCTCCATCCCGCGATCGATGGAGGAGGCGGCGGCCGCCGCCGGCGCCGGCTGGGCGCGACGCCTCACGACGATCGCAATGCCGCTGGCCTGGAAGGGTCTCGCGGGCGCATGGCTCCTGGCGTTTCTCTTCTGCTTCAGGGACACCGGGATCGCGATGGTTGTGTACCCTCCGGGCAGGGATACGCTGACCGTTCGACTGTTCACGATGATGGCCAACGGTCGACCGGAGGTCATTGCGGCACTGTGCATGTTGATCCTCGCGTCGGTCGCGGCGCCCTTCGCGGTCCTGGGTATCCTCGACGCACGGAGCCGGCAGTGAGTTCCCTCCAGCTCGAGGGCGTCGCCAAGGGCTACGGGTCTCGGAAAGCCCTCGACGGGTTCTCGCTCGAGGTCGGTGAGGGAGAGCGGGTCGCACTTCTCGGACCGTCGGGATGCGGGAAGACGACGGCGCTCCGGCTGCTCGCCGGCTTCGAGGCTCCGGACGCGGGCCGGGTTCTGGTCGGAGGGTCGGTCGTCGCCGAGCGGGGGAGGATCGTGGTGCCCGCGGAGCGGCGCGGGATAGGGATGGTGTTCCAGGATCTGGCGCTCTGGCCCCACATGACGGTCCGAGGCAACCTTGAGTTCGGGCTCAGGGCACAGGGTGTTCCCAGTCAAGAACGGGAGAGGCGGATCCATCAGATGCTGGCGCGGGTGGAGCTCCTGGAATACGCGGATACCAACCCGGGCTCGCTTTCCGGAGGCCAGCAACAGCGAGTTGCCCTCGCCCGGGCCCTGGTCCTCCGCCCCCGAGCGCTCCTGATGGACGAGCCACTGTCCAACTTGGACGAGGAACTCAACCTGAAGCTGCGTGCCGAAATCCTCCAGCTCCAGGCGGAGTTCGGATTCGCGCTGCTTTATGTGACCCACGACCGGGAGGAGGCGTTCGCCCTCGCGGACCGGATCGTGCTCGTGGCACGAGGCCGGACTATCCTCGAAGGAGATCCGGCCGGCTGACGGGACGCATGGAAGCGGCGGGGAGGAAGCTGCTTGCGGTTCCATCATTGAGCTGGAGAGCGGTGGCTTCACGCATCGTGTCTCCCATCGTGCTGTTGTGCCTGGCGGTGGTGCGCCCGGCCGGGGGTGCGCCCAACGGTGAGCGGTTGCGCGTCGCCGCCGTCCGGGCGGAGAGCGCGATCACGATCGACGGACTCCTGGACGAGCGGGACTGGCAGCGCGCCGGGCTGATCCCGGACCTGACCCAGCACGCCCCGCATCCCGGCGAGCCGACGCCGTACAAAACGGAGATTCGTCTTCTGGTCGATGACCAGAACATCTACATCGGCGCCACCTGCCACGACCCGGCGCCGGACCGGATCTCCCAGCACTCGATGCAGCGCGACATCGACGATCCGTTCGGGGACGATTTCCTGACGTTCGTCTTCGACACCTTCCGCGACAATCACAGCGCCTACATGTTCGAGGTCCACGCGACGGGATCGGTGAGCGACGGCCTGGTCCCCGGGCCGGGCATCCTGTCGCTCGACTGGGACGGGATCTGGGACGCCCGGACGCACATCGACGACGGGGGGTGGACCGCAGAGATCCGGATTCCGACGCGCACGCTTCACTTCAAGGTCGGTCTCGCGGAGTGGGGCTTCAACGTCTTGCGCTACATCACGCGCGACCGCGTCATCCTGCACTGGTCGGGCGTCACGATCGACTCGGACGTCCTCGACCTCAGCAGCGCCGGCCGGCTGTCCGGCATCGGCGGGCTGGACCAGGGGCACGGCCTGACGGTTTCCCCGTACGCGCTCGGACGCTTCGAGCGCGTCCCCGCGGACGGCACCGAGAACGTCGTGGGCCGCGGCGGGCTCGACCTCTCGTACAGCCTGACGCCACAGCTCACGGGCGTCGCCACCGCCTACACCGATTTCGCGGAGACGGAGGTCGACACGCGCCAGATCAACCTGACGCGCTTCGATCTGTACTTTCCCGAGAAGCGCCCGTTCTTCCTGGACGGATCGAGCCTGTTCAATTTTGGCCTCGGCCTCGGCCTCGACCAGGACTTCGTGCCGTTCTACTCGCGCCGCATCGGTTTGTTGAACGGGCAGACCGTGCCGATCGACTGGGGCGCCAAGGTGCTGGGCCACGTCGGGAAGTTCGGCATCGGGGCTCTCGACATCGAGACCGGCACGTCGAACGGCGTCCCGCGTTCCAACCTGTCGGCCGGCCGCGTCACCTACGACGTCAGTGACGGCTTCCGCGTCGGCGCGATTGGCACGCATGGCGACCCCGAGGGCCTGAGGGCCAACTCGCTCGCCGGCCTGGACGCCAACTGGCACAGCTCGACGATCCACGGGGACAAGAAGCTGTCGATCGGTGGATGGGCGGCGCGCTCGAGCGGCGATCTGCCTTCGGGAAAGCGGGACGGCTGGGGGTTCAAGGTCGATCTCCCGAACGATTTCTGGGAGGCCTACGCACGCTGCATGGAATTCGGCGATGCGCTCGATCCCGCCCTCGGATTCCTGCCGCGCCCGGGAACGCGCTGGTACGACGTCTGGAACGCGTTCAAGCCGCGGCCAAGCCGCGACGGGCGGTTCGCCTGGATCCGCCAGGCCTTCTTCGAGACCGGGTACAAGCAGGTAGACGACCTGATGGGCCGGACCGAGTCGAGCCGCCTGTTCACGGCGCCCTTCAACATCGAGACCGAGGCGGGCCAGCATTTCGAGGCGAACTGGGTGCCGACATTCGAGCGCCTGACCGCGCCGTTCGAGGTCGCTCCCGGCGTCACCATCCCGCCCGGCCGCTACCACTTCACCCGCTATCGCGCCGAGGTGGAGTCGGCTCAGGCTCATCTATGGCGGGTCGGCGCGACCGTCTGGCTAGGCGACTTCTACGACGGGCGGCTGACGCAGACCGACGCCTTCGTCAATTGGGACGTCCTGAAGGGCCACCTGCATCAGCGACTCGAGCTGCAGAACGATTACGGCCGCATGCCGGAGGGCAACTTCGCGGTGCGTCTCTACCAGCTGCAGAACGTCTTCGCTTTCTCGCCGCGCCTCCTGCTGTTTGGCTACCTCCAGTACGACAATGACTCGCGCGAGATGGGAATGAACGCGCGTCTGCGCTGGACCTTCCGCCCCGGCAACGACCTGTTCTTCGTCTGGAACCGCAGCTGGGTCCACCCCCTCGACGAGGGCCCGTTCACGCTCGCCCACGAGAGCGACCAGGTGGCTGTGAAGATCCGCTTTGCCTGGACGGGCTGAGGTCAGGGAAAAGGACGTCCTCACGCACGGTGGATGCGGGAATCCCCACCCGCTCGGCCAAGAGGGCCCACGACTCAAGGCCGGGCTCACGGGAGGATGCGCAGGGCATCCAGGTTGAAGTACTCCTGCTCGGCTTGGATACGCAGCACGTGCGGCCCGGCCGCGAGGCTCACGCCTCCGGCTCCCGTCCATTGGAAGCTCTTCCAGCTTCCCGTGTTGGGGATCCACACAGGGCCCGTCACATTGCTCCCGTCGATCTCCATGTGCCAGCGGCTCCCCTCGAACTCGCTGCTCGCCAGGGTTTCGAGCCGGAAGACGCCGGCCTGCGGGACGTTGATGACGTACTCGAGCCACTCGCCGTCCTCGAAGTTGTTCACCACGAAGCCGCCGGCGTACGGGGAGATGATGTCCACGTCCTCGTCCGGACGGTAAAGGCCGCCCGCGTTCCCGGGGACATTGTCGTGGTAGGCGACCCCCTCGCCGCCGCGGTCGAAGTCCTCCGCCTGAATCATCCCCGGGACAGCGAACGGGTGGCCGGGGAAGGGTTCCTGGCCGGTCACGGCCAGGTCGATCGGCACGCGGAGATTGCGCTGGCGGGCGCCGCTCGTCCGGATGACCAATTCGCCGGTGTAGACGCCCGGCGCGAGGCCGGAGGCGTCGACGGTCACATCGATCGCCTGCGTTGCGGCCGGGGACAGCGCGCCGGAGACCGCGCCCTCGGACAGCCAGGGGAGGTCGGTGGAGTTCGGGAGGCCGCTCTCGATCAGGTGACCGTACCCCTCCCGCATCCCCGCTTCGCCGACCCACAGGTTTCCGGCTTCGTCCACCTCCAGGCCCTGCAGGTCGTGGCGATCGTCGAACACCACGAGCGACGCCTCGAGATCGCAACTGTCGGGATCGAGGGCGTAGAGACCCTCGAAGGGGGAGTGGTGGACCGCCACCCAGATGGTCCCGAACGCGGGGTTCCACCCCAATCCGGCGAACAGGCCGATTTGCGGCAACGTGCACTGGCCGAGCACCGCGCCGGGCGTCGCGTGGCTGAGGCCGGCGACGTGGAACAGGGTGTCGTGCAGTCCGTGGCCGACGTAGAAGCTGTCGTCGTCAGGCCGGTAGGCCAGGCCGACCTCCTGGTCGCTCGCCCACGGAGAATCATCGGGGAGGATCGAGGCGACCAGGCCGCCGCTGGCGCGGTCCCAGCAATGGATGCCATAGACGTGGGGAGGCGGATCCCAGAATCGATCGCGGTTCTCCTCGACGATCTGACACATCAAGCCGCGGCCGGCGTCGTAGGCCATGTCGCCGGGCCACTCGCCACCGAAGTCCACCGGCCAGCTGACGCCCGTCGGCGCGCCAGCGACGGTGAATTCATGGTTCCGAAAGGCCCGCGCGACCGACAACCAGACGTCGCCGTCATACCCGAGGCCGTGCGGCACCACGGGGACCATCCAGGACTTGATGATGCTCCCGGGGGCCGGGGCCGGCAGGCTGATCTCGCTCATCATCCAGGTCAGGTCGAGGCCGCCGCTGTTGCGCAGTGCCAGCGTCCCGGTCTGCCGGCCGCCCGGCGGCACGGAGAAGGAGAGGCCCGCCGGATCGGCCTCGGCGCGGGCCCCCTGGAGAGCGAAATTCCGCGTGTAGGTGGCGTTCTCCTCGGACAGGGCGACCACCGTCGACCCGGTGCCGTACCTCGCCTTGCCGGCCTCGATCGTGTAATCGCCGAACGGCACCTGCTTCATGAGGTAGAACCCCTCGGCGTCGCTCGTCACCGTGCGCACCACCCTGCCGTCCTTCAGGGCGCGGACCGTCGCGCGCGCGATCGGCCGGCCGTCGTTGATGTCCGCGACGGTGCCTTCGAGGGCGGGGTAAGGCGGCGCGTGGTAGAGCACGGCGTGCTCGGGAGTGGCGATCGACGGCTGGTTGAACGAGTACATCAGCGCGATGGCGCCGTCCTCGTTCTCGAGGCCGATCGTGGCCGAATCGCCCCTCTCACCGCCGTCGTCGGCGATGTTGCGGTACTGCATCTCCACGTCGCCCTGCTCGTGGAGGACGATCTCGAAATCGATGCGGGAGTCGCCCGGGCCGGGGAAGCGGACGTCGCGCCACTCGATCAGGAACCGGCGGTCGGGCGCCGCGCCGACGAGCCCGGTGCGGACGCTGGCCGAGGGATCGACGATCACGTTGTCCCAGAACGGGAGGATGCTGTTGCGCGTCACGAACCTGGGGAGCTCTGCGTTGAACAGATCGCAGTTCGCGTCGCCCGGGAAGCTCAGGTACCCCTTTTCGCAGACCCTCGCGGAGCGGTAGGTGTTGCCGTAGAACGTGAACGGGAAGGGCAGGTCGATCCAGGCGATCGGGGTGTCGAAATCCAGGTGCAGGACGGTGTCGGCCTCGATGTATCCGGGGGCCTCGTCGCGGCAGGAGTAGCCGAAGGTGTCCGACTTGTCCGGCAGGCTGAAGTCGAACCCGGTGGCGTCACCGTTCAGGATCAGACGACGTGTCCCGTCGGCGAAGCAGCCGTGAGCCGGCTGCGCCCGCACGTCGTAGGCGCCCGCAGGCACGCCGGCGAAGCTGTAGTAGCCGAGAGCGTCGGTGAGGACGGGCGGGATCGGCGTCCCCGGGAGCGCGACGGTGGCATGGGCGATCGCGCCGCCCGAAGCGCTGCGGACATGGCCCTCCACCGCGTACCGTGGCGCGGCCGCAAGGGAGAAATCCTGGACCGCGGTGCCTCCGTCGCTCACGGACACGGCGGCCGTTTGATCGTGATAGCCGAACTCGCCGGCGGTCACGTCATAGGCGCCGGTCGTCAGCGCCGGGAAGAGGTATTCACCGCCGCCATCCGTCGTCGTGGTCCGGTCGAGCGGGCCGACGGCCCGCACGGTGGCGCCCGACACAGGCAGCCCGCTGTCTGCGCCGGTCACCCTGCCCCGGAGCGCGCCGGTCCCGTCTCTCGGCGAGCGCTCCACCGCGGCGAAGGCATCGAGCGTCCCCTCGCCCCAGACGTTGTTGCTGGCCGCGCCGCCGCCGCATTGGAGATCGGAGGCGTCTCGGGCCGACTGATCCAGGAGCGCCCGGGTCTCGGCGATCCGGCCGAGCAGGGCGGGGCTGGCCGACCAGATCAGCGCCACCGTGGCCGCGGTGTGCGGGGAGGCCATCGAGGTGCCGCTCTTGGAGGCGTACGAGTCGGTCGGCAGGCTGCTGCGGACGCTCACGCCCGGCGCGGCGATGTTCGGTTTCACCGCCCCCTCGAAGGTCGACGGACCGCGGCTCGAGAAGCCCGCGATGACGTTGTTCGCATCGAAGGCGCCGGACGAGTAACTCTCCGGGTAGTCGCCGGGCGATCCCGAGGTGCCGCAGTCCGGGCCGGCGTTGCCGTTCGAAAAGGCCGGGAAGATCCCCGCCGCCACCCAGGCGCGCACGAACCCATGAAAAAACAGTCGGCCACCCTGGCCTCCCCAGGAGTTGTTCACGACGTGGGGCCGCAGATCCGGGCGCGGGTTCTCACCGTCCAGATCCGTGGGAGCGAGGATCCACTGGGCGGAGGCGGTCAGCGCGGCCGCCGAGCACCCGTCGCTCTCGCAGCCCTTGGCGGCGATCCATCGGGCCCGGGGCGCGACGCCGATCCGGTTGGCCCCACCGTCGTCGCCGATCATGGTGCCCATGGTGTGCGTGCCGTGCCCCATGTTGTCGCACGGGACCCCGTGCGGGGCGGCGCACACGCGCGAGGGATCGAACCAGTTGTAACTGTGGTCGAACCCTGCCGCGCCCAGGTTGCCGCGGTAACGCGCCACGAGCGCTGGATGGTCGAACTGCACGCCGGTATCGATGTTCGCGATCACGATCCCTTCGCCGCGGACGCCGAAGGCCGACCAGACCTGGGGCGCGTTGATGCGGGCGATGTTCCATTCCACGTCGTCGATGGTGGCGAGCTCCGCGCCTGGGCGGGGCTCCGGGATCGTGAAGACGGGGTCGTCCTGGATTTCCCCGACCTCCTTCCGCCGCCGTATCCGGTCGAGGTCGTCGGGCCCGCTGGTCACCCGGATCGCATTGAGGATCCAGAACGACTTGTGAGGGAGCGCCCGTGCCTTGAGGTGGGAGGCGACGCCGGCCTGGCTGCGGGCCGCCACGGTGGTGAGCGCGTCATAGACGTATCGGCCGCGCGCCGCCCAGTCCGCAATCCGGGAGGCGCCGCTCAGGTCGGCCTGCTCCTTCAAGACGACCCAGTAGGTGGCCTTCCCGTGGCGGGTCATCTCCTCCAGCACCGTGGAGCGGACGGGCGCCATGTTTTCATGCGCGATCGCCGGTATAAAGATCAAGAACGGGATCGCCGCCGGCAGAAGGGCCATCGAAACCCGCCTCCAGGTAGTCAGCGGCCCTCGGTTCATGAGCGATCTCCCTGACGGAGTGACAGCCCCGAACGGCGGAAAGATGACCCTATTCGATGCGGCGGCAACTCAGGACAAGGCCGCAATCAGCTCGCGGAACAAACCGGAGAAGGCCGTGAGGATTTTCCCGGCCGCCTGGACCCCGCCGGGCTCAGGGCCGGCTGAGCCATTCGGCCAGCGTGCGGCCGGAGGGAGGGCGGCCGCTGCGCGCGGCACGGACGTCGATGCGGCCGTGGGCAGCCTGGATGTAGCGCACCGCCAGCCAGCGCAGCGGCTCGGGCTCCCAGGAGGGGGAGCGATGGCCGGCCATCGGCAGGGAGGTGATCTCCGAGGCGGTGCCGGTGATCAGGTCGGCCAGGATGCGGCCCGCCAGGTTGGTGGACGACACGCCGTGGCCGGTGTAGCCGCGGGCCGTGGCGATCCCAAGGGCGCGGTCGTAGAGGACGTTCGGCATCCAGTCGCGCGGCATGCCGAGCGGCCCGCCCCAGGCGTGCGTGAAGCGGACGTCCTTCAGGAGGGGGAACCACTCGCGGGCCGTGGCGCGCAGCATGGCGTGCGTCGGCTCGTGGCGGTCGTACGCGTCGGAAATCGACGACCCGAAGTGGTACGGGGCGCCGCGCCCGCCGAACAGGATGCGGCCATCGTCGGTGCGCGACAGGTAGTCGATGGTGAGCCGGAACGACGCCACGCACTCGCGGGCCCGCCAGCCGATCTCTTTCCATTGCGCCTCGGACAGCGGCTCGGTCAGCACGATGAGGGAGTAGATCGGGAGGAGGGCGCGATGCAGGGGCGCGAGGCGCGTCAGGTAGGCCTCGCCGGCCAGCACGATCGTGTCCGCCCGCACCTCGCCGTAGGGGGTGCGCAGCACCGGCGCGCGTCCGGGCGCGAAGCCGACGACCGGGGTGCGCTCGTAGATCCGCCCGCCCAGCCGCTCGACGGCGCGGGCCAGGCCGCGCACCAGCCGGCCCGGATGGAGCGTGGCGTAGGCGGAGAAGGCGATCGATCCGATCGCCCCGCGCACCCGGATCCGCTCCTCCGTCCCCTTCGCGTCGAGGACGCGGTGGCGGTCGCCGAAGCCCATGCGATCGTAGAGGGCCGCCAGCTCTTCGAGGCCCGCCATCTGCTCGGGCCCGCGGGCGAGGAACAGCGCGCCTCCCCTGGCGTAGCCGGCGTCGATCCGCTCGGAGGCGCAGATCCGCCCGACCTCGTCCACGGTGTCGTACAGGGTGCGCTGCAGCGCCTTCGCCGCCACGACACCGTGCCGCGCCGCCACGGCGTCGATGCCGACGTTGAGCTTCGAGGAGCACCAGCCGCCGTTGCGGCCCGAGGCGCCGAAGCCGGCGATTTCCTGCTCGACGATCGCCACGCGCAAAGACGGCGCGCGCTTCAACAGGTAGTAGGCCGTCCACAGGCCCGTGTAGCCGGCCCCCAGGATGGCGACGTCCACCCGCGTCGATCCGTCGAGCGCCGGGCGCGGCGTCAGGTCGTCGCGGCAGGTCTCGAGCCAGTAGCTCGTCGAAGCGTAGTCGCGCATGCCGGCGCGATCAGGCGGGGGCGGGACGGCGGACGACGACCACCGTCTGGTCGTCGAGCGGGCGGGTGCGGCGCGAGAAGGCCTCCACGCTCTCGAAGATCCGGGCGGCCAGACCCTTGGCCCCGAGCGCCGCGTGGCGGGCGATGGCCTGCTTGAGGCCCTCGACGCCGAAGGACTCGCCCGCAGCGTCGGTGGCCTCGGTGATGCCGTCGGTGTAGAGCACGACCGTGTCGCCCGGCTCGACGCGGGAATAGCCGCGTTCGTAGCGCGCATCGGGGTCGGGGCCGAGCACCAGGCCTCCATGTCCCAGCTCCTGGAAGCCCCCCTCGTGGAACAGCAACGCCGGCGGGTGCCCCGCGCTGCAGTAGATGAAGTTGCCGTTCTTCTCGAGCTCGCCGTAGAACAGGGACACGAAGCGCGTGGCGAGCGTCGAACGGTGGATGACCTTGTTCAGCCTCTCGATCGTGCTGACGATCTTGAGGTGCTCGGCGATCCCCATGCGCAGGCCGGTGATGACATCGCGTGCCTGCAGGGCCGCCGGCAGGCCGTGGCCCGAGGCGTCGGCGACGGCGAGGCCCAGGATGCGGTCCGAGATCGGCAGGAAGTCGAAGAGGTCGCCGCTCACCGCCTCGGCGGGGACCGAGCGGCCGTCGACGTCGTAGCCGTGAAAGACCGGGGGGGCCTTCGGAAGGAGCGACAGCTGGATGCGCCGCGCCTCCTCCATGATGCTGTGCAGGCGCTGCTGCCCGATCTTCTGGCCCACGACGTGCTGGATCGCCGACAGCAGGTAGAGGATCTTCTCGCGGTCGAAGTCGTTCTCGATGCTGAACGACAGGATGTAGCGGCCCTCGGGGCCGACGGTCATGGCGGCGAAGACCGAGACGCCGAGCGGCTCCTCGACGGAGGCGTCGAACTCGGGGTCGCTCTCCTTCAGGATGATCAGCCCGCGCTCGAGCAGGAGCTGCACCGCGCGGTAGGTGATCGGCACCCTGTACCCCAGCCTGTCGGGCGGGTTGTCCCCGACCCAGCGCCGCAGGACGTAGAAGTCGCCATCCACGCGCTCGTACAGGCGGCCCGCGACGATCCCCAGCTCCTGGTGGAAGTCCCGCAGCAGCGTCTTGAGGATGGCGTCGAGCGTCACGACCAGGTCGTGATCTCCCTCCAGCGTCTTGAGCGCGGTGTCGAGCTTGCGCCAGAAGGCGCGGTAGACGGCCGATTTCTCGGCGGCGGCCGGCCGATCGGCCGGGGCGTCGGCGCGCGTGTCGGGCCTCACGGTCTCCATGGCCGGGGATCGTAGCACACCGCCGCGGGGCCGCGGCGGGGGGGCTCCGGGGATCACTTGCCGAGTGACTCCAGGCCGTCGCGCGCCGTGGCCTCGGCGGGATCGGCGGCCAGCGCCAGCTGGAACTGGGCCCGCGCCCGCTCCCGGTCGCCGCGCTGGGCGTAGATCTCGCCCAGCCGCGCGTGCGCCCGGGCGTGGCGCGGATCGATGCGGACCGCCTCGAGGAGCATCGTCTCGGCCTCGTCGAGGCGCCCCTCGTCCTTCAGGAGCCTGCCGAGGTTGTAGCGCGAGCGGGCGTAGGCGGGGCCGGCGCGGCTGGCGTCGCGGAAGGCCTGGAGCGCCGCCGCGCGGTCGCCCTGCTTTTCCAGGATGACTCCCAGCTCGTTGTAGTAGCGCGGGTCGCCGGGCTTCATGCGGATGGCGTCCTCGAGCGCCTTGCGCCCCTCGGCCAGGCTGCCGAGGTCCTCCAGCGCCGTGCCCTGCAGGTAGTTCGCCTCGGCGCCGCCCGCCGACAGCCCGCGCCGGTAGACCTCCTGCTCCTCCTCGAGCCGTTTCTGCCGGTGCAGGATGATCCCCTGCGCCTGGTAGGCCTTCCAGAACGACGGGTCGACCTCTTCGGCGCGGTGGTACGAGGCCAGGGCCTCGTCCACGCGGCCCAGGTGGTCGAGGCTGTTGCCGCGGTTGATCAGGGCGTAGGCGTTCCCGGGCCAGGCGGCCAGCGCCCGGTCGTAGGCGACGATCGCCTCCTCGTGGCGTCCGCGGTCGGCGAGGAGGCTCCCCATGTTGTAGTGCACGTTCGCCTCGGCCGTGACGCTCGGCTGGCCGAGCGGGAAGAAGGAGACCAGCGCCAGGAGCAAGGCCGCCCCGGGCCAGGCCAGCAGCGCGGGATCATCGGCCCTCTCCTCGCGCAGCCGGCGCCAGGCCGTCGCCGCGAACCAGGCGCCGTAGATCAGAAGGGGCGGCACGAGCGGCAGCCGGTAGCGGGAGGAGACATAGAACATCAGCGGCACCGCCGCGGCGTAGGTGGTGTAGATCAGCAGGGCGGCGCGGGGCCAGGCTTCCTTGCCACGAACCCGCTCGCGCAGGCTCGATGCGACACCGGCCAGCCCCGCGCCGGCGATCGCCGCGAACGGCAGGCAGGCCAGGCGCAGCCAGGGGACCTGCCGGCGCTCGAGATAGATGCTGTACTCCGTCGAGGCCTCGTAGTCCCCCAGGAGGGCGCCCAGCTTGCGCGCCTCCAGCATGAGCCAGGAGCCGGGGGAGGCGGCGATGAAGGCCAGCCCCTTGCGGAAGAAGTGGGCGCTCACCTGCGAGCGTTTCAGGTTGCGCCGGCCGGTCTCGCGCTCGGCGATCGCCTTCTCCTCCTCGGCCTGCCGTTCGGCCGCGCCGCTGAACCCCGGGACGGGGTTGTAGAGCCCCTGGGCGCGCGCGTTGTTCCCCTGGTAGAAGGTGATGCCCCCCTGCCCGGAGAGCGGCAGCAGGTCGCCGGCGACGGCCAGGTTGTAGGCCAGGACCGGGGAGAGCCCCAGGAAGGTGCCGGCCATCAGGGCCGCCGCGGCCTTCACGCCGGACGCCGGTGCGCCGCCGCGCTCCAGCCCCCCGCCGCGATCCACCCGGCGGCCGGGGATCGGCCGGCGGGTCCGCAGGGCGGTGAGCGAGAGCCAGGCGGCGGCGAAGATCGCCAGGAGGGCCGTCGCGGGCAGGCAGGTCGCCGCCAGCCCGATGGCCGCGCCCGCCGCGAGCCAGCGGAGTAGGCCGCCCGCCGCGGTGCCGCGGAGGCCTTCCGGCGTGGAGCCTGCGCGGATCAGGAGGAGCAGGGCGACCAGGTTCAGGGTCAGGCCGAGCGTGGTCGCCAGCACCTTGCTCTCGAAGAAGCCGAACGGGCCGTAGAGCGCCGCGCCGGCGGCGGCCCACAGCCCCGCGCTCTCGCCGAAGGCGGCGGCGCCGAGGCGGAAGATCAACACCAGGCTCAAGAGGCCCAGGAGCGCCTGCGCGGCGTAGACGAGCGTGTACGAATGGCCGAGCAGCAGGTCGAACGCCCCGAGGAGATAAGGATAGAGGGGGGGAAAGTAGAACGCCTCGCTGCCGACCCAGCGGCCACGGGCCAGATCCTGGGCCCAGGCGTCGTACACCGAGGAGTCGAGGATCATCCCGTCGTAGAAGATGCTGTGCCCGGCATAGAAGTAGAGGTAGACGGCGCGGAAGGCCGCGGCGGCGACCAGGATGACGGCCAGCGGGCGCGGGACCTCCCAGGATGACGGGGCCCGTCCCCGCGGGCCCGCCCCGGCGCGCTGCGTCGCCGCCCTGCCGTCCTTCTCGGCTCTCACGGGCCCTCCCGGCGTGCGTTTCCGGCCCCCATCCCTTGCCTTCCTGGATCGGGCACATTATTGTCTGCGGGGAGCACCCGATGAGGATACCGCAGAACTTCCGCCGCCTGAGAGCGTGGCGTACCCTGGGCGCCGCCGCCCTGCTGGCTTGCCTGGCGCCTTCGACGGCGGCCGCCGGAGTGGTGAGCATCATCCTGCCGGTGCGCGGCATGACCTGTGTGCTGTGCACGCGGGGCGTCGAGGAGTCGATCAAGCTGATGGACGGGGTGGGGAGCGTGGCGGCCGATCTGGCGACCGGCACGGTGAGCGTGCAGGCGGCCGAGGGGAAGACGCTCAACCTCAAGGACGTGAAGGACCGCGTGGCGCGGGCCGGCTTCGCGACCGAAGGGGAGTGCGACCTGGTCGCGGCGGGCCGCTTCACCATCGGCCCGCAGGGACGCCTCACCTTCCGCATCACCGGCACGCCGCTCACCTACCAGGTCCTCGAGTCGAGCCGGCTGCGCCGCCTGTTCCGCGAGCACCCCGGCCTCAGGGGGGAGTTCCGCCTGGCCTTCCGCCTGCACGATCACCCCAACTGGAAACCGCCCGCCATCTCGATCTCCAGCTTCGAGGTCGAGCCGGTCACCGCGCCGGGCGCCGCCCGATGAGTTTCGCCCGCGCCGCGCGGCGTGCCGCGGCCCTGGCGCTCCTGGCGGCGGCCCCGGCGATCCGCTGCGCCGGAGACGGAAGCGAGCATGCCGCGCCCACCGCCCCCGAGGCGCCGGGCGCCCCGGCGCTCCCGGCCCGCGCCGCATCCGATCCCTCGCTGCCGATCGTCCTGCAGGATCCGCAGGGGCGCACCATCCGGCTGGCGGACTTCGGCGGCAAGGTGCGGCTGTTCGATGTGTGGGCCACCTGGTGCGGACCCTGCCGCATGGGCATCCCGAAGCTCAACTCCCTCTACGCGCGCTACCGCGGTCGCGGCCTGGTGGTCGTCGGCATCTCCGTGGACGACGACCCGGGCTACGTGGTGGACTTCGAGAGGGAGATCCCCCTGCGCTACGATGACCAACCCCGACGTCGAATCGCTCTTCGGCGAGATGTCCGCCATCCCGGTGACCTTCCTGGTCGATCGCTCCGGCCGGGTGCGCAGGAAGTTCGTCGGCCTGGTCGACGAGGAGACGCTCGAGAAGGCGATCCAGCCCCTCCTCTGAGGGCTCCGGATCTCCGCGCGCCTCAGCGGTCGAGCCAGCTTCTCACCTGGATGAGGTAGCGCGTCGCGAAGTAGAGGAACGACGCGATCGGCAGCGCCAGGGCCAGGATGACGCTCCTGAAGCCGCGCACTCTCCGGCGGGCGTGCACTTCGATGATCACCACGAACAGGGCGATGATGCCGGTCG
Source organism: Acidobacteriota bacterium (assembly GCA_003223165.1). Taxonomy (GTDB): domain Bacteria; phylum Acidobacteriota; class Polarisedimenticolia; order Gp22-AA2; family Gp22-AA2; genus QHXZ01. The sequence goes on from QHXZ01000088.1 coordinate 16,876, forward strand.
ACATCAGGATGAAGTGGATCAGGAAGAACGCGCCGGTGAACAGCGCGTAGGCGGCCCCGCCGCGCGACGGTCCCGCGAGCGCCAGGCCGTCGGGGCCGGCCAGGTAAACCCCCCAGAAGATCAGGAACAGCCAGTCGAGGTGGAAGCAGGCGCGGGCGATGCCCGGAAAACGCCCGGGGCGATCCTCCAGCGGCGGCGCGGGCGCTTCCCGGACCTCTCTGCGGGCGTCCATGAGGGGTGCTATCATACCGCCCCGCGTCGACCGACCGAAGGAGTCCGCCGAGCGTGCCAGCCGCCCCCCGGTCCCGGTTCCTCCTCGCAGCCATCCTGCCGGCCCTGGCGGTCGCAGGCGCGGCGCCGCGCCACGCCGCCCCCGCGCCCTCCGCCGGCAAGAGAGCGATCACCTTCGACGACCTGGTGGCCACGCGCCTGCCCGAGTCGCTGTCGCTGTCGCCCGACGGCGCGCGGCTGGCCTTCGCGCTGCGGACGTACGACGAGGATCACGCCCGCTACCTGCGGCAGGTGTACGTGGAGGGCCTGCCGGAGGGGCCGGCGCGCCAGTTCACCTACCGCGTGGAGGGCGCCTCGGAACCACGCTGGTCGCCGGACGGCGCCTGGATCGCCTTCCTGGCCGGGGAGACGGCCGGCGCCGGGGCGGGGGACGACCCCGATCCAGGGGGAGGATCCGCGCCGCACCAGGTCTTCGCCATGCCGGCGGACGGCGGCGAGGCGCACGCCCTGACCCGGATGGAGAGCGGCGTCGAGGGGTTCACCTGGCGTCCCGACGCCTCCGGCATCGTGGCCCTGGCCGAGGAAGCCCCGAGCGCCCCGCAGAAGGAGCTCAAGGCGAAGGACCTCGACGCGAAGAACGACGGCGCCGTCATCCTGTCGGATCGCCGCCGCCTGCAGTTCTGGACCGTCGACCTCAAGGACGGCGCCGCGCGGCGGATCAACGATGGCGACCTCGGAGTGGACCCGGGGTTCTCGCTGTCGCCCGACGGCCGCTCGATCGTCTACAGCACCAACCTCACCGGCGCGCCCGGCGCCGGGAACGCCTACGATCTCTACGTCCTCGACGTCGCCTCGGGGGCGAGCCGGCGCCTCACGGATCGCGCGGGAGCCGAGAAGCGGCCCGTCTTCTCGCCGGACGGACGCCAGGTGGCCTTCGTGGCCCCCGCCCAGGCCGACGTATCGTTCTCGCGTGCCACTCTCTTCGTCGTGCCGGCGGCGGGCGGCGCGCCGCCGCGCGCGCTCAGCGCCCGCACCGACCGCGACATCGACGAGGAGGAAGAAGTCCTCTGGACGCCCGACGGGCAGGGAGTGCTGGCCGTCATCCACCGCGGCACCAACGGGCCGCTCTGGCGCTTCGACGCCGCCTCCGGCGAGGGGCGCGAGGTGGTCGGCGGGCGCCGTGTCTGCTCGTGGCCGGCGGTGTCGCGCGCCGGCCGCCTCGCCTTCGTCGGCCAGGGTCCGGAGCAGGCGCCGGAGATCCAGGTGGCGTCGCTCGACGGCGCCGGCCTGCGCCAGGCGGGGGAGCTCAACACGCAGGCGCGCGAATGGGACATCGCGCCCTCCGAGGTCATCCGCTTCAAGAGCTTCGACGGCAAGGAGGTCGAAGGGATCCTGGTGAAGCCGCGCGGCGGCCGGCCGGGCACCCGCTGGCCGCTCCTGGTCTACCCGCACGGCGGCCCGCAATGGCGCGACCCCGACATCCTGGTCGAGGATCGCCAGGCCTACGCGGCGCAGGGATACGCGGTGCTGCTGGTCGAGTTCCGGGGCAGCACCGGGTACGGCAACGATTGGAACGTCGCCGACATGAAGGACCTGGGAGGAGGCGACTTTAAGGACCTGATGGCGGGAGTCGACAAGGTCATCGCCATGGGGGTCGCCGACCCGAAACGTCTGGGGATCTTCGGCGGCTCGTACGGCGGCTACATGACCAACTGGGCCATCACGCAGACCGACCGCTTCAAGGGCGCGGTCTCGTGGTACGGCATCTGGAACCTGGTGACCGACTTCAGCAACTCCTTCTACACCGAGTGGGAGCCCGATTACCTGAGGACCCATTACTGGGACGACTGGGAGGCGTACCTGTCGCGCTCGCCGGCCCGCCACGTCCGGAAGGTCGCCACCCCGGTGCTGATCCTGCACGGCGAGGAGGACGAGAACACCAACATCGCCAACTCGCGCGAGATGTGGACCGCGCTCAAGAGCCTGGGCAAGCCGGTCGAGTTCGTGCACTACCCGCGCGAGGGGCACGGCTTCGAGGAGCCGGTGCACCAGAAGGACGTCTTCCGCCGCACGCTCCGGCACATGGACCGCTACGTCAAGGGCGGCGCGGCCGCCGAGGCGCGTCCCGGCGAGACCGTCTCGGCGGGCGGCCTGGACCTGCTGGTCGCCTCGGTCGAGAGGCAGGACGGCCTCGCCGGCCGCCGGCCGGCGTCCGGGTCGATCTTCCTCGCGGTCACGCTGGTCATCGACGACCGCCGCCCCAAGCCGGGACCGCTTTCGCTGCGCGTCGGCGGAAGCGGATCGGAGGTGCGCCTCGAGAGCGCCGCCGGCGCGTCGGTCGTACCGCTCGGCACGCTGGCGCCCGCCCTGGGAGAGGATATCCTCGTCGCCGGCACGGCCGATCTGGCGGTGGGTCCCGAGCAGGACGGCACGAGACACCCGGTCTCCGCCGTGGTGATCTTCGAGATTCCGGAGCGCGGCGGCCTCTACCGTTTGAAGGTCAAGCAGTTCGCCCCGGTGGCCGTCGAGGTGGCGGGAGACTCCGGCGAGGCGGGATAGCGGCCGCTGCCGGCCCTTCCATTTTCCCGCCGGAGGGGCTACTATGAACACCCGCGCCCTTCACTCAAGCCCCTGGGGGAACCACCGTATGGAGCACCGTCGCGTCCGGCTGGGCGACGTCATCGATGATTATTGCCCCCGCTGCCGGTTGATCATGAACCACGGCGTCGTCGGCATGGTCGGCGACGAGGTCAAGAAGGTCCGCTGCAACACCTGCCTCTCCGAGCACCAGTTCCGCCACGGCAAGCTCCCTACCCGCAGGCGGAGCGAAGGGAAGAAGCTGTTCGAGGAAGTCCTGAAGGGTATCGCGAAGCCCGCGGAGCCCGAGCCCCCGGCCCCGGTCCCGCCGGCCAGCCCTCACCGCAAGCTCTACACCATCCGCCGGTCGATCGGCGGCAAGGATTCCGGAAAGGGTCCCCGCAAGTCCTAGGCGGACCCGAGGTCCGTTCCGATGCCCGACGACGGAAACCGGCCGTCCCATCCCCCGGAGCCCGCGGGGGCCGGCGGGGAACCCGACGCCGGGCCGGGTGTCGAAGCCCCCGAGAGCTGGATGACGGAGGTGGGAGCCGCGCTCGAATCCGCCGGCACGGCGGCCGAGAAGGCCTCGAGGCCGCTCGATTTCGATGAGATCGTCGCCAGGCACGGCCGCCGCCTGTTCGTCCTGGCCTACCGCCTTACCGGCCGGCGCGAGGACGCCGAGGATCTCTCTCAGGAGACGATGGTGAAGGGTTACCTGGCGGCCGGGCGTTTCGAGGGGCGCTCCGACTTCTATACCTACCTCTACCGGATCCTGATGAACCTCTGGAAGAACCAGCTCCGCAGTCGCCGCCTGTGGAGGATGGTGCCGCTGTTCGGGGGCGGCGAGGAGCCGGGCGATGCGGAGTCCGGGAGGGACCGCCCCGCCGATCCGGGGTCGCGGCTGGCCGATCAGGGACCGGGGCCGCACGAGGCGTACCTGCATCACGAGCACGCCGCCAGGCTGCACAGGGCGCTGGCGCGGCTGGAGCCGGACTTCCGGGCCGTCCTGGTGCTGCGCGTGGCGGAAGGGCTGGAATACGAAGAGATCGCCGAGACGCTCGGGATCCCGGTCGGGACGGTGCGCTCGCGCCTGGCGCGCGCCCGCAGCCGCATCCGCGATCTCATGAAACGCTGAGGCACGAAGCGATGGGAAAGAGGCTCGATCCGCTGGCCGAAGAGACGATGAACCTCTACCTGGACGGACGCCTGTCGGGCGCCGCGCGGGCCGAGTTCGAGCGCCGCATCGAGGCGGACGCCGACCTGCGGGAGGCGGTGGAGTTCCACCGGGTCCTGGCGCTCGAGTTCCAGGAGGAGGCGCCGCCGCTGCCGCGCGGCTTCGCCGAGCGCGCCGCCGCCCGCCTGCGGCGGACCCTGGAGACCCCCGCCTCCGCCGCAGGGACCCGGGAGGCGCTCCCGCCCTGGTGGCGCCGGGGGCCGACCCTCGCCGCCCTCGGAGCCGTCGCCGCCGCCTTCCTGGTCGCGATCCTGCATCCGGCGCTCCTGCGCGAGCGCGCCGCGCGCACGGGGGATGAGGTGAACGCCCCCGCGCCCTCCCCGGCGGCGAAGGCCCCCTCGCCACGCTCCTCCCCGCCGCGCCCTCCCTCGAAGGGGACCGGGGCGAAGGCCCTCGATCAGAAGCGACCCCAGCCCAAGGCCCAGGCCAAGGAAGAGGCCGACGCCCAGACGCTCGACGCCCTTCGTTCCCTGGGATACATCGCCTCCGACCGCGCCGCCGCCGGCCGGAAGGACGAGGCGAAGGCGCCCCGGCGGAAGGTCGCCGCCGAGACGGGCATGCAGCAGGCGTCGGGAGGAGCCGCCGAGGGCCTGGCCGGCGGCACGGCGATCGAGACCGAGGCGAAGCAGAACGCCGTCGCCGGCGCCGCTCCCGCGCCGGCGGCGGAGAAGACGGCGCCTGAGAAGATGGCGGCGGAGAAGCCGGCGGTGGCCGAACCCAAGGTCGTGACCGCGCGTTCCGAGGCGCCCGCCCCCGTCGTGGCGCAGGCCGCGGCGCGGCTGGCCGGCTTCCGGCTCCTGCCGCTCCCCCGGCCTCTCGAGCCCGGAAAGGACCACGAGGTGATTCGCACGGCGGAGGCCTGGGCGGCGTTCCTTTCGGGCGGCGCGGGGCCCGCGCCCGCCGTCGCGTTCGACAAGGAGATGGTCGTGGTGCTGCGCGACGACCTCGGCGGGCAGCCTCCATCGCGGTTGCGGGTGGTGGGGGTCGCGGCGACTCCCGAGGCCCTGGAGATCACCTGCCGCGTCGAGCATCCGGCGCCGGAGCCCGTTCCGCCCGAGCCGGGCGGCGCCCCCGAGCCCGGCGGCGCGCCCGGCGCCCCGCCGGCCACCGCGCCGCCCGCGGCCGGGGCGGTTGAAGGGGGGGCAGCCCCGGCGAAAATCGCGCCTGCGGCGCCCGCCCAGGCGCTGGTCGTCCCCGCCACGGACCTCCCGGTCCGCGTCATCACGAAGTAGGCGTCGGAGAGGGACGGGCGGGCCCCGACCCGGCGGGCCGGGGGCTCCTCAGCGCATCAGGCCGGCGACGTGGTCGGTGAGGTCGATCTTGGTGACCACGGCCTGGATGGTGTTGTCCTTCTGCACCAGGGCCACCTTGCCGGCGGCGAAGACCGACCCGAGGCGGCTGATCGGGGTGTCGAGCGGGACGATGACGAAGTTCTGGTCCACCAGGTCGCCGACCGGCCGGTCGACGCTGGCCGGGTCGGAGAGGATGGCGTTGAGCAGGTCGCTCTCGGAGATGATGCCCAGGAGACGATCGCCGTCGAGCACCGGAAGCTGCGAGATGCCGTGCTTCTTCATGAGGCGGATGATTGTCTGCACGCCGTCGTCGGGCCGGGCGGCGATCAGCGGGTGCTTCTGGCGCCCGGTGATGTCGCTCAGCCGGCCGTAGGTCTCCTCCTCGTCGAGGAAGGAGTTCTCCCGCAGCCAGTCGTCGTCGTAGACCTTGCTCAGGTAGCGCGACCCCGAGTCGGGCAGCACGATCACGATCGTCCTGCACTCGGGATGCTCCCTGGCGAACTTGACCGCGCCGCACACCGCCCCCCCGGCCGACCCGCCCGAGAAGAGCCCCTCCTTGCGGGTCAGCTCGCGCGCCGTCAGGAAGCACTCCTTGTCGGTCACCTGGTAGCAGTCGTCGACCAGGTCGATGTCGAGGCTGGTGGGGATGAAGTCCTCTCCGAATCCTTCGACCTTGTAAGTCTTGAACGACTTCGCGATCCGGCGGGTCTTGAAGTAGTCGTACAGGATCGAGCCGACCGGATCGACCAGCACCATCTTGACCTGAGGCTTGAGCGGCTTGATGTAGCGGGCGATCCCGGTCAGCGTGCCGCCGGTGCCGGTCGCCACCACGACGGCGTCGAGCGACTCTCCGATCTGATCCCAGATCTCGGGGCCGGTGGTGCGCAGGTGCGCCTCGGGGTTGCTCGGGTTGTGGTACTGGTTGGCGAAGAAGGAGTCGGGGATCTCCTGCTGCAGGCGCTTCGCCACCGAGTAGTAGCTGCGCGGGTCGTCCGGGGCCACCGCCGTGGGCGTGGTGATCACCTTGGCGCCGAAGGCGCGCAGGGCCTTGATCTTCTCGCTGCTGACCTTGTCGGGCATCACCAGGACGGTGCGGTAGCCGCGCGCCGCCCCGACCATGGCGATGCCCATGCCGGTGTTGCCGCTGGTGCACTCGATGATCGTCCCGCCCGGCTTCAGCGCCCCGCTCTTCTCGGCGTCGTCGATCATCTGGACCGCGATGCGGTCCTTCACCGAGTGGCCGGGGTTCAGGTACTCGAGCTTGGCGTAGAGGGCGGCCCCGGTCTCCTTGCCGATCCGGTTGAGCCGCACCAGCGGCGTGCGGCCGATCGCCTGGATGACGTCGTCGTAGACGTTCTTCACGTCCGCCATTCTACTTCCTCAAGTATTTGTCGTACCAGCCGAGGTAGCGCTCCAGGCGGTCCTTCAGGTAGCTCGGCCGGGTCAGGCCGTGGTACTGCCCGGGGTAGATGACCAGCATCGCGTCGCGCCCCAGGCTCTTCAGCGCCTGGTACATCTGCTCGGAGTTCAGGAGAGGGACGTTGAAGTCCTTCTCGCCGCATAGGAAGAGGGTCGGCGTCACGATGCGGTCGGCGTGGAAGAAGGGGAACGAGACCCGCGCGTAGACGTCGAAGTTCTTCCACGGCGTGCCGAGCTCGTTCTCGTAGTCGCGGATGTACTGGTCGGTGCCGTACCCCGCCAGGGCGTTCGAGATGCTGGCGCCGCTGGCGGCCGCCTTGAAGCGCGGGTCGGTGGCGATGGTGTAGTTCGTCAGCATGCCGCCGTAGCTCCAGCCTCCCACCCCCAGGCGATCCGGGTCGGCGAGCCCCCGGGCCACGGCGTCGTCGACCGCCGCCAGCACGTCCTGCGTGTCCTTGTTTCCCCAGTCGGCGAAGATCGCCTTGGAGAACGCCTCGCCGCGGCCCGAGCTGCCGCGCGGGTTGGCGGCCACGACCAGGTAGCCGTGCGCCGCCAGGAGCTGCCAGTCGAACATGAACTCGTTGCCGAACTGGGAGACCGGCCCGCCATGGATGCGCAGGATCGCCGGGTACTTCACGCCCGCCTTGAAGTCGGGCGGCTTGGCCACGAAGCCGTGCACCTCGGTGCCGTCCTTGCTGCGGAACGAGGTCTCCTCGACCGCCGCCAGCCGCAGCCCGGCGAGCAGCTCCTGGTTCTGCCGCGACAGCGGGCGCAGGTCGGCGCCCTGCAGGGCGAAGACCTCGTCCGGCTCCTGCGGCGCGCCGCTCAGGACGGCGACGCGGCCGCCCTCGGCCTTCCCGCCGGCCGCCGGCACGCGGGCCAGGTGGACGTTGCCGTCGTCCTCGAGCAGGAAGTAGAGCGACTTGCCGTCGGCCGCCCAGCGCGGGTGCGTCGCGTCGCGGTCGAGGGAGGGCGCCAGGAGGCGCGGCGTCCCGCCGGCCGCCGGGATCACGGCGAGCTGGTAGACGGCGTAGGCGATCAGGACCTGCGGCCCGCCCTGCAGGTAGGCGATCTGCGACCCATCGGGACTCCAGGCCGGCCGGCTCTCCCATTCGGGGTGGCAGTCGGCGACGTCGTTCCTGGTGAGCTGCCGCGGCGCGGCCCCCGGCTTCGCGTCCATGACGTAGATGTCCCAGTTGTCGTGACGATCGAAATCCTTGCCGCGCTTGGTGACGAAGGCGATCGAGGCGCCGTTCGGCGACCAGGAGGGGAGGAGCTCGTTGAACTCGCCGGGGGTGAGAATCTCGGTCTTGCGGGCCGCGACGTCGAGCAGGTACAGATGGTCCCGCTGCTTGCCGAGGTATCCCTCGATGTCCTCCTTGAACTGGAAGCGGTCGATGACGATCGGCTTGGGCGCCTTGGCGGCCGCCTCCTTCCCCTCGGCGGCGTCGGGGTCGGGGTCGCCGGCCACCAGGACGATCCGCTTGCCGACCGGCGACCAGACGTAGTCGTTCACGCCTCCCTTCAGGTCGGTCACCCGCTCCGCCTCGCCGCCGGCCCGCCGCAGGATCCAGATCTGGTCGGTCTCCGCTTCGTAGTCGCGCGGGGAGAGGAAGGCCAGGGACTCGCCGTCCGGGCTCCAGCGCGGCGTGTGCTCCTTCGCCTTGCTGCTGGTCAGGCGGACGGTCTTCGCGCCGTCCCAGGAGGTCATGTACAGGTCGCTGTTCTGCTTGTCCTCCTTCGCGTCGGGCGTCCTGACGGTGTAGGCGACCCAGGCGCCGTCCGGCGCGATCTGCGGGTCGCTGACCGTGCGCACGGCGAAGAAGTCATCGAGCGCGAGGAAGCGCTTCTCGGCCGCCGCGGCGGGCGGCGGCCCGGGCAGGAGCGCCGCGGCCACGGCCACGACGGCGAAGGCCCCGGCTCGGGTCCGCTCCGCGCGCAGCCTCGGGCTGCGGGAGGAGGCGGTGGAAGAGGGCGGGGCGGGGGGCGGTGAAATTCCCGGACGATCCATGAAGATCCCTCC
>QHXZ01000148.1:0-3917 GCA_003223165.1 Acidobacteriota bacterium
CAGTACGTCCGGCATCTCCCGCCGAAGGGCAGCCTTGGAGTGCCGACGTTCTACGAAGGCATCCGTTCGAACCCGACAACCGCTCCCTCGCCCGAGTCGGCGAGGACATCGAGGTGACACATGGGATCGATAGGCTTTCCTGAGCTGCTCCTGATTCTCTTCCTCGTCCTGCTCATCTTCGGAGGCAAAAGGCTCCCCGAGATGGCGCGAGGGCTCGGCGCGGGGATCCGCGACTTCAAGCGTGCCCTGCACGAGCACACACAAGGAGAGTGACGCGTGCATTGCGTCCGCCGCATACCGGCCAAGTCATGAACGCTACAGGTAGTTCAGGTAGGTCTGGAGTCGCTTCTTGTCCTGGGGGGCCATCCGCACGAACTCCATGGCGACTTCGTAGCGGCGGATCTCCGGGGCCCCGGGCCGTTCTGAGCATCTTCGAACCCGCGCCTCGGCCTCGATCGTAGCGGGCTGACGCAGGTCACCGCCGACAAGCGTGAGGGTCAAACGAAGGATGGTCTGGGGCTCGAGGGGCAGGTTGCAGGCGCAGCGCACCCCGCCGACCGCGACGTCGACCGTAACTGCCTGCAGACCAGGTGGGAGGTCCTGCCCGGGTGCGGGCGCCAACCTCACATCGAGCCGCGCCATGGGACGGAGGTGGCGCCTCTTGTCAGTCGTGTTGCTCATGCCACATGACTATACCTCAGACCGGCTTCGGGGGCGGTTCAGGCCGACACCCGGGCCGTTGCCGACTGTTTTTCTGCACCTGTCGGGTTCCAGACAATCGAGGCCGAGGCCACGGCGGCGTAGCCCTCGGGGATAACTGATTTCCGGTCAGCGCCTTGCCTGCAGGCCAATCAAACGCTCCTGTGTTGGCACGCGGTGTGAAAAGGGAGGTGTCCAGTGTGAGGGGAGGTTCCCGTGAAGTTGAGAGCGGCCTTGGCCAGTCTGGCGATGCTGGGAGCACTCGTGATCGGCACCGCTCCCGCCGCGGCCGGCCCCCGGGTGCCCGCGGCCGAGGCCCGGCCGGGGGCTGGAAGCTACGCCGACACTTTTTCGTCCAGGAGGCGTCTCCACCCGCGCTTTCCGGCCGACTTCCCGATCCCCGCGATCTTCGTCCTCGAGCACAGCACGGGGGGACTCCGTCGCGGCGACATCACCCTGCGATTCCGCTTCCGCGGTGACCCGATCGAGGCGGTCGTTGCGCTCCGCGATGCGGCCAGGAGCGCCGGCTGGTCATCGCAAGAGGAGTCGTCCTACCGCCTCATCTTCCAGAAGGGTCCGCGCACCATCGCAGCCTGGTTCGGCTTCCCCAGCCGTTCCCTCGTTCTCGACCTGCGCGAGCCGGCGGGGCCGGCCGACGCCGCCCACCACATGTGAGGAACGATCAGGAGAAACTGACGATGACCATCAGAGCAGGCGCAATCGACACCTTCACTGCGACCCCGACCTCCGCTCCAGACGCGACGAGGAAAGAGCGCCTCATCTATTGGACTACCACGGGAATCGTGGTGGGGATCATGTTGTTGAGCGCCTTGAACTTTGCATTCAATCCAGCAATGAAGGGGGCCTTTGCGCACCTGGGATTGCCGAATTGGTTCCGAGTCGAGCTGACGGTTGCAAAGATTCTGGGCGCATTCGCCTTGCTCATCCCCACGGTTCCCCGGAGGATCAAGGAGTTTGCCTATTTCGGTTTTGCCATTACGCTGATTTCCGCAAGCATCGCCCACCTGTCCAGCGGCGACCCCGTTTCGTTCGAGATAGGGCACGCGATTTTCTTCGCCAGTCTGGTCGTTTCGTACTTGTACTATCACAAGTGGATCGGTCGAGCAGCCGCCTTCTGAGGTCAACCACGGAGGCTGGCCGCTCAACTGCTCACAGCCGGTAGCCGACCAGCGTCCCCGGAGAGGTCTGCAGGAACAGCATGCCGGCGACGTCATCCACGGCGTACACCGGCTCGCGCTCCTTGCCCAGATCCACGCGCGCCCGCGGCTGCGCGCTGTCCTTGGCGATCTCGAGCAGGACGTTGCCGTTCCCCTCGGGCGCGCGGGTCAACATGAAGACCGATCCCGGCACGGTGAGCGAGGCCCGGAAGCGTTTCGAGGCGAGCGCCGCCGCCTGGTGCGAATAGCCGGTGAGCTGCGCGCCGCCCTGCGTGTACGCCGTCGCCAGCTCCCCGGTGAAGCGGCGCGCGTTGGCATCCGTGGCGGTCCGCGACGCCTGGGCGAAGGCGTCGCCGTACGCCGACGCCGCGGCGCCGTACAGGCCGGCGCGCACGGCGTCGATCCTGTAGAGCGCGCGCAGCAGCCCCGGAAGTTGCGGCGCCGGGTAATAGACCTGATGCTTCACCTGCCCATCCCGCCCCACGACCACGAGGTTCTGCGGCGCGATGAGGACGATCCCCGAGGGGCGGATCTCCATGTCGGTCGGATCCTCGCCCCCCTGCAACTTGATCTCGCCGCCGAGGGCCTTGAAGGTGCCGGCGTCGCGATCGACGGCGTACAGCCGGTGGTCGCGGTTCGCGAACACGTAGAGTGTCCGCCCCTCCACGGCATGGTGCAGGTAGTACCGCGCGGCGTTGTAGTCGCCCGAACTCAACTGCTTGCCGCTCTCGATGGCGTCCTCGAAGCGGCGCTCACCGCTCGCGAGATCGATCACGTTCACCTCGGCATTCGTCGCCGCGTCGGGCCGAGAGATGTACAACAATCCCGCGGGCGTGAGCTCGGCATAGGCGAGGCGGCCCTTGATCTTCACATCCTTCTTCAGGCGCAGGGTGGCGGTGGCCACCTCCAGCACGTTCACGAAGGTGCGCGACTCGGCGTCCACCGCGAGCACGACGGAGCCATCGGCGATCATCGCGTCCATGACGGTGCCGCGCATGCGCAGCGGCTTGGCGGCGATGGTCGTTCCGTCTTCATAGCGCGCGACGTTCAGCCCCGTCTGCACCACGCCGTTCACGATGCGCACGTTGCCCGTCGCCTCGTTTGCGGGCGGCGATTCCGGCAGGATGACGATCCCGTTCGGGTGCTGCACGATGTCATGCACCCAGCCCTCCACCATGGCGGGCTTGGCCCAGAGCGCCCGACCGTCGGCGAGGGCGTAGGCCATGAGCCGGTCGTCGAAGCTCACGTACAGCCGATCGGGCTTCTTCAGCGAGGGGTAGAGGCGCACGTGTCGCGCGGGGTTGCCGGCGCGGGCGGTGGGCAGCACGACGGACCAGCGCACCGCGCCGGTGCGCGCGTCGAGCGCCCGCAGGTCCGTCAACGTGTGCACGACGATCACATTCGGCCCCGCCTGCAGGACCTCCAGCGCGGTGACTTCCGAAGCGGCGTGCACCATACCCTGCATCAGGCCGGCCAGCCCGCGCCGCCTGGGCTCGCTCTGCTGGAAGAGCGATTCGTTCGCCCAGCGTTGCGCACCGGTGGAGAGATCGTACAGCGCCACGACCGGCGGTCCCGCCCCACGCTGCCCGTGGACGAGCAGGCTGCCGCTCTGCGGCAGCACGCGGCGCGTGACGACCTGCGACAGGCTCAGGCGGCGGGAATCAAACACGACCGCGCCGGTCACCGGGTCGAAGACGAGCAGCAGGCCCGGACGCTCCGCTTCCATGAGAAGCGACCCCTCGATCATGCGGACGCTGTCGGCCGGCAACCCGCGGAGCTCGGGTTTCTCCCACGCGACCTGGCCGTGCTCGATATCGACGGCCGCGAGCGCCGCGTCGGTCGAGACGAGGAGCGCGCCCGCCGGCGTGACCTGCTGCCAGCGGATCTCCCCCTTCACCTTGAGCGTCCACACCGGGGTCGCGCCGGACGGAGCGGGCGCGACGGCCTGGGCATGGGCCGACGCGAAGACCGCGGTGGCCAGCGAGAGCGGCAGGAGAATGCGACGAGCGAGCATGGCGGCCATGGCGATCCTCCCGGCGC
>QHXZ01000148.1:3938-4856 GCA_003223165.1 Acidobacteriota bacterium
TGCTGACGCAAGCGGAAGGTCAGGGGCTCGATGCCCCGCCGACGATCAGCCCTTTGCGTCCGCCGGCGGCTTGGCACCCTTGATCACGAGCCACAACATGATCGCCAGTTCCCCGAACAGGGCGGGCGTGGAGATGGTGAACACCTGGCCCTGATACTGCGGCAACAGTATGCCCGTAAGGCTGACGATGACATAGGCGAAGCCGTTGATGCCGAGCCAGATGCCCAGGAACCGCGGCAGGAAACGCGAGCGGTACACAAGGATCGCTAACGGGAGGAGCCATACCCCCCAAAGGATCTCGGCGGCGGTGTTTTGATGGTCACGCAGACGGAGGAACAGCATGGCCAACGCGTCCCGCTGAGGTTTGTCGAATACAGACAGGAATTTGCCCCCGCGCACGATCATCAGGGCGGCAGCGTCGCTCACGACACTCACGAAGCTGATAAGGGCCGGCATCACGCCCCCGAAGATCACCACCAGCACGGCGAGGTTCTGATCCACCCTCTTGAACAGCCTGTAAAACGCCAGCACGAGGAAGATCAGGATCACCCCGCAGGCCAGGTCGCCCACGATGCCGAAACGAAAGAGCCACTCGTGAGCGGCGATGTTGTTGACCGTCGCGGTCGCGTTCCCGGACACGAACAGCTTGCTGGGAATGTACATGAGACGCAGGGGGCCGATGACGCAGAGGAGCAGGTACCAGATTCCGGCCACTCTCCCTGGATTGCGGATCGATCTCATGCTCCCTCCTCGTTGAACGGGCCGGGTGTGAGTATCTCGGCCGAGATACTCCTAAGGCTATCAGAAAGTCTCGCCAGACGAGCAAACGCGGAATGTCTGGCTCCCCCGCCCCGCCGGCCCCTGCACACGGCTCCGGTGGCCAGGTGCGTGATAGAATCTTGTAAACACCGCGCGTTG
>QHXZ01000148.1:4999-10187 GCA_003223165.1 Acidobacteriota bacterium
TGCTCGAGCTCGATCTGCGCCTCACGCTCGAAACGGACGACGGTGCGCTCATCCATATGGCCTCGTTCGGACTCAGGCACGGGCCGGCGGAAGTGATCGCGGCAATCGGGCGTGGCGAGCGCGTCGATCCTTCCACCTATTACTTCCGGACGACGCCGCGCTTCGAGACCGCGCATCCGAAGTACAGCTTCGTGAATCGCCTGCTCGCCGTGTCGAGCGGCGACCGGCGCCCCGAAGGCCCCATCTACACGATCGACGAGCTGCTCTGACGAGGCGACCACCATGGATCGGGGACGCCGCGACCTGCTCAAGCTAGCCGCACTGACCACGCTTGTCGGCTGCGCTCACGTTCCGCCTCAGCCGTCCCAAGCGTCTCCACGCGATAGGAAGGCCATCATGCGATTTCAACCGCTCCTCACGCTTCGCCTGACCACGGCCGCCACCCAGGACATCGGCGCCGTCCCTTACGGCCGGCGCGCCACCTTTCCCATCACCGGAGGTTCCTTCGAAGGCGCGCGCCTGCGTGGCAAGGTCTTGCCCGGCGGCGACGATTGGACCGNNCTCGACGCGCGCCTCACGCTGCAGACGGAGGATGGCGTCCTCATTCATACGACGTTCGACGGCGTCCGGGACGATGCCGCCCCGGGCGCGCCGTACTTCCGCACGCGGTTTCGCTTCGAGACCGCCGATCCGAAGTACGTCTTCCTGAACCATTTGCTCGCCGTCGGGAGCGGCGAAATCCACGCCGATGGACCCGTGCACGTCGTCGAGGAAATTCTCTGAGCCGTCCGGTTGCTGGCCGCCGCCGGCCGGTCTCGTACGCGACTCGGTAACGCTTCCGTAAGCCTCCTGCCCGCAGGCCTTGACGGGAGGGTCTGCATGCCGATATTTACCCTCCAGGCCGATCCTCCTGACTCTGCCTCCTAGCCATCGAACCCAGCGAGGATGCAAGAAGGGGTTTGCGTGCTCCTCGATCGGGAACGATCGTGAAGAACCGCGGGGCGAAGAAAGGCAAGTCGCGGCGCTCGCATGGCCGCGACCAGGGCGGTCCCGGGGACTGGCTGGTCGGCGGCGGCGAGATGGGAGCGCTGGTCCGGTCGATGGACTGGGCCAAGACGCCCCTGGGCGACATCTCGCGCTGGCCGCAGAGCCTGCGGACGACCGTCAGCCTCTGCCTGGCCTCCAACTTTCCGATCTCCCTCGCCTGGGGGCCCAAGCACGTCCAGATCTACAACGACGGCTACTGGCCGATCTGCGGCGCGAAGCACCCGCATTCGGTCGGTCAGGACTTCAGCGAATGCTGGGCCTCGGCCTGGCCGGTCATCGGCGAGGCATTCGAACGGGCGCTCGCGGGCCAGACGTCGTACCTCGAAAATCAGCGGATGTTCCTCGACCGCAACGGCTATCTCGAAGAGACATTCTTCACCTTCTCGTTCAGCCCCATTCAGGACGAGACGGGCAAGGTCGGAGGCCTCTTCCACCCGGTGACCGAGACCACGAGCAAGATGCTCGCCGAGCGGCGCACGCGCGCCCTGCGCGACCTCGCCGCCCGTGCCGGCAAGGCGCGATCGCTCGAGGAGGCGTTCACGCTCGCCGCCCAGAGCCTCTCGGAGTCCGATCTCGATCTGCCCTTCCTCCTCTGTTATGCCGTCGATGATCGGGGCCGGGAGGCCAGGCTCGTCGCCGGCAACGGATTGGCCGCCGGGACCGGCGCGAGCCCGAGGGTCGTCGATCTGGCGGCCCCTCAAGAGGCGCCCTGGCCGTTGGCGGAGGTCGTGCGCTCGCGTCAACCCCGGCAGATCGACGATCTCAACGCGCGGCTCGGCCCGCTGTCCTGCGCCCCTTATCCCGAGCCCCCCAAGACGGCCATGGCTCTCCCGATCACCCCCCCGGGACACGAGCGGCCCCTGGGGATCATCGTGGCGGGGGTCAGCTCGCGGCTTCCTCTGAACGACGCCTACCGCGCGTTCTACGACCTGCTCGCCGCCGGCGTCACCACCGCCGTCGCCATCGGGAGGGCCTACGAAGACGAGCGCAAGCGGGCCGAAGCGCTGGCGGAGATCGATCGGGCCAAGACGGCCTTCTTCTCGAATGTCAGCCACGAGTTCCGCACTCCCCTCACCTTGATTCTCGGGCCCTTGGAAGACGAGCTCGCGGAGCACGAGAGCCCTCTGGCTCCGAGTCGCCGCGAGCGTCTGGACGCCGCCCACCGCAACGCCCTCCGCCTGCTCAAACTGGTCAACTCCCTCCTGGACTTCTCCCGCATCGAGGCGGGGCGCGTGCAGGCGAGCTTCGAAGCGACCGATCTGGCCGCTTATACCGCGGAGCTGGCGGGCGTCTTCCGCTCGGCCGTCGACAAGGCGGGCCTGTCGCTCGTGGTCGACTGCCCCGCGATGCCCGAGCCGCTCTACATCGACCGGGAGATGTGGGAGAAGATCGTCCTCAATCTCCTCTCCAACGCCTTCAAGCACACCTTCGAAGGGAGCATCACCGTCCGGCTGCGATGGTGCGGCGACGGGGCGGAACTGGAGGTCGCGGACACGGGCGTCGGCATTCCAGAAGGCGAGCGGGCGCGCCTGTTCGAGCGGTTCCACCGCGTGAAGGGGGCGAAGTCACGCAGTCATGAAGGAACCGGAATCGGCCTCGCCCTGATCAAGGAGCTGGTCGGGCTGCACCGCGGCACCGTGCGCGTCGAAAGCCGGGAGGGCGCGGGCAGCACCTTCATCGTCGCGATCAAGAACGGGAGCGCGCACCTCCCCCAGGGACAGATCGGCATGGAACGGACCCTTTCCTCGTCGGCGGCGAGGGCGGCCGCCTACGTCGAAGAGGCGCTTCACTGGCTTCCCGACCCGCCGTCGGCTTCCGGCGCCGCCCTTGTGCCCGCGGTGGCCGAAGAGCCCGGGTCGACCGTCACGACGGCGGCGGCCGCCGGCGGCCCCCGATCCCGGATTCTCCTGGCCGACGACAACGCGGACATGCGGAAATACGTCCAGCGTCTGCTGGGGGACAAGTATGCGGTACGCGCGGTCCCGGACGGGGTGGCCGCCCTGGCCGCCGCCCGCGAGGAGCCGCCCGACCTGGTTCTTTCGGACGTCATGATGCCGGGCCTGGACGGCTTCGGCCTGCTGCAGGAGCTCCGGAAGGACGAGCGGACCCGGACCGTCCCCGTCATCCTGCTCTCCGCGCGGGCGGGCGAAGAGGCGACCGTCGAGGGCCTCGGCGCCGGCGCGGACGACTACGTGGTGAAGCCCTTCTCGGCCCGGGAGCTTCTGGCGCGGGTGAGGACCCACCTGCAAATCGCGCAGATGCGCCGCGCCTGGGCCATAGAGCTGGAGCAGGCGAACAAGGAGCTCGAGGCGTTCAGCTACTCTGTGTCGCACGATCTGCGCGCCCCGCTCCGGTGGATCGACGGGTTCAGCCAGGGGCTCATGGAAGAATGTGCCGGGACGCTGGGCGCGGGCCCGCAGGACAAGCTGCGCCGGATCCGGGCGGGCGTCCAGCACATGAGCGCCTTGATCGAGGGCCTGTTGAAGCTGTCGCGCGTCACACGCACCGAGCTGACGCGCCAGAGAGTCGATCTGAGCGGCATGGTGCGGGAGCTCGCCTCGGAGCTGCGGCGGCGGGACGCCGAGCGCACCCTGAGCCTGCACATCCAGGAGGGACTCGTGGCGCAGGGCGATCCCCTGCTTCTCCGCATCGTCCTGGAAAATCTCCTTCAAAACGCCTGGAAGTTCACGCGCAAGAAGACGGAGGCGACGATCGAGTTCAACACGTCCCGGACCGATGAAGGGTCGGTCTATTGCCTGCGCGACAACGGCGCCGGATTCGACATGGCCTACGTCGACAAGCTCTTCTCCCCATTCCGGCGGCTGCATGCCGCCACCGACTTCGAGGGCACCGGGATCGGCCTCGCAACCGTGGCGCGCGTCATCCGGCGCCATGGCGGCCGCATCTGGGCCGAGGGGAAGGTGAACCAGGGGGCGGCGTTCTACTTCACCCTGGGAAGCAACAACTGAGATTTCTGCTGCTCCGGACGGCTGTTCGAGCGCTCTCAGTCACGTCCCTTGTATGGCTTCACGGGTGACCTCGCGCGTCTTCCAGATCTCGTAGATCACGGGGTAGACCAGCAGCTCCATGAGGAAGGAGGTAAAGATGCCGCCGATCATCGGCGCCGCGATCCGTCGCATGACGTCCGAGCCGGTCCCCGTGGACCACATGATCGGGACAAGGCCCATGAACATGACGGCCACGGTCATCACCTTGGGTCGCAGGCGCTTGACAGCGCCCTCGACGATCGCTTCCTTGAGATCTGCGAGGCTTCTCATGCGATTCTCCTTC
Source organism: Acidobacteriota bacterium (assembly GCA_003223165.1). Taxonomy (GTDB): domain Bacteria; phylum Acidobacteriota; class Polarisedimenticolia; order Gp22-AA2; family Gp22-AA2; genus QHXZ01. Next base: position 9,338 of record QHXZ01000148.1, read on the forward strand.
CTCGCCTGCTCGTAGGCCAGGTCGAGGTAGAGGAGCATGAATACGCCTGTTTCAGCGTCCACGCCCAAGAGAGCGATCAGGCCGACCCAGACGGCGATCGACATGTTGTAGCCGAGGTGCCAGATGAGGAGGATCGCTCCCACGGCCGAGAACGGGACCGCGAGGAGGATGATCAGCGTCTTCACGGTCGAGCCGGTGTTCAGGTACAGCAGCAGGAAGATGATCACGAGCGTGATCGGCACGACGACCACGAGGCGCTGACGGACCCGGACCAGGTATTCGTACTGGCCGCTCCAGGCGAGCTGATAGCCGGGCGGGACGCGGACCTGGGCGGCCACCGCCTTCCTGGCGCCGTCCACGTAACTCCCCAGGTCGCGGCCCGTGACGTCGACGTAAAGGTAGCCGGCCTTGAAGCCCTCCTCGTTCTTGATCATCGGGGGGCCGGTCCGGAGCTCGATGGTGGCGAGCTGGCCGAGGGGGACCTGGGCCCCAGACGGCGTGGGCACCAGGACACGCCGGAGCTTCGGGATCTCGTCGCGGAATTCGCGGGCGTAACGCACGTTGACCGGGTAGCGCTCCCGGCCCTCCACGGTCGTCGTGATGTTGTTGCCGCCGATCGCCGACTCGACGATGTCGTTCACGTCGCCCGGGGAGAGGCCGTACCGGGCGGCCTCCTCGCGATTCACCTCGAAGTCCAGGTAGTACCCGCCGGTCACACGCTCGAAGAAGGCGCTCCGAGTCCCCGGGACCTGCTGCAGTACCCTCTCCAGATCCAGGCCGATGCGCTCGATCGTGTCGAGGTCCGGCCCCATGACCTTCACCCCCACGGGCGTCCGGACGCCGGTCGTGA
>QHXZ01000149.1 GCA_003223165.1 Acidobacteriota bacterium
CGTCCTTGAAGGTGTAGAACACGCTCGCGCCGTCCATGTTCATGTCGGCCACGATGCTGCCGATCGGGACGGTCGGGACATGCGCGAAGTAGTCGGCGCCGAGCAGCCCGGCCTCCTCGCCCGTGGTCGCAAGGAAGATCAGCGAGCGCGCCGGCGGCTTCTCGAGGCGCGCGAAGGCGCGGGCCAGCTCGATGAGTGCGCTTGCGCCGGAGGCGTCGTCCACGGCGCCGTTGTAGATGGTGTCTCCGTTCACGGCCGGGCCGATGCCGAGGTGGTCGGTGTGCGCGCTGTACAGGACGTATTCGCGCACCAGCGCCGGGTCGGAGCCGCGCAGGACGCCGAGGACATTGGGGCTTTTGGCCGCGCGGTGCCTCGAAACGGCGTGCATCCGCACCGTCCCGGGCAGGGCGAAGGGACGCAGCGTCCCCGCCTCCGCCTTCTTGAGCGTGTCCGCGTACGAGGTCGGTGCGCCCGCAAACAACCTCTCCGCCGCGCCGATCGACAGGGTGGCGTAAACACGGATTTCCTTGTGCGCGTCGTTGGGCACGCCGTTGGCGTCGAGCCAGCGGAAGGCGGGCAGCTGGGCCTGGCTGGCGCTCCGCGCCCACGGCAAGAGCGTCTCCGTTTCCGGGGTCCACAGGCGGATCATCCCGACCGCCCCGCGCGCCGCCGCCTCCCGCGCCTTCTGCAGCTGCGCGGCGAAGTGGGCCCGCTCGTTCGCCGGGAAGGCGGGAGGCCCGCCTCCCAGCATCGCCACGATCTTCCCCTTCACGTCGATGCCGGCGTAATCGTCGTACTGGCGCGCGGCATTGACCACGCCATATCCGACGAAGACCACCGGCGCCTCGACCGCGGCGTCCGGATCGAGCTCGTTCCCCCGCATCAGGAAATCCTCGCCCCACTTGAGGCCGGCGCTCCTGCCATCCCGGATAACGGAGACTCCGCTGCCGGCGGTGTCGATCGTGATCTCGCGGAGCGGCACTTCCTGGAAGTAGGTGCCGCCGGCGCCGGCCGGCTCGAGCCCGCAGGCCTGGAACTGGGCCGCGACATAGCGGGCGGCCAGCTCCTGCCCCCGCGTCGCGGTGCCGCGGCCTTCCAGCAGGTCGTCCGCCAGGAACCGCATGTTCGCCCGGAAGGCCTCCTTGCTGAAGCGATCCAGCGCGTTCCTAACCTCGGCTGGGACGCCAGGGCCGGGGGCCGCCGCCCCCAGAAGGGCGCTGGCGAAGAGCATCACAGCGATGACCTGGGTCTTCATTCCGACCTCCTTTGATCGTTCCGCCGGCGGCCGGCGCTCTCTTCGCCGGACGCGCGGGAAGTTCGAGCTGCGATCCTAGATCCGGCACGGGCTATTCCGTCAACCTGTTCGACGGTCGAAGTTCGTGTGCCACGAAGGCCGCGTTGGGTGTATACATCAGCAAACGCCACAGGCCGACCTCCGGCATCCCGGAGCGACCCTCCAAGGGGGAACGACCATGAAGAGACTTGTTCTGACCTGCATCGCCGTCACGGGTCTGCATGCCGCCCCGTGCTGGGGCGACGAAGCGCGCATCCCGATCTACCAGCCGACGACCATCACGCAGCCGGGTCATTACGATTCGCGGCAGCGACGATGACCTCGGGATCGCCGTCCTTGCCGGGCCCGGCAACCTCGTCACGACCAACGACGTCTCGGGGGTCGGGGGCAGCGGAATCGCCGTCAATACGAGTGGGAATCGAGTCGTCGGGAACGTGTCCAGCGGCAATGGCTGCGGTATTTGTTCTTCAGGCTCGGCCAACCAGAATGTCTTCGAGCGCAACCACACGACGGGCAACACATCCTATGGAATCTTGATGGAGGGGGATTTCAACCTCCTCGACGGCAACGTGAGCGAAGGGAGCGGCAATAGCGGGATCGCCCTGTCCGGCACGGGCAACGCCTATCGCAACAACATGCTGCGCGGCAACACTGGCGGAGCGGTCATAGGCGTGGCGACCGACGCCGGCGGGAACATCCTCTAAGTCCGCCGGGGGATCGACGCCATGTGGAACGCACGCGGTCTCGTGGCAGGACTTCTTCTGACTCTGACACCGGCGCCCGCCCTCGCGGCGGTCGCCTACTACCTGGCCACCGACGTGCCGGCGACGCTGGGGAGCACCGACTTCACGCAGGCCCAGATCGTCCAGAGCGTGAACGGCACGTACACCCTGGCGCTCGCGTTCGGAGGCGGACTGGTCGGGCTGCGCGCCATCAATCGCAGGCCCGATGGCACCTGGCTGCTCGTCCCCGCGGCGGCGGGGGTGCCGGTCTACGCCAACCTGCTGGGGGCCGACAGGGACAGCGGCGGGAACCTGGTGGTCGCCTTCGACGTGCCGACCAACCTGGGCGGCGTCGAGTACCTTCCCGGCCAGCTCGTGCGCTGGAACGGCGGGACGAGCTTCGGCCTCTATTTCGCCGACCCGGCCTGGCCGGTCGAGGCGGGATTGCGCGGCTTCAGCTTCGTGCCGGCCGCGGGGTCGGTGCCGGACGGGGATGGTGTGCCTGGGACCTTGTTGAGAGTCGGATTGACGGCGGGCAACCTGACGCTGTCCTGGGGCGCGTCCTGCGCCGCGGGCGACAGCGACTACGAGGTCTACCAGGGAAGCCTCGCTCGCCCGTTCGTCTATAACCACACGCAGAGGCTCTGCACCACGGGAGGGGCCACGAGCGCCAGCTTCGCGTCTCCCGCCGGCAGCGCCTACTTCCTGGTCGCTCCGCGCAACTCCATCCGCGAAGGGTCGTACGGCCGCGCCAGCAGCGGCGCCGAGCGCCCCCAGGGGGCCACCGCCTGCCTGCCCCAGCAGATCGCCTTGAGCTGCCCCTAAGCGAGCGGAGACTCCTCATCGCGGCCTTCGATGTTGACTCTGACCAGTTTTTATGGTCATATGACCAACTATGATGGTCGGACGATCTTCACCATTCGGCGGCAAGACGCGCACACGCGTCCTGTTGGCTCTCAGTCTGCTTTCCGAAAGCTATCCAAGAGAGCTTGCCAGGATACTGGACGCCCCCTTGAACGGGGTTCAACAGGCGCTCAAGGGATTGGAAGGGGACGGCATCGTTTCCGGAAGGCTCGCGGGCCGGACACGTCTGTTCCGACTCAATCCTCGCTACTTCGCCTATCGAGACCTGCGGCGGTACCTGCGGCGTCTCGCCGAACCCGAAGATCAGCTGAGACGGAGTGTCGACGGCCTCCGGAGAAGACCCAGGCGCACCGGCAAGCCGCTGTGAAGCTCACGAAGCGATCTTCCCTGGCCCAGGTGGCTCGTAGCGTGGCGGTAGCGCTGAGTTCAGCGGGCATTCGGGCGGTCTTGACTGGCGGAGCTTGCGCGAGTCTCTATAGCCGCGGAAAGTACAAATCCTCCGACCTCGATTTCATCATCCAGAGCGCAGTCTCGAGGGCGGAGCTTGACGCGGCCATGGCCGCTATCGATTTCCGGCGTGCGGGTAACCATTACGAACATCCGGTGGCGACGTTCTTCGTTGAATTTCCCGCTGGCCCGTTGGCCATCGGCGAAGATCTACGGGTGCAGCCGGTCGTATACAAGATTCGTCGATTTGGCGTCCTCGCGCTCTCCGCGACAGACTCTTGCCGCGATCGGCTCGCCGCCTTCTACCACTGGAATGACCGACAGGCGCTCACGGCAGCCGTGGCCATAGCTCGACTGCGGCCGGTCAGTATCGATTCGATTCGGAAATGGAGCGCCAAGGAAGGGGCGCTCCCATCGTTCGATGAGTTTCTTGCTGCCTTGGAGCTAGCGCGCCGGCGAAGCCGACGTAAGGCTCATTGAGGGGAAGTGGTGACCTGGAGGCCTTGCGCCCCGCTAAGGAGGAATCTCGTGCGCCGATCCCGCAGGCCCTACTGCTCGCTCTGTCTCACCGTCGCCCTAGTGGCGGCGCCGGCCCTGTTCCACGCGGCCGGCCTGTCTGCGGCGCCGGGCTCCTCGCCCGCGGCCGCGTCCTCCGCCGTCTACCCGATCCAGGAAGGGCTGGTCGACGCCGGGGGCGTGCTGATCTACTACAAGTCGGTCGGCCGCGGTGCGCCGCTGGTGATCCTGCACGGCGGGCCGGGCGCCTCGCACGATTATCTCCTGCCGTACCTGCTGCCGCTGGCGCGCCGGAATCGCCTGGTGTTCATCGATGAGAGAGGGTCGGGACGCTCGGAGAAGCTCGACGATCCCAAGGGGTACACCGTCGAGGCGATGGTGGAGGACGTCGAGGCGGTGCGGCGCGGGCTGGGGCTGGGCAAGATCGCGCTGCTCGGGCACTCCTACGGCGGCGTGGTCGCGCAGGCCTACGCCTTCAAGTACCAGGCGAACCTGGGCCACCTGATCCTGTGCAGCACGTTCCACAGCACCCGCGGCCTCAACGACATCTTCCGGCGCATGAAGGAGGCGATGCCCGCCGAGCTGCGCGGGCGCATCGACAGTATGGAGAAGGCCGGCCTGTTCGGGCACGGCAAAGACTACGAGAAGAACCGCTACACCGAGGACTACATGAAGGCGGCCTGGGGCGAGGGATACTTCCCCTACCTCTACCAGCGGCGCCCCGATCCGAACTACGACCCGGCCAGCACCGGGAACACCTCCTGGGACCTGTACCGCGAGATGTGGGGCTCGCACGGCGAGTTCGTCATCGACGGCAACCTCGTGTCGGTGGAGTACGCCGACCGGCTGCCGTCGATCCGCGTCCCGACCCTGATCACCGTCGGCGACCACGACGAGTCCGACCCGTCCCTGGCGCGCGCCATGCACGAGGCGATCCCGGGATCGAAGCTCGTCGTCCTGCCGCAGAGCGGCCACATGACGTTCGTCGATCAGCCGGTGCT
>QHXZ01000145.1 GCA_003223165.1 Acidobacteriota bacterium
CTTTCTCTCGGAGCGGCACTTGACGAAGTTCCTCCAGACGGCGGTCAGGAACAGCCGCTCCATCAGGGCGTTGAGGCGGCGGCCGAAGGCGATGGTCTCGCGGCGATGGTGGGCGGCGGAATGGCGCAGCAGCGCGTGCAGGGCGTCCACGGGGAACATGGCGCGGTCGCGCGCGACGGCCTCCGCGGAACGCGGGGCTCCTTTCGGGCCCCGGGGCGGGTTGGGGGAGCGGTGCAGGCGCAGGTCCGCGGCGGGGCCGAGGTGCTGCACGGCGTGGTCGTAGGCGGGATGGCCATCGCCGATGAGTTCGAACGGCCGGCCGGCGGGCT
>QHXZ01000144.1 GCA_003223165.1 Acidobacteriota bacterium
CGTCCCCACCTTCACCTTCGAGGACCTTCGCGACGCGGCGCTGGCGGCGGCCCGCTCCGGGGCGATGTTCCGGCTGGCCCTGGGGGAGACGTTGCCGCAGAAGCTGCAGCGCCTGCGGCCGGCGATCTTCGACCCGAATCGCGACCCGCTGGTCACCTGCAAGACCCCGCCTCCGGGCCAGGACATCCTGTCGTGCAGCAGCGTCAACTACTACGAGGGGGTCGCCCTCTCCGACCTGCGCGGCTTCACGGAGCGGCACCCCCTGAACTCCACGCTGGTCAAGCGGGGCGGGCGCCTGGTCGAGGAGGTCTACCGTGCCGGGCGGGGCGACGTGCCGCCGGGCCGGTACGCGCCGGAGCTGAAGACCGTCATCGGCTTCCTGGAGAAGGCCCGCCGCTACGCCGAGCCGGAGCAGGCCCTTGTCCTCGGCCACCTGGTCGAGTACTTCCAGACCGGCGACCCCGAAGCCTTCCGGCGCTACAACATCGCCTGGGTGCAGCACGACTTCCCGGTCGACACGGTCAACGGGTTCATCGAGTCGTACAAGGACCCCCGCAGCCAGAAGGGGGCCTACGAGGGCCTGGTCTACTTCGTCGACCGCCGCATGACGAAGCTGCAGAAGGACCTCGCTTCGCTCGCCCAGTACTTCGAGGACCGGGCCCCCTGGCCGGACGCTTACAAGAGGAAGGGCTTCACCCTGCCGATCGCCAACGCCATCAACCTCCTGGTGGGGGTCGGGGACGGGGGGCCGATGCCCCCGGTCGGGATCAACCTGCCGAACGAGGAGTCGATCCGCGAGAAGCACGGCAACAAGAGCGTGGCGCTGGTCAACGTGATGGACGCCGACCAGCGCTCCCTGCACCCGGCCATGGTGCAGGAGTTCTTCCTCCCCGAGGACCGGCCCTTGCAGGAGAAATACGGCGCCGCCATCGGCCTTCTGCAGACCGCCATGCACGAGGTGCTGGGGCACGCCTCCGGCAAGGTCAGCGACACCCTCAAGGGGAACCCCGCCGACCACCTGCGGGAGTTCTACGCGACGCTCGAGGAGGCCCGGGCTGAGCTGGTCGCCCTGCACCACTTCTTCGATCCGAAGCTCCTGGAGATCGGGGCCATCCCCGCGGTCGAGGCGGCGGAGGCGGCCTACCGCGAGTACGTCACCGACGACCTCTACATGCTGCGACGGGTGCGGGAAGGGTCGATCCTGGACGACGACCACATGCGGGCCACGCACCTGATCGTCGGCTACCTGAAGGAGGTGACCGGGGCCGTGCAGGAGGTGCGCCGGGAGGGCAAGACCTATTTCCGCGTCAAGGACATAGACCTGATGCGCCGCGGGGTGGCGGAGCTGCTGTCCAAGGTCCAGCGCATCAAGGGGGAGGGGAACTACGCCTCCGCGCGCGAGCTGGTCGAGCGGTTCGCGATCCGCATCGACCCCGCCCTGCGTGACGAAATCGTTGGCCGCGCTGACCGGGCCGGTGTACCCTCCTTCCTTGCCTACGTGATGCCGGACCTGCTGCCGGTACGGGACGCCGCAGGCGACGTCGTCGATGCCCGCGTCGCCTACGTTTCCGACCTCACGCTGCAGATGCTGAAGTACTCGGGGAAGCTGCCCCTCGAGGAGGAGGCTGCGGCCGGAGCGTCAGCGGTCCGATCCCACTGAAGTCCAGTTGCGCGACATTGAATGTCGGCGGCCAGCCACCTATATTGCCGTTGGTCACACCCCCGGAGCTCCGCGGGAGCATAACGATATGGTAAACAGCGGCACCGGATCCAGGCTCCGATCTCCGATCCGCGCCAGGGGGTTTGCCCTCTGCGCCGCCGGCATTCTCGCGGCCGCGCCTCTCGCGCTCTCCGGGTGCGCCATGTTCCGCAAGTTCGACGTGGCGCAGATCCACCAGGAGTCGGCCCTGCGGCAGGGGCGCAACCCGGTCATCGTCATCCACGGCTTCATCGGCGCCAAGCTGAAGAACCGCCACACGCAGGAATCGGCCTGGGGCCGCTTCATCAACGCGGTCAAGCGCTGCAAGACCGACGACCTCTCCCTGCCGATCGACAGGCTGCCGATCACCGAGAACCGCGACGACCTGGTCGCCTACGCCATCTACGAGAGCGTCGCGGGGGTCAAGTTCTACGGTGCCCTGCTCGACGCGCTGGAGATGGCCGGGGGCTACCAGTTCGGGGACATCAACAACCCGCGGCCCGAGGACACCGGCTTCGTCTACTACTACGACTGGCGCCGCGACATCGGCGAGTCGGCCATCGGCCTGGGGCGCGCCATCCAGCAGATCAAGGGCCGGCTGAAGAACCCCGACCTGCGCTTCGACATCGTGGCCCACAGCATGGGCGGCCTGGTCGCCGAATACTATCTGAAGTACGGGACCGAGGACGTCCTGGGCGACGGCCAGGAGCACGCCGTGACCTACGCAGGGGCGGCGAACCTGGGCCGCGTAATCCTGGTCGGCACGCCGCTGCGCGGCACCATGCACGCCCTGCAGACGATGAACACCGGCTTCTCGCGGACCATGTCCCCGGAGGTGCTGTTCACGATGCCCTCGATCTACCAGCTCCTCCCCGACGACGCGCGGGGGCACCTGGTCGACCCCCAGGGCACGCCGATCGACGCCGACCTGTACGACGCCGAGACCTGGGTCAAGAACGGCTGGTCGATTTTCGGCCCGCGCGGTCGCTCGCCGCTTCCGGACGCCCCGGCGACGTCCGGCGGACGGCCGGCGGCGGATGCCGGCGGACGACCGGCGGCGAAGGCCGCCGGCGCGCCGCTCGACCGCATGAAGGTCTTCCTGCAGGCGGCCCTGGACCGCGCCCGGGCCCTGCACGCCGCCCTCCGGAACGACGCCGAGGGCGGCTCGCCCGTCCCGATCCACGTCTTCGGCTCGGACTGCATCCCGACGCTCGACCGCGTGGTGCTGAAACAGACGCCTTCCGGGACGGTGACGATGTTCAACGACGAGACGGCGCAGCACAGCGACCTGAAGCAGCTCGAGCGGGTCATGCTGGTGCCGGGCGACGGGACGGTCACGGCCGATTCGCTTCTGTCTCTCGACGCGCCGACGGGCGACCCCTCCGACGGGCAGCGCGCCGCCCGCACCTTCAGCTCGACCTTCTTCTTCTGCGAGACCCACGGCCTTCTGCCTGCCAACCGCGGGTTCCAGGACAACCTCTTCTACGTCCTGTTCTACAGTCCGCAGAGACCCGCGCCGCTGGCCACCTTCGTGGGCGGCCGGTAGGGAATCCCTTTCAGATTTTGGATTGAAGCGAGGACACGGAGGGAGGGCGCCGCGCGCCCCGTCCCGGGACTACGACCGGGGCCCCTGCGGGGAGCCCGCCACGGCGGGCACCGCCACCGGGGCCTTGCGATCTCCGGACAGCCGCACGATGAGCTTGAACAGGAGGGAGAGCGCGAGCGCGCTGACTCCGAGGCTGAACATGACGCACAGGAAGATGACGACGAACAGCAGGAACATGTCCATAACGACGGCATCCCTCCGGAACACCTGACAGCGGAGCGGTGTCCGTCACCGGCCCCGGCCGCGTTCCCATCGGAACGGCGAGCAAGGCTAATATAGGCCCGTGCTCCCGTCAAGCAAGAGAAGGGATCGAGGCGATTTCGCGGGTCGTTACGCTTCTGGAGTCGGCCGTTCCGGCGCTAGACGACCTCGGACTTGAGCGACTTGCCGGACGCAAAACGTACCACCCGCCGTGCGGGGATCTTGATGGGAGAGCCGGTCTGCGGGTTTCTACCAATGCGCGCCCGGCGGCGGGCCACGGTGAAGGTGCCGAAGCCGACGAGACTAGCCCTCTCGCCTTTCTTGAGGGCCCTGGTGACGTGTTCCAGCATCGAATCGACCACACGTGCCGCCTGCACCTTGGTCATCCTTGTGTCCCGTGCCACGCGGCTGATCAGCTCGGCCTTATTCATCGACATTCCTCCCGGGCCGTTGACGACTCTGCGGCTGGTCGAAGAGTCAAAGTTGGGCCGCTTATAACAGATACGTCGCGCGTCTGTCAATTAAGGTAGAAACCCTACATAGTGGTGCGCAGGTTGTGGTGGATGGATAT
>QHXZ01000140.1 GCA_003223165.1 Acidobacteriota bacterium
GCGCCGCCGATCTCGTCGATCACCCCGCCTTCGTTGATAAGGTACTCGATCCCCTTCACCAGATCGTGGTGCTCGTTGACGACCCAGGAGACCCCCAGGGCGCCGACCTCCTCGTCGGAGGTCCCGATGAAGACCAGGTCGCGGGAGAGCCGCTCGCCCGAGCGCGCCAGGTTGATCAAGGTCACCGCCTCGAGCAGCCCGGTGGTCTTCATGTCGAGCGCGCCGCGGCCGTAGATGTAGCCGTCCTTCAAGTCGCCGGAGAACGGATCGACCGTCCAGTAGGGCCGCTCGGCGTTCACCACGTCCATGTGGTTCTGGAGGAGCAGCCCCCCCTTCGCGCCGCTCCCCGGCAGGCGCGCCACGATGACGGCGCGCCCCGGGGCGACCTCGAACACCTCGCAGTGGATCCCCTCCTTGTCGAACAACGACCGGAAGAAGCGCGCCGCGCGCATCTCGTTCCCGGGAGGGTTGCTGGTGTCGATGCGCAGGTAGTCGCGCAGCAGCGCCACGATGTCGTCGCCCTGGATCGGCGGCGTCTTCTCGGGCTCGCCGCCGGCGTTCCCCGCGGTCGCCGCGCCCGCGGCCGCGCTCCCGCCCGGCCCGGCCGCCCGCGCCGCCACCGGCCCCCGCGGCACGAGCCCCGCGACGGCCCAGAGCGCCGCTGCCATCATCACCGCAACAACCGTCCGCGCCCGCTGCTTCATGCGTCCCCTCCTCAGGAGGCGGACTTGTACTCCAGATCGTGGGCCGACTCAAGTGCGCGGATCGATACTGCGTGGATCGATACCTTGACAGCGCCTCCTCGCCCCCATAGCATCTCCCCCCTCGGAGGTGCGCATGGACACCCCCTCGCGCGACCGGACCATCGATCTCACCCTCGGCTACGCGTCGCTTTTGATCTTCGCGGCCTCGATCGGAGTCTTGGTCTGGTTTCTCTGGGCGCTCGTCGACGCCCCGGCCGAGGCGTACGACGCGGCGCCCGGCTGGTTGCGGCGCACCCTCGAAGGTCCCGGCGACGCGCGCGCCACCTTCGACGCCCTGCTGATCCTGGCCTGGGGCTTCCTGCACTCGTTCATGGCCCGCGCCGCCTTCAAGGCCTGGCTGCAGCGGCTGCTCCGCGCGCAGCTGCAAGCCGCGCTCTACGCCATCGTGTCAAGCGGAGGCCTCATCGCCCTCTGCCTGCTCTATCGGCCGATCGACCGCGAAGTCTACGCCCTCGAAGGAGGCGCGGTCCTGCTGACCCGCCTGCTCTTCTACGGCGGCTGGGCGCTCTTCGCGTACTGCTGGCTGCACCTGGACCTGCTGGAGGTCGTCGGCCTGCGCCCGATCCTGCGCCACCACCACGGCCAGGGGCCCGGCGACGGCGCCTTCCGACCGACCGGCCCGTTCCTCTGGGTGCGCCACCCGGTCGAGCTGGCGTTCTTGATCACCTTCTGGTCCACCCCTCGGATGACCGTCGGCCACCTTCTTTTCGCCGCCCTGATGACCCTCTACACCTTCATCGGCGTCGACCTCGAAGAGCGCAAGATGCTCGACCTCTACGGCGCCGGCTACCTGGACTACATGAAGCGAGTGCCGCAGCTCATTCCCCTGCCGCGCTAGGCCGCGCGGGTCGGCCACTCGCGACAGATGGCGCACATCGGATCGGAGATCTTCGTCGAGCCCGGTTGAGGTATCCTGTCTGCTCCGGGGCCAGGTCAATTCATCCTGACGAGGAGGAAGGCATGGGCGCAGGCGACATGGAGGAGGAACTTTACCGCGTCGTGGTTAACGACGAAGAACAGTACTCGATCTGGCCGCTCGAGAAGGAGAATGCCGCGGGCTGGAGGGACGGCGGCAGGAGCGGCACGAAGGCGGAGTGCCTGGCTTACATCAAGGACGTCTGGACCGACATGCGGCCGAAGAGCCTGCGGGACAAGATGGACCGGGAGAAAGGCAGGACCTTGAGCCCGGCCGCCGCATCGCGCCCCGGCGACGAACCTTCCTCAGACATCTGAATCGACGGCGGCCTGCAAGTCCGCCGCGGTCAGGACCGCGCCGGCACAGACGTGAGCGTCGTCCCAGGCGAGACGTCCACGGACGGAACGGATCCCGTGCGACGCCGCTCGCCCCTCCTGGACCGTCCTTTTCACGATCGTGGCGCTGAAAATCCTGGCTTCCTCTCCCAGGGTGATCGCGACGTCGTGGAAATCGAGGAACGTGCCTGTCAGCGGGTAAAGGCACTTGTAGACGCTCTCCTTGGCGCAGAAGACCATCATCGCCCCCAAGCCCGGTGGCAATCCCGGTTGCGCCGCGATCTGCGCGCGTTCCTCGTCGGAGCAGACCATGGAGACGACCCGCTCCTCGAGCGGCCGGGCGCGTTCGATGTCCAGCCCCAGCCCGACAATGAAGCCTCTCCGGGCGATCGCCACGCCGCACCAGTCGCCGCAGTGCGGCAGGCTGCCCACGATTTCCGGCGGCCAGATGGGCGAGCGGTCCGGCGCGGCGCACAGTGGGAATCCGCGGATGCCGAGGCGCTCCAGGGCGGCGCGCGCGCAGACGCGCCCGGCGGTGAACTCGCGTCGTCGTTTTGAAACGGCGCGCGGCGACAGGCACGCCTCCTCTTCCGGAAGGAGAGACCCGCGCCACATCTCTTCGGCCGCTTCCAGGGTCACCACCGGCTCCGGGAACAGGGACTCGAGACGACGCGAGTTCACCGCCGGGCGCGTCTGCGCGCGCGCCGCCCTGGAGCGCCTCGTCGAGGCAGTCCTTGATCCGCTCCGCCAGGACGCGGAGGTGCGGCTCGCGCACCATGGAGTAGTGATCGCCGGGGATCTCGTGCACCTCGACGCCCCGCGAGGCGAGCGCCCGCCAGCCTAAGGTCGTGTCGCGATGGAGGGTGGTCGATTCGACCGCGCGGAACAGCGTGACGCGCCCCGCGTAGGGTCCCGGCAGGTAGCTGCGGAGTGCCTTCAGGTTGGCAGCCAGGACCTCCAGCAGGCGACGGATCTCGGCGGGGCCGACCTCGGGAGGGAGCAGCCCGCTCGATTTCGCCCGCTCGACGATGTCGTCGATCGACCGCTCCACGCCGTCGGACGCCGCCCCGATCTCGCGCGCCAGCATCGCGACGAGGGTCGCGCCCTCCACCGGATCGGCCGGCGCCGGCAGCGCGCCGGGGGCGCGGCTGTCGATGAGAGCGAGGAGCCCGATCTCCTCCCCGAGCGCCGCCAGCCGGCAGGCCATCTCGTACGCCACGACCCCGCCGAACGACCAGCCGCCCAGAAAATAAGGTCCTCGCCCCTGATGTTCCCTCAGCGCCTCGAGATGGCGCGCCGCCAGGCCCTCGACCGTCGCCTCCGGGATCGTTTCGCCGCGCAACCCCGGTGCCTCCAGGGCAAAGACTGGCCGATCGACCCCGAGCCGGCGCGCCAGGGCACCGTAACAGAGCACCGTTCCGCCGATCGGATGCACGCAGTAGAACGGCGGCTTCGCGCCATCGCCCCCGAGCGCCACGAGGGATGGTCGCGGGGCCCCGCCGACGTTGAGCCTGAGGCCGTCCGCCATGGCCGCGATCGTGCCGCCGCGGAACAGGATCGAGAGCGGCAGCCGCCTGCCGAACTCGCTCTCGACGCGCGCCATGAGACGCGCCGTGAGCAGGGAGTGCCCGCCGAGGTCGAAGAACGACTCGTTCGATCCGATCGGGCGCACGTTCAGGACCTCCTCCCAGATGGTGGCGACGCGCCGCTCGATGTCGTCGCGCGGGGACGCGCGCGGGCCGGCCCGGCCGGGCGGACGCGCGCCGCGTCCGAGGGCCGGGGCAGGCTGTCCCGCACCTCCCGCCGGCGCCGCCTGCAGAGCGCGGCGATCGACCTTGCCGTTCGGCGTCAGCGGCAGGGCCTCGAGCGCCACGATCGCGGCCGGCACCATGTAGGGCGGAAGCCTCTGCCTGAGGAAAGCGCGTAGATCGCCCACCAGGACCACCTCTCCCGGCTCCGCGACGACGAAGGCGACCAGCCGCCTGTCGCCCGGCGCCGGCTCCTGGACGACGACGGCGCCCTGCCTGAGCGACGGATGCTGCGCCAGGACGGCCTCGATCTCCCCGGGCTCGATGCGGTAGCCGCGCACCTTGACCTGGTCGTCCGCCCGCCCGAGGAATTCGACCTCGCCGTCCGGCAGGAAGCGCGCACGATCGCCGGTCTTGTACAGGCGCGCGCCGGGAACAGGGCCGAACGGATCGGGCACGAAGGCTTCGGCCGTCAGCTCGGAGCGGCCCAGGTAGCCCAGGGCCACTCCGTGGCCGCCAATGTAGAGCTCGCCGGGGACGCCGATGGGCACCGGCTCCAGCCGCCGGTCGAGGAGGAAGGCCCGCACGCCGGGGATCGGGCGGCCGATCGGCACGCTGCGGGACGCCCCCGGCCCGTCGGCCGCGGCCTCCGCGCACTCGCCCACCGTGCTCCAGACGGTGGCCTCGGTCGGGCCGTACTCGTTGTAGAGCGCCGTTCGCGGCAGCAGCGCGCGATGTTTCGCGATGAGGCCCGACGGGCAGGCCTCCCCGGCCACGATCACCACCCGCAGTGTCGCGAGGTCGTCGGGCCGGGCCTGCGCCAGGAGGTAGGCATAGAGGGACGGGACGCTCAGCCAGTGCGACACGCCGTGTCCCGCGATCAGGCCGAGGAGCCGCGCGGGATCCTCGTGGAAGCTCTCCGGCGGAAGGACGAGCGCCCCGCCCGCGCAGAGCGTCCAGAAGATCCCCGCCACCGAGCTGTCGAAGGCGAAGGATGGGAGGAGCAGGAAGCCCGCGATCGGCTCCCGGTACGCCCCCAGGCGCGCGGCGGTCGAGTGGGCCAGGTTGCCGTGCGTCACGAGGACTCCCTTCGGCCGCCCGGTCGAGCCCGAGGTGTAGATGACATAGGCTTCGGGCACGACGCCGGGCCGGGCGTGCGTCCGCTCATCGAGGCAGACCACGTGCGGGGCGCGCAGCCCCAGCGACGAAAGCAGGCGCCCGTGGGTCAAGAGCGCCGGGGCACCCGTGTCATGCATGATGAACTCGAGCCGCTCGCGCGGGTACGACGGGTCCAGGGGGACGTACGCTCCGCCGGCCTTCACGACCCCGAGGATTCCGGCCAGGAAATCGGGCGTGCGCTCCATGCAGATCGCGACCGGAGTCCCGGACCGGACCCCCAAAGCCCTCAGTCGCCGGGCCAGTTGCGTGGCGCGGCGATCCAGGTCGCCATACGTGAGGCACTCGTCGCCGCAGATGACGGCCGGGGATCCCGGCGAGGCGGCGGCCCGCGCCTCGAACCGGTCGAGCACGGTGCGACCATCGGCGTCCACCACCTCGGCATGACGGGCGCCGTCGCGGGCCGTGGCCGTCGCGTCCGTGCCGCTCCACTCGACCAGGACCTTGCGCCGCTCGGCAGGCGAAAGAATCGGCAGGCTCGAGATGCGGCGCCCGGGGTCGGCGGCGGCCGCCCGCAGCAGCGTCTCGAGATGCTCCGCCATCCGGCCGATCCTCGACGCATCGAAGAGCTCGGTGGAGTACTCGAATGATCCGGCCAGCCCCGCCTCGTCGTCGGACATCGACAAGGTGAGGTCGAACTGCGACGTGCCGGCGTCCACTTCCATGTATTGCATCGCCAGGCCGGGGATCTCGGGAACGTTCCCGGACGGGGGTTGCAGGGCGAACATCACCTGGAACAGCGGCGCCCGGGTCAGGTCGCGTTCCGGCTGCAGGGCTTCGACCAGCTTCTCGAACGGCAGTTCCTGGTGGGAGTACGAGAAGAGGGCGGCGTCGCGCGTTCGCCCCAGGAGCTGCCGGAACGACGGGTCGCCCGACAGGTCGCCTCGCAACACCAGCGTGTTGACGAAGAAGCCGATCAGCCCCTCGGTCTCCATCCGGTTGCGCCCGGCGATCGGTGATCCCACGAGCATCCCCTCCTGACCGGTGTAGCGGAACAGCAGCGACTGGAAGCCGGCGAGGAGCGTCATGAACAGAGTGACTCCCTCGCGGCGGCCCAGGTCCCCGAGCGCCTCGCTCAGGTCCCGCGGAAAGGCGAACGAGTGGCGCGCGCCTCGGTAGGTCTGCACCGCCGGACGCGGGCGTTCGGATGGCAGGTCGAGGACCGTCGGTGCCCGGGCGAGCCGCCTGGTGCAATCTTCGAGCTGTTCGTGCAGGAACTCTCCTTGCAGCCGTTCCCTCTGCCAGATCGCGAAGTCGGCGTACTGGATCGGGGGATCGGACAAGGGCGAAGGCCGGCCGTCGCGGAACGCCCCGTAGAGGTGCGCCAGGTCGCTTAGAAACACGTTCATCGACCAGCCATCGCTGACGATGTGGTGCGTCGTCAGGAGGAGGACGTGCTCGTCGCCGGCCAGGCGCAGGAGAGAGGCGCGCACCAGCGGCCCGCGTTCCAGGTCGAAGGGGGCCCGCGCCTCGTCCGCCGCCCGTCGCCGCGCTTCGACCTCGCCCTCCTCGGCGGGCAGGTGGCCCAGGTCCGTGACCGGCAGCGGGAGCTCCAAAGCCGGAGCGATGACCTGCACCGGCTCGCCCTCGGCCGCCCTGAAGGTGGTGCGCAGCGCCTCGTGGCGCCGCACGATCTCGTTCAGGCTGCGGCGCAGAGCCTCCGCGTCGAGCGCGCCCCGCAGGCGCAGCGCGGCCGGGATGTTGTAGAAGGCGCAGCCGGGCTCGAGCTGGTCGAGGAACCACAGACGCTGCTGGGCGAAGGACAGCGGCAGGTCCCGATCGCGCGGCGCGCGCGCGAGGGCCGGGGCCGGCCGCGCCGTGCCGAGGGATCGGAGACTGTCGATCGCCCGGGCCAGGCCCGCGATCGTCGGCGATTCGAACAGAGCGCGCAGAGGCAGCTCGACCCGGAACGTTTCGCGCAGGCGCGAGATGAGCTGCGTCGCCAGGAGCGAGTGGCCGCCCGCCTCGAAGAAGTTGTCGTGAAGCCCCGGGCGCTCGATCCGCAGGACCACGCCCCACAGACGCGCCAGCTTCTTCTCGTCGGGCGTGCGCGGCGCGACGAACGTCTCGTCGGCTGCCGGCCGCGTCGCCGCCGGGGCCGGAAGCGCCTTGCGGTCCAGCTTGCCGTTGGGCGTCCTGGGCAGCCTCTCCAGGAGCACGAACGCCGATGGAACCATGTAGTCGGGCAAGGTGGCGGCCAGGAAACGCCGCAGGTCGCGGGGCGAAGGCGAGGCCTGCCCCGCCTTCGGCACCACGTACGCCACCAGACGCCTGTCGCCATCCCGCTCCTCCCGCACCTGGACGGCGCCTTCGGCGATCCCCGGATGCCCCTGGAGGGCGGACTCGATCTCCCCCGGCTCGATCCGGAATCCGCGGATCTTGACCTGCTGGTCGATCCGGCCCAGGAACTCGATCGCCCCGTCGGGGCGAAAGCGGGCGAGGTCGCCCGTCCGGTACAGCCGCGCTCCTGGCTCGCCGCCGAACGGATCCGGGATGAACTTCTCCGCCGTCAGATCGGGCCGGTTCACGTAGCCGCGGCCCGGGCCGATCCCGCCCACGCAGATTTCCCCCGGCACGTCGACCGGCACCGGATCGAGATCCTCGTCGAGGATGTAGACGCGCGTGTTCGAGACCGGCCGCCCTATGGGCGTGGCGCCCGTCGCTCCCCTCTCGAGCCTCGCGATCGTCGTGTAGACCGTCGCCTCCGACAGGCCGTAGAGATTGAGCACCCTGTCGATCGTCCGCTGGGCGTAGATCGTCTGGACCAGCACGCTCTGCAGCGCTTCGCCCGCCAGGCTGACGGTCCGCACCGAGGCCGGCACGCCGCCGATCCTCAGAAGCTCGGCGATGGCCGACGGCACCGTGTTGACCAGCCGGACCGCATCGCGCCCCGGAAGCGATGGCAGGTGCAGGACGTCCTCGGCCAGGATGATCGTGCCGCCCCACGCCAGAGGCGCGAAGATCTCGAGAACCGACGAGTCGAAGCAGATCGAGCTGCTGGCGAGGACCCCCGACAGGTCCTCGACGGTCAGCGCCTCGCGCGCCCACCGAAGCAGGGACACCGTGCTCCGGTGCTCGATCGCCGCCCCCTTCGGCCTCCCTGTCGAGCCCGAGGTGTAGATGACGTAGGCGAGATTCCCCGGCAGCGCCCTGTCCTCCGGGTCGTCCGCCGGCTCGCGTTCAAGAGCCTCCCGGTCGCGGTCCAGGCAGAGGACGCGCGCCTGGTGGGGCGGGAAGATCGCGAGCATGGCGCTTTCCGTGATCAGCGCGGGCGCGCGCGTGTCCTCGAGCATGAACGCCAGGCGCTCCTTCGGGTAGGCGGGGTCGAGCGGCACGTAGGCGGCGCCGGCCTTGAGGATGCCGAGGAGGGCTACGACCAGATCCTGCGATCGCCGCAGGCAGAGGGCCACCAGCGTTTCGGCCCCGATGCCCCATGCGATGAGGCGGTGCGCCACCTGGTTGGCCCGGCGATTCAAGTCGCGATAGGTGAGACGCGCCGCGCCGTCCACGACCGCCACGGCGTCGGGCGTCCTTGCGACCTGCGCCTCGAACAGGTCGTGGACGCGGACGTCGAGCCCGTCGTCCCGGCGCGTGTCGTTCCACTCGACCAGCACCCGCCGGCGTTCGTCCCCCGTCAGGACGCTGGACGTCCGGTGCCGCGCCGTCGGGTCCGCCGCCATCGCGGCGAGGACGCGGCCGTAGTAGCCGGCGAACTCCCGGACCCGCCCCCGGGCGAGATCGGCCGAGCGGTAGTCGAGCGCCAGGCTGAGGCGCGAGGAGAACTCGTCCAGGTTGAACTGGGCGGTCAGGGCGAAATAGGTCTGCTCGAAGCCGTAACCTCCCCACAGGTCGAAGCCGCCCCGTAGATCCAGCTTCCGGTAGACGTGGAAGTTCGTGTAGTTGAACGCCGTGTCGGAGAGAAACTGTCCGCCGCTCAGGCGCTGTAGCTCGGCCATCGGGAAGCGGCGGTACGGCAGCATCTCGCGCTCGGCCTCGAACGAGAGGCGCGCCAGATCGACCCAGGTGCCGCCGGCCAGCCGCATGCGGAGCGGAACGGTGTTGAGGAAGATTCCGAGGACCTTCTCGCCGTCCGGCTCCTCCGGCCGGCCGTTGGCGATGAGGCCGGTGACCACGTCCCGGCGGCCGTTGAGCAGGCCCACCACCTTCATGTGCGCCGCCAGCAGGACGCTCTTGAGGGGCACCCCGGCCGACCACGCCAGGCGCTGCAGCGCCGAGGAGACCTCCGGCGCGAGCGGCACGTCCACGCGGCAGACCGGGAGCTCCCCGAGGTCGGGCCGGGCGGCTTCGCGCCGCGGCAGGCGCGTCGCCGTGGCATCCCCGACCTTCCCGGCCCAGAAGTCGCGCACGGCCGGCGAACGGAGCGCCTCCCGCTCGAGCGCCACGAAGTCGCGGTAGGTCGACCGGAGCGGCGGCTCGGGCGGCGGCGTCTCCCCGTGGAGGAGGGCGGAGTAGCCCACGAGGAGCTCGGTCAGGAAGGTGGCCACGCTCCAGCCGTCGAAGAACGGCTCGCTCAGGGTCAGCTGGAACCTGTCCTCTCCCAGA
>QHXZ01000042.1 GCA_003223165.1 Acidobacteriota bacterium
CGCCTGCGGCACGGAGATCGCCGTGGCGCTGGCGTGCGACCTGCCGCTGGTGCCCGCCTCCCTCCTGCGTCACCTGGCGGCCGGCGCCGGCGGCGAGCACCAGGCGGTCGTACCGCGGTCGGGCGGCGTGCTCCAGGTCCTGGCCGCCGCCTACGCGGCCGCCTGCCGGGAGGCGATCGATCGGCACCTGCGCTCCGGGGGCCGGTCGGTGCACGGGTTCCTGGAGGAGGTGCGCGTGCGTTACCTGGAGGGGGAGGAGCTCGAGGCCTTCGGCGGCCCCGGGATCTTCCTGAACGTCAACACGCCGGAGGACCTGGCGCGGGCCGAGGCGATCCTGGCGGCGCGCGGCGCCGCGGGGGGCGCGCCGCCGGAGGCCGGCGGGGACGGCCCGTGAGGCGCCGCCGCGCCGCGCCGCGCCGGCCGCCCGGCGGCCGGGCCGGCCTCTCGCACCTGGACGCGGCCGGCCGGGTGCGCATGGTCGACGTCGGCGGCAAGCCTCCGACCCTGCGCGAGGCGGCGGCCGCCGGGTCGATCCGCATGAGTGCTCAGGCCTACCGCGCGGTGCGCGCGGGGGCGGCCGCCAAGGGGGACGTGCTGGCCGTGGCCCGCGTGGCCGGCATCGCCGCGGCCAAAAGGACCTCGGAGCTGATCCCGCTCTGCCACACCCTGCCCCTCGATCATGTCGGCGTGGCGATCCGCCTCCTCCGGGGCCGGCGCGCCATCGAGGTCGAGGCGTCGGTCCGCAGCCGTTGGAGCACGGGGGTCGAGATGGAGGCCCTGGTGGCGGTGGCGGCCTCGCTCCTGACGATCTACGACATGGTCAAGGGGATCGATCGGGGGATGACGATCGAGGCGGTGCGCCTCCTGCGCAAGAGCGGAGGGCGGAGCGGGCCCTACCGGCGGCCGGTCAATTCGAAGGCGGGCCGGCCTTGACCACGATCGAGGACTCGGGCTTCAGGTAGCGTCCCGCCAGATCCTTGAGCCGCGCGGGCGGCCAGCCGACGGGCGGCGTGATGGCCTGGCGGTAGGTGGCGGCGCCCAGTCCCGCGGCTTCGCGGTAGCCGAGGACGCTGGCCAGGGCCAGCACCCCCTGGGTGTCCGCGGCGGCCTTGCCCGCCTGGAAGCGCCCGAAATCCTCCAGATCCTTCCGGGACAGATCCTCCAGCGCCAGGCGGCGCATCAGCCGCTGCACGTCGAAGAGCGCCTCTTCCAGCCGGGGTGGGGCGGCGATCACCTGGACCGAAAGGGAGCCCCCCTGGCGCAGCCCCTCCGGCAGCGCCGAGGTGGAGAACGCCGCGCGCCTCTTGAAGACCGTGTCCTCGAACGACAGGACGGTGAGCGCCGAGCCGAGGAGCCGCAGGCCCTCGAAGTCGGGTCGATCGATCGCCTCCCCGGGGACCCCGACCACCACGCTGCTCTGCGCTGTCGTGAGCGTGCGCGTGAACTCGCCCGGCTGGGCCCCGGCGGTGGCCGGCCGGTGTTCTCCTGCGGCCTCCTGGGCCGCGGCGGAGCCCTCGACCTTCCAGGACCCGAAGAGGTCGCGGGCCTGGCGCGCCACCTCGGAGGGGTCGACATCGCCGGCCACGGCCAGGACGGCGCCGGCGGGGCGCAGGTGCGCGGCGCGGAAGGCGGTCACGTCGTCGAGCGTCAGCGCGGCCAGCGTCCCCGGCCTTCCGCCCGTGGGGCGCGCGTAGGGATGTCCGGCGTAGACCCGGTCCCGGAACAGCTCCAGCGCGGCGAAGGACGGATCGCCGGCGCTGCGCTCGAGGGCCGAGGAAAGCCCCGCGCGCACCGTCTTCAAGGCGGCTTCGGTGTAAAGCGGGCGGCGCAACGCCTCGGAGAGCGTCTGCAGAGCCGGCTTCAGGTCGCCGGGGGCGAGGAGAAAGCGGACCTCGGTCAGGTCCTTCTGGACCTGCACTTCCGGCAGCAGCGCCAGCCTGTCCCCCAGCCGCACGGCTTCGCCGCGCCCCGCGGCCGTGGACCCGCCGGTGATCAGATGGCCGGCGAGGTTCGCCAGCCCCTCCTTTCCGGACGGCTCGTCCGCCGACCCGACGCGCAGGTGGAGCGAGACGGCGGCGAGCGCGTGCCGGTGGTCCTCCAGCACCACGAGGGTCACGCCGTTCGCCAGGGCGGTCCGCTCGGGGTCCTTGAAGCCGCGCGCGTCGCGCGCATCACCCCAGGCCGCGGCCGCGGCCTTGCCCGCCTCCTCGGGGGGGTAGGCCACCCGCTCGAATCCGGGCGCGGCACCCGCGACCGCATGCCCCAGGAGCTCGAGGGTGTCGTGAAAGGCCTTCTTCTGCTCTTCGGCCGGCGGCGCCGCGTCTTTCGGGAGGATGACCACCAGCCGCAGGTTCTCCCCGACCAGCCAGGTCGAGGCGACGCGCGCGATGTCGGCGACGGTCAGATGGGCGTAGGCGGCAGGGAGGTCCCAGTAGTAGCGCACCCCGCCGAAGAGGGCCGCCTCGCCCAGGGATTCCGCCCGCGGGGCGATCGACTCGGCGCGCACGCGCTCGTCGCGCACCAGACGCTCGGTCAGGAGCTTGAGGTCGGCTTCCATCAGCCCGCGCTTCTTGAAGGCCACGATCTCCTCGAGGGCGGCCTTGGCCGCGGCGTAGGACAGCTCCTTGCTGGCCGGCACGATCCCGACGTACAGCATGCCGGCGTCCTCGAGCCGGTAGTAGGTGACGCGGGCCGCCTCGGCCGCTTTCGCCCGCAGCAGCGCGGCCGAGAGGGGAGCGCCGCCGGCGTCGCCCAGGGCGCGGGCGATCACCTCGAACGCCGGCCGATCCGGATGGCGATAGCCTGGGGCCGAGAAGGAGAGGTTGGTCCAGGGCTCCTTCACCGCCAGCAGCTTCTCCTTGTCGTCGTGCCCCGGGAAGGCCGAGGGCAGGGGCGGACGTGGAGGAAGGGTGCCGCTCCTCGCCGCCTTCCCGAAGGCCGCATCGACGAGAACGCCCGCCCGCGCCGGATCGATGTCCCCGGCCACCGCCAGCACCATGTTGTTCGGCACGTACAGATTGGCGTAGAAGGCGGCCAGCGCATCGTGCTTGAGGGCCCCCAGCGTCTTGAAGTTTCCCAGGGGCGGCACGCGGTAGGGGTGCGAGGGGAAGGTCGCCCGCATGGACTCGAGGAAGGCCACGGAGGACGGCTCGTCGTAGTAGTTGCGGATCTCGCCGGTCAGCGCCCCGAGCTCGCGGTCGATCTCCTTGTCCTTCAGCGCCGCGCCGAACCCCAGGCCCGCCACGGCGCCTAGGACCTGCTCCAGCGCCGAGGAGACCCCGGTCACGGTGATGTAGGTGCGATCGTAGTTGGCGCGCACGCTCAGCGAGCCGCCCCAGCGGTTGGCGAGCCGCTGGTACTCGAAGGGGCCGACCGCTCCGCCGCCGCGCTGGATCAGGTGCTCGAGGAAATGGGCGTAGCCGGCCGAGCTGTCGATCTCGTCCTTGCTGCCGGAGCGCACCCACAGACTGGCGGCGCACAACGGCAGCGTGTGGTCCTCCAGCGTCACGACCTGCAGCCCGTTGGCGAGGAGGCGGGTCTCCGGGACGCCCGGTGCCGCGGCCGCTTCGCCGGGCGACGCGAGCGCCAGGAGAGACAGGGACGCCGTGACGGCGAGGGCTCGTGTGGGGTTCCGCATCCCGCGATGACTCCGGCGAACCCGAGCCCGACGCACCGGCAGGCTCCAAGGGAAGCGCGCATTATAGCCGCGGCCCGCGAGGCTTTCAATCGCGCCCCCGTCCCCGGCCCTTCGTCGGATCCTTGACGCGGCGCCCACCATGCCCTGCAATCACTGCGGGGCAAGGCTTTCAAGCGATCGACCCGGATCGAAAGCGGTTGCCTGGGGGGGCCTCTCGCCGTATATGGAAGCCACTTCGCCACGGCTCGTGGTCCGGGTCCATTCGGGATGGACCTGGAGGTTGCGAGGGGGACGCGGCCACGCGTTCGCGCCCAGAGCCGCGGCGCTGCGGGAGGAGAAGGATGAGACGCGGTCTTGCTCTGCTGGTCTGCCTTGCGCCCACGCTCGCCTACGGGCAGCAGACCTACACCAACGCCGACCTGGTGAACATCCAGGTGCCGGGCGCCTACACGAACGACGACCTCCGGAGCCTGACGCCCCTGGCCGTGCAGCGCCAGCCGGCGAACACGCTGCCACCCTACGTGCCGCCCCCGGGGCCGGGCGACTTCTACCAGGGGCGCTACGACGGCCTCAGGGCGGCGCGCCAGGCTCTCGCGGCCGAGCTGCAGTACGAGAACGAGCGCGTCGAGTTCTCCGAGTCCGCCTTCGCGGGCGACACGCGGAGCTTCGAGCCGCGCCTGGGCTACCGCGCCCGCGTCCGGCCGTTCATGCTGGAGCTGGGCAGGAGGATCGCGCTCCTCGACCTCCAGATGCAGGACATCGCCGACGCCGCCCGCCGCGCGGGCGCGCCGCTCGACGTCCGGTGACGGCGATGATCATCTGGGGCGAGTAGCGTAATCCGCCCTCTCAGGCGGTCTTGCGGTTGGCGATCTTGTCGACCGCCTCGATGAGGGAGTCGATCTGGAAGGGCTTGCTCAGGAACCCCGCGCCGATCGACCCGAGGTGATCGACCGTGCTCTGGCCGAAGAGGATCCCGGAGATGAAGAGGATCTTGTCGGCCAGGCTCGGGCTGAGCCGCTTGATCTCCTGCGACAGGATGAAGCCGTTCATGTCGGGCAGGAGCAGGTCGACGATGATCATCGCGTACCCGCCGTCCTTCACTTTGGTCAAGGCTTCCTGGCTGTTGGTCGCGGTCTCGATGGCGTAGCCGCACCCCTCGAGCGTCTCGCGCACCAGATCAAGAACCGTGGGATCGTCGTCCACCAAGAGGATCTTCGCCGTCGCAGGCATCGCACTCCCGGGCCGCGCTTGGCCGGTAGAGGACAATATAGGGGGCCCGCGGACGAGTGCAAGCGAGCGGGGCGCTCCGGTGGATCGACGTCTCTCGTCAACGGCTTGACGGCGCCGCCGGAGCGAGGCGGTCGCCGGACGGTATAATGCGCCCATGCGCGCGGCTCTGCGCTCCCTCTTGGCGCGAGGCGACGCGGCGCTGCTCGTCGTCTTCCTGGCCGCGGCGGCGCTCCTGCGCTTCCACGCTCTCGCCGCTCTTCCCCCGGCGCACTACCGCGACGTGGCCCTCACGGCGCTCGACGCCCGGCGTGCCGCCGCAGGGCATCCATGCCTGCACTACACGTACGATGAGGGGCTCTACGCCAACCTGATGGGACTGCTCTTCCTTATCACCGGCTCCACCGACTGGAGCGTGCGGGCGCCCGGCGCCCTGTTCGGCCTGCTGACCTGCTGGGCCGTCTACCGGCTCGGGCTGGCGCTCGGCCTGCGGCGGGCGGGCCTCTACGGGGCCGGCCTCCTGGCCGTCTCGTTCTGGCACGTGCTCCTGAGCCGCAGCGGCTTCCGTGCCGTGCTGCTGCCGCTGCTCCTCGCCGGCTCGTTCGCCCTCCTGGCGCGCGGCCTCGAGGAGCGGGACGGGCGCAGGATGGCCTGGGCCGGAGCCCTGCTCGGGCTCGGCGTGCACGTCTACCCCTCGGTCCACTTCGCTCCCTTCATCCTGCCGCCCTACCTGGCGGCCGCTCTCGGCCGATCGCGCGAGGCCTGGAGGCGCGCGCGCCGGGGGCTGGCCCTCTACGCCGCCGCCGCGTTCCTTTTGGCCTTGCCGATGCTGCTCGACTATCTGCACCATCCCGAGCATGTCACCCTGCCGCACCGCATCGTCTCGGTCTTCAGCCCCAGGCTGGACCCGGCGACCGTGCCGGCCCACCTGCGAAGCAACCTCGTGGCCACCGCCCTCATGCTGCACGTGTCGGGTGACGCCAACTGGCGGCACAACCTGCCCGGATCGCCGATGCTCGACCCGCTCACCGGCGCGCTCTTTCTCCTTGGCTGCATCGCCGTCCTGCGGGTGCCCCGCGCCCGCGGCGCGGCGACGCTCCTGTTCGCGTGGCTCGCGCTGATGCTGTTGCCGAACCTCCTGTCGGTCGAGGGGGTGCCGCACGGCCTGAGGAGCTGCGGCATCCTGCCGGCCGTCGCGCTGCTGGCCGGGGTCGGGCTGGCGACGCTCTGCGAGGCGCTGGCGCGCCGCGTGGGGGAGCGCGCGGCGCGCGGGCTCCCGCTGGCGGCGATCCTGGCCCTGGGTCTCTGGACCGGCCACCGCTACTTCACCGTTTGGGGCGCGGACCCGCGCATGGTCGCGGCCCACGACGGCGCCTACCGGGCGGCCTCGCGCCTCCTGCTCGCCGCGCCGCCGGGGGTACAGCTTTTCCTGGTCACCAACGGCACCGGCTACAAGGCCTACGGCCAGCCGGCCGAGGTGATGGCCTACCTCTTCGAGATGCGGGACCGGGCGCCCATCCTGGTCGGCCCGCGCGACGGCGATCGGCTGGTGCTGGCGGGGAGGCCGGCGCTGGTCGCCTTCGTGCGGCGCGACGACCGGGTGGTCCAGGCGATCCGGGACCTCAACCCGGGAGCCGCCGTGACGGCGGTCGAGGCCCCGGGCCTGTCGCCCGACAGCCCGGTCTACCGGATCGAGTGAGCAGGCCAGGGCGGCGGATCAGCCGCCGAGCATCCGGATCGCCGCCAGCATCGCCAGGCCCGAGCCGAGCGGCACGGTGAAGTTGTCGTCCACGGGGAAGGGCAGGAGCTCGGTGATCGCCGCCGCCAGCGCCCCGATGGCGAGCACCCGCAGGTCCAGGCCGAGCCCATCGATCAGCAGGAGCGGCGCGCCGACGGCGAGACAGGCGCAGGCGCCGGCCAGCGTGCCCTCGAGGGTCTTGCCGCGCAGGATCTTCAGGCGCCCCCAGCTCACCCCCACGATCTCGGCCACCGGGTCCCCCACGGTCAGGAAGAGCAGGGAGGCCAGGGCGACCCCGCGCGGGAAGAGCGCGATCGTGAGGGCCGCGGCGATCAGGAAGAGGGTGGTGGTGGAGAGCTTGTCGCGTTCCTTCTCCTTCGTGAACCCCTTGAAGTGCTCGAAGAGCCAGCGGTTCACCTTGGGGTTGCGGAAGCGCCAGGACTCGAGGAAGAGCATCCAGCCGATGAACAGCGCCAGGAGGGCCAGGACGGGGATTCGATCGTACCAGGGCCGCAGGACCAGGCCCGAGGCGAGATAGAGGAGAGGGAAGAGGAAGCCGATCATGCGGAACAGCTTGCGCTTGACCAGGATCATCGCGGCCCTCCCGCCGGGAGCGCGGCGCGCGATCGGAGGCCGGGCAGGACGCGGGCCCAGAGGAGGAGCGCCAGCCCGGCGCCGGTCACGATCGGCAACATCCCCTGCGGCCGTCCGGCGGCGGGGAGGTGCGCCGCCCCCCACGGCGAGGCATGCAGGGCGACCGCGACGGGGAAGAGGGTCAACGCGGCCGGCCCGGCCACGAAGCGCCGTCCGCGCAGGAACGGGAGCGCCAGCGCCCAGAGCGCGCCCACGGCCATGAGCGCGGGGAAGTCCAGGTAGGAGAAGGCGCCCAGCGTCGAGGCCCCTCCCTTGCCGCCGCGCAGGCGGAGCGCGCAGGAAAAGTCGTGCCCGAGGACGGCGCCGACGGCAAGGCAGGTCGCCGCCCCGGAGTCCCAGCCGAGCCAGCGCTCGGCCAGGAGCGCGGGAAGCAGGGCCTTGAAATAGTCGAGCAGGCCGACGGCGGCGCCGGCCAGACGCCCGACGTGCTTGAAAACGTTCGTGGCTCCGGGGTTGCCGGTCCCCTGGCGCGCCGCATCGAAATCGCCGAAGGCCCGCGACAGCAGGACGGCGAAGGGGATCGAGCCGATCAGGTACCCCACGGCGAGGCCGGGCAGCGCCCGGCTCACCGGGCCACCACGCGCCCGCCGCCCGAGCAGGCGGCCTGGATGAGCACGCGCAGCCGGGCCAGGGCCTCCTGGGGCGAGGCGCACTCGTCCACGTCGAGCGCGTTCACCTCGTCGCGGTGCGCGCGCACGTAGGAGGCGACGAGCTGCCAATCGATGTCGACCCCCTCCTCCCGCAGGCCGCCGCCGTGGTCCGAGCCCCGGGGGACGGACCCCAGGCGCCGCGGCCGCGAGAGACGGGCCCGCCCTTGCCCCGCCTCCGCGAAGTAGGCGGCCGCGATCGTCCCGGCCAGGCGCCGCCAGGAATCCCCCCCGCGCGGCCGGTCCGGCCCGGCATCGTGCGGCTGGCCCGCCTCCCGTCCGAGGTAGCGCCCGCCGCGCAGCAGGTGCAGGGTGCAGGAGTCGCGCGCGCCCTTCGCCGGCAGGGCGTCCCGCACCACCACCACGAGGTTCAGCCGCGGTCCGTACGGCGCCGCTCTCTCGTGCACCTCGAACTGGCGATTGAGCGGCGGCCGGTGCTCCGCGATCAGCGCCGCCTCGAGGAGCGCCGCCTCGAGCTCCGAAGCCACCGTCTGCACCTCGAAGCGGTACGCCTGCTCGAGGACCGCACGCCCCTTGGCCGTGCCGCGCGCCGAAGGGACGAAGTACGAGCCGACGCGCACCCTGAGGTTCCTGGACTTGCCGACGTAGATCACCCCGCCCCCACGGTCGCGGAATAGGTAGACGCCCGGCCCGGACGGCAGCGCCTTCAGGTCCTCCGCGACGAAGGCGTAGGGGGACAGGTCGAGCGGCGCCGCCGGCATCTCCTGGTACTCGAGCAGCGCCGCGAGCGAGCGGATCCCCCGCTGCTCCAGGATGGCGATCATCTTCAGATAGGCGGCGGCCACCATGCGGACCCGGCCCCGGTGGTCGTCCACGCCGCGCGCTTCCAGGCCGAGCGCCAGGGCGAGGTCCAGGACGGCGTGGTTGGCCTTCAACCCGAGCAGCAGGTGGCCCAGCCTCGAAGCCGAGATCACCGGGGGACGGAAGGGGACGCCCAAAAGGAGCGCGGCGCGCCCGATCGGCTCGACTTCCCGCCCCATCCGGTGGCAGACGACCGGCAGGTCTCCGATCGCCTCGGCGAGGGCGGCCAGGTCCTCGCGGCGCAGGCCGGCGGGGCCCTCCGGGCGGAGCGGCGCCCCCTCGCCGCCCGACTCGAGCGGTGCCGTGCCATCGCCGGGCCCTTCGCCGTCGAACGCCCAGGTGGGGAAGTGCTCCTCCTGGCACTCCTCGCCTTCCAGGACCGGCAGGATGGAGACGGCGCGCACGGCGCCGCTGCCCCCGGGTCCGGCGCCCTCCGAGGCGAGGGCCACGAAATCACGCAGGGAAGAGGCGGCCGGCGCCGGGGCGACCTCCGGAACGGCGGCCGGAGCCCTGGTCGCGGAGGCGCGCGGGGCCAGCACCCATCCCTGGCCGGGCCGGTGCAGGAGGCCCGGCAGGCTCGAAAGGAACGGCGCCAGGAGGCGCCGGCAGGTCTCCTCGTCGGAGTGGTCGATCTTGAGGAAGCGCGCCGCCAGGGCGCGGCTGCTGAGAGCGCCGCCGGCGCCGCGCAAGTGGGTCAGGATCGCCTCATGCATGGCCGTGTCCTTGCTCATGCGCCCGGCCCCTCCTTCTCTTCGCCGATCAGGACCAGGACCCCGGTGTAGGTGAACAGGCGGTTGACCCCGCGCAAGGGGGCGATCTCGGCGTTCCCGAAGAAGCCGATGATCGGCAGGTCGCCGAAGGTCCCCGAGATGTACGCCGTGTCGATGCCCGGCAGGCCGTACAACCCGGTGCCGCGGGCGGCGCAATTGAAGTAGAGTCCGAAATGGTACGGCGTCGCCGCGGCGGCCCGGCCCAGGCGCGCCAGCATCTGCTTGAGGTCCTCGCGCGCCGCCTGTCCTTCGCGCAGCACCAAAAGCACCGGCTCTCCCTCCCGCACGGCCCCCCCGACCACCACCGCGCCGCGCTGGGAGTCGCCGCCGATCAGGGTCCGCACCAGGTACTCGCCGGGCTCGATCCGCTCCTGGTCCGGATCCGGAGGCAGGCCGACGAACAGGTGGGCACCGAGGCGATCGAGCGAGTCGCGCAGGCTCGGCGGCAGGCGCTGGCGCAGGACTTCGAGGGCGGGCCGGCCGTCCAGCTCGAGGATCACGTTGCCGTCTCCCTTGGTGACGCGACAGGGATCGCCGAGAGGCTGGCAGCCCTGGGTGATGCCGACGGTGCGCCGCAGGCTCCCCGAGAGCCGCAGCGCCGCCAGCCCTCCGGCCGCCACGTTGCGGCCATGGAACAGGAAGGTGCGGTCTCCCGATGGGTCCGCCGAGGCGGCCGCTCCCACCGCCTCGACGCCCGGCAGGACGCGGCCGAACGCGCGCACCAGCTCGTCGGGGCGCACCGTGAAGGGGTCGGGCCACAACGCCAGGAGCCCCTCCTCGAGAGGGGGGCCGATCTGACGCGCGATCTCGCGTGCCACGCCGAGCTCCTGCGAGTCGCCCGCCGGGATGTAGAACGTCTGCGCGGCGAGCCGGGAAGAGCGCACCGCCAGGACCGCGATGGCCGGCCTTCCCTCGACTTCCTCCGACCCGGTCAGCACGCCCCAGGCGCTGCAGCCCGAGATCAGGTCGGTTCCCAGCGTCGCCTGCACCTCCGCCAGCATGGCGGCGAAATGAGGGCGATGGGACACGGTGGCGAAGACCACCCCCCAATCGACGCGGCCGCCTCCGGCCCGCGCCAGGGCGCCCGCGGCCGCCTCGCGCGCCGCCGCCGCTGTGTCCGCCTGCGTCGAGAGCGCCACACCCGCCGCCGTCGTCATCCATTCACGATACCACGGCCGCCAAGCGGCTATAATCGTGAACTTCCGGCTCGGCGACGCGATGCGGCCGGTGCGGGAGCGCGGATGGAGCCGGGGCGCGGGACCGGGCGTGAAGGGGTCGACGGGCAGGGCTTCGCCCTGGTGATCGGCTCGGCCCTCTGCTATGCCTCGCTCGGCATCCTCGGCAAGCTGGCGCTCGCCGAGAGCGTGCCGCTGCTGTCGATCCTGTCGCTCCGTTTCACGCTCGGCGCCCTCCTCTTCTGGATCGCCGTGGCCGCCTCGCCCGTCCTGCGGCGGGAGCTGGCGGGCCTGCCCAGGCGGCGTGTGCGCGACCTCGTCCTGTGGGGAGTCTTCGGCTTCGCGGGCCAGTCGGCCCTCTTCTTCTCGGCCCTCACCGTCATCAGCGCCAGCCTGAGCGAAGTGCTCCTCTACACCTGCCCCGCCTTCCTGGCCCTGATCCTCTGGTGGCTCTCGGGCATGCGGCCGGCCTCCGGCCGGCTGGCGGCGATCGCGCTGGCGGTCCTGGGGACCTACCTGTGCGCCGGGACGCTCGGGGACGCCACCGACCCGGCCGGCGTGGCGCTGGCCCTCCTGGCCGGCTTCTGGTACGCGGCCTTCATGGTCTGGATGCACCGCCTGACGCCCGGCGTCTCGACCCCGCTGTCGGGCGCCCTGATCGTGTCGGGGTCCGCCGCCGCCTTCGACCTCGCGGCGGCGCTCCACGGCGGCTTCCGCCTCCCCGCCACGGCCGCCGGCTGGGGAGCCGTCCTCGGGATGGTCCTGCTGGCGACCGTGGTCGGGCTCGTCCTGTTCGTGGCGGGCCTGAACCGGGTCGGGCCCCAGGTCGCCGCCGTCCTGAGCACCTTCGAGCCGCTCGGCACCCTGCTGCTGGCGCGCCTGATCCTGGGCGAGCGCCTGGCGCCGGCGCAATGGGCGGGCGCGGCGCTGATCATCGGTGCGGCCTTTGTCCTGGCCGCCACGGCACCGGCCGCGCCGCGCACCGCGGTTCAGGCTTAAAGCGCAATAACAGCCCTGGGAGTGAAGCGCCGCGCCCTGCGGTCGCCGGGCACCGGGTCCGGCGTCGCTGCGCGACGCCTCCCCTCCGCTTCGCTACGCTCCCACCCACCGCGCTGCGGAACGCGCGGCAGGGCCCGTCGCTCCGTCTCAGAGGGCCCGGCGACCGCAGGGCGCGGCACTTCACTCCCGGCACCGCTAACGCGTTCATCCCGGCACCGAGTGGCGCCACCGCCAGCGCCCAGGAAGGACGCCGCCCCCGGATCAAACGCCGACACCGAGGTGCGAGGAACCCGCGGAGGTGATTGGTGGAGCAGACCGTGCCGCGCGTTGCAGTTGCCGGGCCCTCCGAGACCGAGCGACGGGCCCCCACCGCGCGCTCCCCAGCGCGGTGGGCGGCGCGAGGCGAGGCGGAGGGGAGGCTCGCGCAGCGAGCCGGACCCGGTGCCCGGCGACTGCGGCGCGCGGCGCGGTCTGCGCCCCCACCGGCGACCGCGGGTCCCTAGGGCCTAGGCGCGATTGACCCATGGGGCTGCGGCCTGTAAACTACGCGCATCCGCCGCAGCGCACGGCGTTTTATCAAGCGGGACGCAGGGAGACGATGAAGGCCGACATCCGCGATCTGATCCGCAGCAGGCTGGTCCTGTACGACGGAGGCATGGGGACCATGTTGTTCGCGGCCGGCCTGGAGGACGGCGAGTCTCCCGAGCCCTGGAACTGGGAGAAGCCGCAGGTGGTCGAGGGGGTCTACCGCGCCTACTACGAGGCCGGCTCGGACGTCGTGCAGACCAACACCTTCGGCGGCACCCCGATCAAGCTCTCGGAGCGCGACCTTCAGGAGAGGACCTACGATGCCAATTACCTGGCCGCCAGGGCGCTGCGGGCGGTCTGCCCGCCGGGGCGCTACGTGGCGGGGGACGTCGGCCCGACGGGCAAGTTCCTGAAGCCGATGGGCGAGTACAGCCTGGAGGAGTTCGACGCCGCCTTCGAGGCCCAGGTGCAGGGGCTCAAGGACGGCGGCGTGGACTTCATCTCGATCGAGACGATGTACTCCCTGCAGGAGGCCCTCTCGGCGCTGCGCGCCGCGAAGAAGGTCGCCGGGCTCCCGGTGGTCGTCGGCATGACGTTCGACAAGAACCCGCGCGGCTTCTTCACCCTGATGGGTGAGACCCCGGAGCGCTGCCTCGAGGCGCTGGAGGAGGGCGGCGCCGACGTCGTGGGCAGCAACTGCACGCACGGCACGCCGGTCTTCATCGAGCTGGCGCGCCTCCTGCGGGACACCACCGACCTGCCGGTGATCGTCCAGCCGAACCGCGGCCGCCCGTTCCTGGAAGGGGGGCAGATGGGGTACCGGCAGACCATCGACGAGTTCGTCAAGGACATGGAGACCATCGCGTCCACGGGCGTGAACCTCGTCGGCGGCTGCTGCGGCACCACGCCGGAGTTCATCGCCAAAATGCGGCAGTCCCTCGGCGCTCGCCTGCGGGAGCCGGCCGCCCGGGAGCCCGCGCCGTGAGCCTGCTGCCGACCTTCCGACCGAGGGTCCAGGTCCTGTCGCCGGAGTTCATCGACCGCATCATCGACGAGGCCTACGAGGTGAACGCCACCCTCGGCCTGCAATTCGAGAACCCGCAGGCGCTGTCGATCCTGGCCGAGCACGGCCAGCGCGTCGACCGTGTGAAAGAGCGCGCCTGGCTGAGCCGCGACTTCGTGGAGAAGGCGATCGCCTCGGCGCCGCGCTCGTTCAAGCTCTGGAACGTCACCGGCGACGCCTCGATCGAGGTGGGCGGAGACAACGTCACCTACGACCCCGGCTCGGCGGCGATCAAGGTCCTGGAGACCGACCGCAAGACCCGCGCCTCGACCTCGGCCGACTGCGTGCGCCTGTCGCGCCTGGTGCACCAGCTGAAGCACATCCACGCCAACTCGACCTCGCTCGTGCCCGCCGACGTGCCGATCGAGGCGGGCGACTACTACCGGCTCTACATGGCGGTGCAGACCTGCGACAAGCCGATCATCACCGGCATCTTCCGCGAGGAGTCGTTCCCCGCCACGCTGGAAATCCTCAAAGTCGTGCGCGGCTCGGAGAAGGCGCTGGCGGAAAAGCCCCTGGCCATCCTCGACGCCTGCCCGTCCTCGCCGCTGCGCTGGAGCGTGCTCACCTCGCACAGCATCATCGAGGCCGCCAGGCACGGCATCCCCTCCGAGATCATCTCGGTGCCGCTCACCGGCGCCACCGGGCCGGTGACCCTGTCGGGAACGCTGGTCGTGCACACGGCCGAGAACCTGGCCGGCATCGCCCTGGCGCAGGCCGTGAGGCCGGGGACCCCGGTGATGTACGGCGGCGCGCCCTGCCTCATGGACATGCGCGGCGGCCAGACGCCCTTCGGCTCGATCGAGACCTACCTCATCGACTGCGCCTACGCGCAGATCGGCAAGCGTTTCGGCTTCCCGATCCACTCCTACATGGGGCTGTCCGACTCCAAGCTGGTGGACGCGCAGGCCGGCTACGAGACCGGCCTCGGCGTGGTCCTGGCGGCCCTGGCGGGGGTCAACATCGTCTCGGGCGTCGGCATCCTCGACTTCATCACCTGCCAGAGCCTCGAGAAGCTGGTGATCGACAACGAGATCTGCGGCATGGCCTACCGCTTCATCGAGGGCATCCAGCACCGCCACGAGAAAATGGCGCTCGACCTGCTGCCGGAAGCGATCGAGAAGGGGCACTTCCTCGGCCACCCGACGACGATCAAGCTGTTCCGCGAGGAGGGGACGCTGCCCGGCAAGGCGGTCGACCGCTCCTCCGCCATCCCGGGCGGCGGGGGGCGCAGCGATTACGAGCGGGCGCAGGATATCGTCAAGGAGCTTCTGGCCAAGGAGCGCTTCCAGCTTCCCGAGGACAAGGTGCGCGAGCTCGATCGCCTGGTCCTGAAGGAGGCGGCCGAGTTCGGGCTGGAGAAGCTGCCGGTCTTCCCCGACTGAGGCGATCCATGAGCGATCCCTCGGCCGCGGGCCCCCTGTCCGACACGCGGGTCCTCGATCCGCTGCCGATCGAAGTGCCCCGCCCGATGGTCCTGATGCGGCTCGGGTACCGCCGCCCCTCCCAGGTGCCCGAGAAGACCGCCCGGCTCCTCGACGAGGTGACTCTCCGCGCCCGCGATCTCCTGGCGCCGAAGGCGATCTACGGCCTGGCCGAGGTGGCGGCGCCCGAGCCGGGACTGGTGACGATCGGGGGAGCCCTGCGCACCGGCAGCGCCTCCGTTCTGGAGCGGCTGCGCGACTGCCGTCGGGCGGTGGTCTTCGTGGCCACGGTCGGCGGGGCGATCGAAGCCTGGACGCACGAGCTGATGGACCGGGACGAGCTGACGCGGGCCCTGCTCGCGGACGCCTTCGCCAGCAGCGCGGCCATCGCGCTGGGGCTCGAGCTGGAGCAGGTCGCCGCGCGCCGCCTGTCCGAGGAAGGCCTCACGGCCACCAAGCGCTACGCCCCCGGTTACGGCGACTGGGCCCTGCACGACCAGGCGCCGCTGCTGGCCCTGCTCGACGCGCGGCGCATCGGCGTGACCCTCACGGAAGACCATCTGATGATCCCGGCGAAATCGATCTCCGGGGTCATCGGCGGACGCGGAAACGGGCCGGCCGCCGGCGGCGGGGACGCCTTGGCCTAGCCCCTCTTCGACGGCGCGTCCGCGCCGGTGCGCAGCGGGATGACGGTCATCGGCAGCCCCTTCCACTGCAGGCGCCGCTGCACCTGGTAGGCGGTCTCGTTGTGCAGGATCCGCTGCCACCAGCTCTCGCGCTTCCAGATCAGCTTGCCGCCGAAGAACATCACGTGCGGGTAGCGCTTCGCCAGATCCACGCAGACGCGGTAGAGACCGTCGACCGGGTCGGTCGTGACGGTCGTGGCCGACGCGGCGCTGGGCCCTCAGCGCGCTGATCTCCTCCTTGCCCTTGAAATGGCCCGAGTCGATCACCGCCACCGAGACGAAGATGACGTTGCGGAAGTAGCCGGGGAACATCTTCTGCAGCGAAAGGAGAAGGTGGGTCCCCATGCCGCTCCAGTCCCTCACCAGCAGCACCGCCGTCGGCTTGGCCGGGTCCGGGTCGCCGCCCTGCTGGCTGACCGCGGGGAGATCGAGGACGTTGTCGAGCCGGTGCAGCTCGGCCTGGACCGAGCGGTAGTGACCGCGCACCCAGACGCAGATCCCGACCAGGACGAAGGTCATCAGGAGCGTCTTCCAGGCCCCCTGCTGGAACTTCTCCACCGCCATCACCAGCAGGATGGTCAGGCAGAGGACCAGCCCGACGACATGCACGGAGATGTGGCGCAGCCACCCTTCGTGCTTCCGCCGGTTGGAGAACCAGTAGCGGCACATCCCGGTCTCGGTCAGCGAGAAGGTGGCGAACACGTTGATCGAGTACATGACCACCAGGGTGTCGACGCTGCCGTGCGTCAAAAGCAGCAGGGCGATGGCCGAGCACCCCATCAGGATC
>QHXZ01000141.1:0-6972 GCA_003223165.1 Acidobacteriota bacterium
CCGCAGCCTGGCCTACTTCGGAGAGGAGATCCGCAAGGGCATCGGCCAGGCCGACGAGATTGGCGACAAGGACACGGCCGACATCTTCACGGAGATCTCGCGCAGCCTCGACAAGGACCTCTGGTTCGTGGAGGCGCACGCCCAGTCGGAGCGCTGATCACGAGGGGACGAGGTGCAGCATGGGACGAGGCAGGCCGTCCGGTTACTTCGACACGGAAGCGAATCGGTTGATCGGCAAGATCCCGTCGGCGCAGCAGGTGTCGCGACAACGCAGGGTGGTGGCACAAGCGGGAGGGCAACCACCGATCAGGAGCGAGCAGGACCTCGATCGGCAGCTGGAGGAGCTCCACGGCTATCAGCGATCGCAGGCCGAGGCGTGGATCTTTCGCTCGAAGACGAACCCCACCCTCGAAATCGTCAATTCGCTCATCAAATTGTCGAAGGAGTCGGAGGAGCTCGGGGAGGGCGCATTGTCGGAGCATCTTTATTTCTGGGCGAGCGAGGCGGCGGCGCGCCTCTGCGAGAGCGCCGAGCGCGACTTCCGTTTCTTCCCCAGCTCCGAGAACTACGCGAGGTGGTGGGGCATGATCAAGATGTGCGACATCGTCGGCGCCGAGCCCGCCTCCCAAAGGCCCCAGTTCAGGCCGGTGGGGCGGAGGATTCACGTCGTGGCCAGCGGAGACACGCTGTCCAGGCTCGCCAGGCACTACTATGGCTCGGAGAACCTGTGGGATCTGATCTACGAAGCCAATTCCCTGCGCTTCCATCCTGATTGGATCAGGCCGGGGCAGCGTTTCGTCATTCCATGAACGCGAAGACCTCGCGGGCCGACGTCTGCGTGGTCGGCGGAGGGCCGGCAGGACTGCTGCTCGGATTGCTCCTGGCGAAGCGCGGGGCCAAGGTGATCGTGCTCGAGGGGCACCCCACCTTCGACCGCGAGTTCCGCGGCGAGGTGCTGCAGCCGAGCACCCCCCGGCTGCTCGAGCAGATAGGGCTTCTCGAGTACATCCTCGAGCAACCGCACCTGACTTTGACGTCGGGAACGTTCCTCGTCGGCGGCAAGCCGGTCGCCGGATTCGAATTCAAGGACATCTCCCCGGAGTACCCGTACGCCATCTGGATGCCGCAGCCGGTCTTCCTCGCGGCGCTGGAGAAGAAGGCGCGCTCCCTCGCCGGCTTCTCCTGCTGGATGGGGGCGCACGTCAACGCGCTCATCGAGGAGGGCGGCGCGGTGGTGGGTGTCAGGGGCGTGCGCCACGGGACGGATCCATTCGAGATCCGGGCCGATGTGGTGGTCGGCGCCGACGGACGCCATTCGACGGTCAGGCGCCTGGGCGGCTTCGCCATCGAGTACGAACACCATGACTTCGACGTGATCTGGTTCGTCGTCGATCCCCCACAGAACTGGGCCCGGAGCATCTATTTCTCCGTGGGGGGGGAGGTGCCGTCCCTCCTGCTGCCGAAGTACCCCGACCAGATCCAGGTCGGCCTCCTGTTCCGGAAGGACACATGGAAGGAATGGCGGAAGGACGGGGTCGCGGCGGTGGCCGACCGCTTGCGCGCTCTCAGCCCGCTCTACGCCGAATTCGCCAGTCGCCTGGGCGACTTCACGCCCTTCTTCCCGCTGCCCGCCGTGATCGCGCTGGCCCGCGACTGGGCCCGGGACGGTCTGCTGCTGATCGGCGACGCCGCCCACACCATGAGCCCCGCCGGGGCCATCGGCGTGAACGTGGCCCTCGCGACCGCCGCGGTCGCCGCCCAGGAGATCTACCCGCGGCTCGGCCACGGGCCGATCGCGAAAGGCGCCCTCGCCAGGGTCCAGGAGCAGCGCGAGGCCGACGTGAGGACGATGCACCGCCTGCAGCGCCTGGCCGGCCGGGGGCTTCTGGGAACGGCCAGCCGCAACCCGGTGATCCGCTGGATCCTGCCCAAGGCGCTGGCCATGGCGGCGCGCCTGGGGCTCATGCCCCGCGTGCAGCGGCGGCTGTTCTTCGGCGTCCCGTTGCCCTCGCTCGACCCCGCGTTCGCCTTCCGGGCCTGAGCGCCGCTCTCGGCCCGGACGATCGGGCGGAGTCCCTGCACCGCCTCGCCGAAACCCGCGTGCGGCTAGGCAGGGCCGGCGCGGACAACGGCAATCGCCGGCGCCGCGGCCAAGCGTCCCTACGGCCTCATCTCGAACGAGCCGTATCGGGCCCGGGAGATCGTGCGGCAGGCAGGCGTTGCCCGGACTGGCTCCTAGGTCGTGGCGCCGACGCCTGCCGCGTTCTCGCCGCGCCGCGCGGCCGTTCGGTAGAGCGCGCACTTCGACCTTGGCATCATCCGGAGTTGGCGGTATTCTCTAGCCGGCGGGGATCCCGGCAAACGTTCAGGACGCGAGGGTTGGTCGCGTGAGAGAGACGGCGCGGGTCGGTCCGGGTCGTACCTTGGCAGGTCTGATTCTGGGCGCCCTGGCGATGTCTATCGGCCTGGGCGCGCAATCCCCCCAGGGCCGGCCGCAGGAGCAAGCACCGGCCGGGGCGCGACCGACCCGCACCTACCAGGTCCACGGCATCGTCGTGACCCATCAGGAGATGCGGCGCTTCGACGCGCTCCTGGGGTCCAGGGCCCCGCGGGGGGTCCCGTTCCGGGCTCTGCCCGGACCGCTCTTGATCCAGGGGTCCCTTAAGGCCCCGGGAGAACCGTCCCCGCAGGGCGCACCGGGGCCGTCCCCCGCCGCCATCTCCCCGACTCCACCGCTCCTCGCCTCCTTCCCGGGCATGATGGACATCATTCTCGACAACAACCGGGTGATCCCACCCGATACCCAGGGCGTGGCCGGCCCCACGCACCTGGTCAGCCTGACGAACCGTGGCTACGCGGTGCTCGACAGGGCCACCGGGGCGTTCGACATCGGGCCGATCTCCCTGCAGGCGTTCTGGGCGGCCCTCGGCACCGCCGCGGGCCAGCCGGCGGCGGATCCCTTCGACCCGAAGGTCGTCTTCGACCAGTATTCGGGGCGGTTCATCGTGGCCTCGGACAGCGGCGGTGACGGCGCTCCGTCCTGGGTGCTGCTGGGGATCTCGAAGGCCACCGACCCGACGTTGGGATGGACCCTGTACGCGATCGACGCGGACGCGACCTCTCCCGGGACGTTCGCCGACTATCCGGGCCTTGGGCTGGATCCGACGAGCGTCTACATCAGCGACAACATGTTCAACAACCCGCCCCTGGGGACCTTCACCGGGGCCAAGTTCTGGGTCGTCGACAAGGCGTCGCTCCTGGCCGGGGGAGCGGCCACGGTGTCGGAGTTTTTCCGCGCCGGCCTCGGGGCTTCCTGGCGGCCGGCGCACGCCTTCGGCCCGACCGCGGTGAACTACATCGTCAACGAGGGCTGGAGCGACTCGCGGAACAGCACGCACCGCTGGCTCCGCGTCCAGCAGTTCTCCTATCCCGGCCCGCTGCTCGCCGACCTCGGCTTCATCCGCGTGGCGGACTACGGCTTCGACGCCCTCGGCGGGGCCCCGCAGCCGGGCTGCGCGCAGACGATCGACACGGGCGACACGAGGCTGCTGAACGTCGTCCTGCGCGGCGGCCAGATCTGGACCACCCATCACGTGGACGACCCGGTCAGGGACGGCGTCGGGAAAAGCGAGGTCGCGTGGTACCAGGTCGACCCGGCTCTGGTCAACACCGCCGGCTCCAACACAGTGCCCCAGCAGGGCCGGGTCAGCGATCCGGTGCGCTGGTACTACTATCCCTCGATCGCCGTCAACGACGCGGGGTGCGTCGCCCTGGGCTTCTCCGGGAGCGACGCCGGCACCTTCGGCAGCGCCTTCTACACCGCCCGACGGCCGATCGATACCGCAGGGACGATGGCCCCGGTGGGAATGCTCAAGGGAGGCGTGGACTCCTACTACGTGACCTTCTCGGGGACGCTCAACCGCTGGGGAGACTACAGCGCGACCGAACTCGACCCCGCGGACGGCCGGACCTTCTGGACGGTCCAGGAGTTCGCGGGGCAGCAGAGCGGTGGCGCGTGCCCGACGAACAACACCGGCCGCTGGGGGACCTGGTGGGGGGCCTTCCGGTGCGGCTGCGTCACCAACGCCGATTGCGACGACGGCCTCGTCTGCAACGGCACCGAGACGTGCGATACCGGGACCGGGGCCTGCCTGGCGGGGACCCCCATCCAGGGCCCCGGCCCCGTGGGCGACACGCTGCAGGCGTCCCAGGATCCGGCGACCGCGACCGCGACGCTCACCTGGTCGGCGATCGCCTCGGCGGCCATCTACAACACCTACCGAGGCACGATTCCCGCGAACTTCCTGGCCAGCCGGCCCTCTCCGTACGACCACGCCTGCTACGAGAGCGGCGACGCGGCGGGCGACGGGCCGACACTCTCCAAGGATGCGGGCCCGCCGGGAGCCGGAACCGCCTTCTACTACCTCGTGGACGGCGAGAACAGCTGCGGTGAGGGGCCGCTGGGGACCGCCCCGGGCGGGGGCTTCACGCCGAACACCTCTCCCTGTCCGACGCCGCCGTAGCGCTCCGGCCCTGGACCGCGCCGCGGCCGGCCGGGGGTTACGCCGCCGGCCACAGCATACGGAAGGTGAGACCCGTCAGCAGGGCGTAGATCACGCCGTCGAGGGTGGCGCGCCCGGTGTTGGCCCACGGCTGGGCCTTCCAGATCGAATCGCTCACGTGCGACAGGGCGTAGGCCGCGAAGGCGACCGTGCCGGTCGTCCGCATGACGAGCATCCCGTCGTCGCCGGCGTGGAGGAACCAGAGCGCCAGGTGCTTCTGCATCACCGGCGCGCCCTTCGGCATGATCGTGATGATCGCGACGGGCCCCTTCTCGAACTTGGCCTGGATCGCCGGCTCCTTCAACTGCTTCATGTCGGGGCAGTGCGGCGTGAAGTAGACGCCGGGCGCGAGATTGCCCCTCGCGAGCACATCGCGCACCGCGTCTTCGTTGGGAAGGGGCTTGTGGTCGGCTTTGTGGTACTGGATCGCCATGTGGAGGATCGAGCTGGCCACGAAGACCACGACGGCGGATACGATCACGGGGATCCACAGACTGCCGAAAGGCATGACGGCACCTCCTTCGTCGGAACGGAGCCGGGGGCTCCGGCCGGATGGCGGAGATGGTAAGGCAAGACCTCCCTTTTCCGAGCGAAATTCCTCGTCCTGATTGTCGGGCGTGAAGGATGGGGCGGCGGGTGGGCCGGTGGCCGGCGATCGCGGATCGCCGGCCACCGGTTTACAGGGAACCCGATCCCGCCGTCCCTCCGGCTACGGATTGATGATCGGCTGAACGACCGGGAAGTACGCCGCGAAGGCGCCGTCCACCGTGGCGTTGGCTTCGCCCGGCCCGCTCGAGCAGGGGTCGCTCGGGTTCGAGCCGCAGGTCCCGCTGAGCTGCCCGACGATCTGCGCGGAGGCGTTGATGATGGGCGAGCCGCTGCTCCCGCCGTCGATGGCGCCAAAGGTGTCCCGGCTGTAGATCCAGCCGCCGCGGGGCCAGCCCCCGCACGTCGGGGCGCTCGTGTCGACGCTGTGCTCGGAGTAGACCTGGGGGCCGAAGTCAGGGTTGCTGACGCGGTAGAGCTGCGCGCCGTTCGTGTTGGCCACGGCCGTGGCCGTCCAGCCCAGGAAGACGGAGCCGGACGGTGGATTGGCGTTCAGTTGAAGCAGCGTGAAATCGCTCTTCTTGCCGGCGGCCGCCACCGTCGCCCCCATCGTCTTGTAGGGCCAGTTCGTATTGCTGGGGCAGGATCCGTTGCAGCTGGACGTTGCGAACCGCCAGTAGAACTGCACGTTCCGAGCGGTGTTGTTCTTGCTGAGGCAGTGGTTGGCGGTCAGGAAGAAATTGCCTTGCGCCGGATTGGTGTCCGAGATCAGGCCGCCGGTGCAGGAATAGATGAAGGCGCCCTGGGCCCACTCCATCTTGGCCACGGCGAGCTTGGCGGCGTTGGCCTGCGTGTTGCTGGTGCACGAGGCGTCCTCGACGCAGGCGGGATCGCCGCAGATGGCCGCCTCGGGCGTGGGCGTGAAGCTGCCCGCGAACCGGGGCGCCACGATCCCGGCCTCGGTCACGCTCAGCGCGACCCCGCGCAGGTCGGCCGGGGTCGCCGAGGCGGGGAGGTGAAGCTGCAGGATCCCCTCGATGCCGAACAGGGTGTCGGTCCAGAAATCGCCGTCGCCGTTGGGGCCGCCCTTCCGGTACGGCCCGAACGCCTCGCCGCTGCGGCTGTAGAAGTAGAGCTCCGCATTGGACGGCAGCGACATGTTCTCGATGTGCAGCCGGATCGCGCCGGCGCTCGCCGAGGTGACCGCCAGCGCCCAGACGAAGCCGCCGTCCCGCGCCGGGCTGGCGATGGCGCCCGGGCCTCTGCGCGGGGTGGCGCCGCCGGCGCCGGTCTCCAGGCCGTCGAGGTCGACTCTCGGGGCCACGGCCTTGACGAGGCCGATCGTCAGCGGCGTGCCGCTGACGTGCGGGGTTTTCTCGATGCCGTCGATCTCCTGCCGCGTGAGCTCGATCCGGACCGGCGCGCCGAGCGCCGCCGCAGGCAGGCTCCCGGCCAGCCGCGTCTGCAGTTCGGCCTGGTGCTGACGGTACTCGTTGTAGCTCGTGCCCTCCGTCTGCACGTGCATCGGCATTTCGGTGAGCCGCGATCCTTTGCCGGCGGAGCCGTCGGCGCCGAGGGCCGGCGTGACGGCGAGAAGCATCGGTAGGACCAGGGCGGCGAGCGGAGTGTGCAAGACCGTGGCTCTGTTCCTCATGAGGCGCTCTCCTTCCAGGATGGATACACTCCAGTTGGGGTATGGACTGGACGGACCTGGATCGTGGATTCGAGGCGGCAGGGGGTCCGCGGAGGGGGGCGCGGCCCGTGGCATCGGACTGCGGTCGGCATCCAACGTCTCCGTCCCGGACGGCAGCGCTGGGATCCTGGTGCGCGGTCTTGAGATCCCCCTATTTACCCCGATCCCCGG
>QHXZ01000141.1:6978-11712 GCA_003223165.1 Acidobacteriota bacterium
GTGTATCATGCAGGCATTCCGCCGGGTCGTAGCGCAGCGCCGGCCTCTGAATCCGGGCGGGCGCGGCCGGCATCAAAGCCGCATGTCCGTGGACGACCCGATGGGAAAGGAACCAGGGATGCCCGCTTCGATGGAGCGCCCGTCCCGCCATCGCCCCTCCGAAGACTCCGGAGGCGGCGAGGGGCTGCTGTCGTGGCGTACCGGCGGGGCGATCTGCTTCGCCCTGGCCGGCTTGCTGGCGATACCGGCCTGCGCGGGGGGGGCGCAGGGAGAGGCCGGATCATCCCCGGCGGCGCCGCGGGAGGGAGGAGAGATGAAGGGATATGTGAAGCCCTCCGACGAGGAGATCAGGAAGCGGCTGACGCCGACGCAATACCAGGTCACCCAGAAGGAGGGGACCGAGCCGGCCTTCCG
Source organism: Acidobacteriota bacterium (assembly GCA_003223165.1). Classification (GTDB taxonomy): domain Bacteria; phylum Acidobacteriota; class Polarisedimenticolia; order Gp22-AA2; family Gp22-AA2; genus QHXZ01. The sequence goes on from QHXZ01000141.1 coordinate 7,393, forward strand.
GAACGAGTACTGGAACAACAAGCAGCCCGGCCTGTATGTCGATGTCGTGTCGGGCGAGCCGCTGTTCTCCTCGCTCGACAAGTACGACTCGGGGACCGGCTGGCCAAGCTTCACCCGCCCGCTCGAGCCGGACGCGCTCGCGACGCACGAGGACCGCACCCTCGGGATGAGCCGCGTCGAAGTGCGCTCCAGGCAGGCGGGTTCCCACCTGGGCCACCTGTTCGACGACGGCCCCGCGCCGACCGGGCAACGCTACTGCATGAACTCGGCGGCCCTGCGCTTCGTGCCGGTCGAACGGCTCGCCGCGGAGGGATACGGGAAGTACCTGCCGCTCTTCGCGGCGCCCGGCGTACCTGCCGCGCGGAAAGGGAACGCGCCGGACGGGAAGCCGGGCCGGCGTGAGGTGGCGCTGCTCGCGGGCGGCTGCTTCTGGGGCATGCAGGAGATCATCCGCAAGATCCCGGGAGTGCTGGCCACGGAGGTCGGCTACACCGGGGGCAAGGTGCCCCACGCCACCTACGAGCAGGTGAAGAGCGGCAGGACCGGCCACGCCGAGTCGATCCGGGTGGTCTTCGATCCGGAGCGCCTGTCGTACGAAGATCTCCTGGGCTGGTTCTTCCGCATGCACGATCCGACGACGCCCAACCGGCAGGGCAACGACACCGGCGCCCAGTACCGTTCGGCCATCTTCTACATCGGCGAGGCGCAGCGCAAGACGGCGGAGGCGGTGAAGGCGCGCGTCGATGCCTCGGGAAAGTGGAAGCGCCCGATCGTGACCGAGATCGTCCCCGCTTCCGACTTCTGGCCGGCCGAGGACTACCACCAGGACTACCTGGAGAAGAACCCCGGCGGCTACACCTGCCACTTCCTGCGCGACTGAGCCGAAGACCGGGAGCGTGCCGGGGCTCGTGCCGCCCTGAGGAGGGGGCGCGTCAGTTTCCGGCGCGCCGCTCGGGGAAAGCGGCGGCTTTGACCGCCACCAGGTTGTCGTCGGGATCGCGATCGATCAGCTTGTTGAACGGGTCGATGCCCGCCTTCCTCGGCTCCCGGTCGACGACCATTTCGAACGTCGCGCCGGTGCTTGCGATGTGGCGCTTCTCCATGGCCAGCAGAGGGCCCTCGGAGGGGCCTTTGGGATCGCGTGCGCCGAAGACCCCGATGTCGATCCAGTCGTCCAGGGGCACGGAGGTCTCCCGTCCCTTGCCGTCGGCCCGGAATTTCGCGGCGGCGACCTCGATCCGCACCAGGTACTTGCCGTCGTCGCGCTTCGACCAGGTCGCCTTGGCGGCCTTGTTCTCGTACAGCGTGATGGTCCGGAACAGGTCGTCGAGGATGGCCTGCCGATCGGGGGGCACGGCCTTGCCGATGAAATCGAGGAACTCCAGCGTGTAGGTATACGGCGGCTTCTGGAAGGCCACCGCCTTGACGTACGCGGCGAGGGCCCGGTTGAGCGCTTCCTCGCCGATGGAGTCCTTCAGAGCGTACATGACCAGGCTGCCCTTGCGGTAGTGAATGTAGTCCTGGTTCTCGACCAGGTAGATCGGCAGCTCCTCGATTCGCTCCCCGCCGCGCCCCTGCAGGTACCGGTCCAGCTCGTACTTCAGGAAGCGGCGCATTTTCTCGGGTCCATACTCGTGCTCCATGACCATCAAGGCGGAGTACTGGGACATCGTCTCCGACAGAAGGGTCGCCCCCTGCACGTTGCCGCCCATCACCTGGTGCGCCCACCACTGGTGCGCGACTTCATGGGCGGTCACGTAGGACACGTAGTCGATGGCGTCCGGGCGGTCGTCGAGCCGGGCGATGAAGCCGATGCTCTCCGAGAACGGGATGGTGTTCGGGAACGACTGGGCGAAGCGGGCGTAGCGCGGGAACTCCACGATGCGCACCTGGTGGTGCTGGTAGGGGCCGAACTGGGTCGTGAAGTAGTCCAGGGACTTCTTCACGGCGGCGATCATCCGGTCGACGTTGTAGGGATGGTTGGGGTGGTAGTCGACCTCGATCGCCACGTCGTTCCAGTGGTCGCGCTTGACGGCGTACCGGGCCGAGAGGTAGGCGAAGAAGTCGAAGATGGGGGAGTCCATCTCGTAGCGGAAGTAATGGCGGCCGTTCTCGGTCCATGCGCGCTTCAGGTATCCCGGGGCGATGGCGATCTGGTCAGGGCTCGTGCTGACCGTGGTCGCGAACCGCACCCAGTCCGCCTCGCTGGAGAGGTAGTTGTCGGCGCGCGCGGCCGTGTCGTCGATCTTCGGGAAGCGCTGCACCGGCGGCAGGTCCCGCCGGCGGCGCTCGTTCGGGTCGTCCAGCTCGACGCGCCGCGTGTACCCCAGGTGCGGAAAGAAGTCGTCGCTGTTGAAGAAGGTGCCGTTATAGGCGATCTCGTTGCGGCTGCCGTTGTTGACGAAGCCGCGGTTCTCGATCCCCAGGTCGTAGGTCACCGGCATCGTGGCCCCCGGGGCGAGCGGCGGGTCGAGGCGGTAGATGCGGTAGCCGAGGTCCTTGTCTTCCATGTCGAGACGGCCTCCGGCCGGCTCGAGGGTGTGGATGACGACCTCCGGGTTCAGGTACAGGTGCAGCCGATCGATGGGTGCGCCCGTCTTGTTGGCCAGAGTGTAGCGGCCGCGGATGGCGACCGTCCGGGTCTCGGGATGGATGTCGACGTCGGCCTCGACGTCGGTGACGCGCGGCTGCGGCAGGCCGAGGTACTTCCGGTACTTCTTCTCGTACGCGGCCTGGCGATCGTAGCGCGTCTTGGTCGGCAGGTACCGGTTCAGGACGTTCGTGTTGTAGTAAATGAACCCGCCGACGGCGACGGCCCCCGCGGCCGCGGCCAGGAGGGCCGTCAGCGCGGGACGCGTCAGCCGCCGGCGCGCCATCCGCAGGCGNNNNATCCAGAACAGGTGCGCCACCACGACCAGCCCCACGCACACCAGACCCCAGTACAGATCGAACCAGGCCAGCGGCTGCACGAAGTGACCGTAGCCGTTCATGTCGGAGTAGGGGGCGTCGGGGGCGGTGCCGAAGCGGTACAGGTGGTGCTCGAGCCGGAGGGCGGGCAAAATGAAGCCCGCGATGTAGAAGAGGCTCGACGCCAGCCACCCCACGAACTTGTTGTCCAGCATCACCTGCACGAAGAGACAGAGGGCCGCGTAGAACAGAAACTGGGGCATCGCGACCAGGAACAGGCCCTTCAGGTAGAGCGGGATCTCGAAGTGCGTGAACCCCGCGGACGCCTGGATGCCGGCGCACACCAGCAGGACCACGGCGAGCATCGTCGCGAGGATCGCCAGGAGGCCGGACAGCTTGGAGGCCCACGCCACCCAGGTGGGGACCGGCAGGGCGTCGAACAGCTCGGACATCCGAAGATTGCGCTCGCGCCACACCAGCTCGCCGCTGTAGAAGGTGAGCATGAGAAAGACGAACAGCAGAAAGGAGCCCGAGATCCCCCGCAGCATCAGGTTCGTGACGGGATAGATTTTCGTGCCGTAGATATCGTCCAGGGAGTAGACCGATCCGAAGACGTTCAACAGCCCGGCGAACAGCATGATCAGAAAGGGAACGCCGCGCAGCGCTCCGGCCACCTCGAGGCGCGTCTGGTGCAGGAACTGGGCCCAGGCCGTCGCGGGACCGAAGCGCGGATCGACGGCGGGCGGCTGGCCCGCGGGCGCGGCCGGGGCCGGCGCCTCGGCGGCCGGCCGCGAGCGCCGGCGTCGCGCGGCGCCGCTTCCGGCCGTCGTGAAGCGGAAGCGCGCCCAGGTGAAGACCAGGACGGCGGCCGCGATCGCCAGCCACAGCACCCGGTTCCATAGGAGGACGCCCCGCAGCGGCATCTGTCCGAGGTTCTTCTCGGTGACGGTCCAGTAGCGGGTCACCAGCTCGAACGCCCCGAAGCCGTAAGGGTCCGCGAGTGCCGCGAGGTCGCGATTCTCGAGGTCGCCCAGGAAGATGCCGGAGATGGCGTAGCCCACGAAGAACACCACGACGCCGGCGTAGGTGTAGAGGAGACTTCGGGTCAGCGTCGCAAGCGCGAAGAAGATCGCCCCGGTGATGATGACGTTCGGGAGCACGAAGGCCAGCATGGAGAAGGCATAGGGTGCGAGCCGGAACGGCCCGATCCGCTCGGGTTCCAGCCAGGGCATGAGACCCCCGATCGCGACCGCGAGCAGCACGGCGAGGTAGACCAGCCAGGACACCGCCAGGGACCCGGAGAGGCGTCCGAACAGGTAGTCGGCCTTACGCAGCGGCAGCGAGAAGAAGATCGCGTCCGCCTGGCTCTCGAAATCGCGATAGACGCTGTTGGCCGCGAACGCCGTGGTCAGG